>JBAUCK010000047.1:0-77461 GCA_049677525.1 Xanthobacteraceae bacterium
CAATTCACGCGTGTTTCGGGCGCGGGCTCATGAAGCGGGCTCCAGCCACGACGGCAAGCGCGACCAGGCCGGGTGCGATGGCAAGCCAAAGATTGACCGCGGCGACGGCCGCAGTCGCGGCCCAGCCGATCGAGGAGAAGGCCTCGGCAAAGGTCGCAACGCGGGAAGAGACCTGACGGCGGCGAAACTGGCTGCGCTTGGCGTGGCTGCGGAACCAAAGCTGGATCGAGGTCGCCGCGCCCGCGGCAACGACGATGCCTCCGCAAGTGATTAGCGCGCGCCAGGGCGAGGCGATGGCGAGCACGACGACCAGGGGCGCGCGAAGACGACGGCGATGACGCCGAGCACGGCCTCGATCTTGGCGCGGATGACAAAGCTCGGCGGAACGGGCGCGGTGGCGACAACACCGGGCGCGTCTTCGCCGGAAATCGCGAGCCAGGAGAGACCGCCGGCAAGCTGCCCCGCCGCCATGACCAGGACCGGGATCAGCAGCTGATAGGCGCCGTTGCCGTCGCCGAAACTGCGCCACAGCAGAACCGCCGGGGGGAATGAGATAGAGCATCTGCATCAGGGTCGTCTGCGATACCAGCCAGGGATCGCGACGGAGCAACGTCCATTCCTTGCGGCGCAGCGCGCCGCGCGGCGACGTCGAGTGAAATTTTGTCGAGAGGCACGCATTTCGGGACGTCGAGGCCGCAGCACTCGACGCCGTAACCGCATATTCGCCAAAGCGCGGCGCGACGAGCGCAATTACGGCGGCAAGCAATGCCAAACTCAATGCCAGCACACCGGCGAGCGCAAAGCCGTCACCGAGAGCGGCGTGCGCCGGCCACCAGACAAAACTGTCGAGACCGGGGACATGCGCCACCACGACCTGCGATTCAACGACAGACGCACGCGACAGCGTGCCGTAGGACATGATCGAGGCCACCAGCAGGCCGATGACAAACGCAGCGCCGATCACCGCGGCAATGACCTGTGCCACGAACCGCGCGTTTCGGTCCGACCAGGCGAAACAGCGCCACCGTCAACCCGACCGCAAGCGCGGTCGCCGCCGCGCCCATCGCGACGATCAATCCGTAAGCGCCCAGCCAGCGCCAACCGTCGCGCGCGACCAGCACGTCGATAAACGGCGCCGCGAGCGGCAATGCCATCAGCGCCATCGCGAGCGCGACGGTTGCGATGCGCACCGCGAAGAGTTTCGCTGTGGACGCGGGCGACGACAGGATGAGATCGAGGTCGGAGTGGGTGTAGAACGCGCGCGTCGTCGTTTCCATGGCCTGCGACACCATCAGCAGCCATGACAGCAAGACGCTTGCGGAGATTGCGACCAGTGTCGCCTTGTTCGGCACCGCATCGGCATAGCGGCCGACCATCCAGGAGGCGACGAAATGCATGAAGATAACGAACGCCGCGGTGGCGATCAGCGCGCGCGGCAGACGCCCGCGCCGGCCGGCCGTCATCATCGAAAGCCAGTCGCGCCAGGCCAGGCGCCACTCGTGCTGCGCAAACCAAAGGGCCGTGCCCGGATGCGCCATCACGCCGCTTGCGCTTGCTCGGCGACCAAAGCGAGAAACATGTCTTCGAGGCTCGCGCCGCTGGTGGCCCCGACATTGCTGTTGCCGGCTTGCCGGCGCAACTCTTCGAGTGTGCCTTCGGCGATGAGCTTACCGTGGGCGATGACGCCAATACGGTCGGCCATGCGCTCGGCCACTTCGAGAATATGCGTGGTCATGATGATGGTGCCGCCGGCGCGCACCCGCTCGCGCAGCACATTCTTGACCTGCCGCGCCGAGCCGGCATCGAGCCCGGTCAGCGGCTCGTCGAGAATGATCACCTGCGGATAGTGAACCAGCGCACCGGCCAAGGCCACTTTCTGCCGCATGCCCTTGGAGAAGCCTTCGAAGCGCTCATGCGCGTGCGGAAGCAGGTCGAGCCAGTGCAAGAGCTCAAGCGCGCGCGGCGCGGCGAGCTCCGGTGCGATGTCCCACAGGCCGGCGATGAATTCGAGATATTCCTGCGGCGTCAACTTGTCGTAGATCATCGGTTCGTCGGAAATCCACGCCATCACGTGCTTGGCGCGAACCGGATCGGCCAACGCATCGATACCGGCGACGCGGATCGCGCCGGCGTCGGGGCGAAGAAGCCCTGCGATCATGCGCAGTGTCGTGGTCTTGCCGGCACCGTTGGGCCCGAGCAGCGCATAGAATTCGCCGGCGCGCACCGTGAGATTGAGATGGTCGACCGCGGGCCGGTCAAAGCTCTTGACCAAGCCGCTGATCTCGAGCGCGAACAGATCCGGGGCGAGAGAGGCAAAATGCTGCATGAACCACGACATGTTCGAGCGGGCGATCGGCGGCGAGCGCACGCTAATCGACACTGGTTTCGGCATGGTGAATCATTCACCGCAAGTTTTGCGGCGACCGCAACTGGGTTAACGCCAGAAAGTGCGGACCGGTTCAACCGCCCGCGTTGAAAGCAGCGAGCGCCGCCATATTGACGAGTTGGGCGTCGTTGGCCGACAGCGGCACGATCTGCACCGAGCGGTCGAGCCCCACCAGCATTGGACCGATCACGTTCGCTCCGCCCATCTCCATCAACAGCTTGGTCGAGATCGAGGCCGAGTGGATCGCCGGCATGATCAGCACATTGGCCGGCCCGGACAGGCGGCAGAACGGATAGGTTTCGCGCAGCTCCATATTGAGCGCGACATCGGCCGCTATGTCGCCGTCATATTCGAAATCGACATGCTTGCCGTCGAGGAGCTGCACTGCCTCCTGCACGCGCGAGGAGCGCTCGCTCACCGGATAACCGAAGTTCGAGGAGGCCAGCAGCGCCACCCTCGGATCATAGCCCAGCGTACGCGCGACACGCGCCGCCTCGATCGTGATCTCGGCAATTTCACTGGCCGTGGGCAGTTCGGTCACCGCAGTGTCGGCGACCAGCACGGTGCGGCCGCGCGCCAGCACCAGCGAGACGCCCATCACACGGTGGCCGGGCTTAGCATCGGTGCAGCGCCGCACATCTTCCAGCGCCACCGAGAAATTGCGGGTGACGCCGGTCACCATGGCGTCGGCGTCGCCCAGCGCGACCATGCAGGCGGCGAAGTGATTGCGATCCTGATTGACCAGACGCTGGCAGTCGCGCTGCAGGAAGCCGCGGCGCTGCAGCCGCTCATAGAGGTAAGCGGCATAGGCAGCATTGCGCGACGTCATCGCCGCATTGATGATCTCGATGCCGCGGCCGAGCTCGACGCCGAGCGCCCCCGCCGTTTCGCGGACCCGCCGTTCGCGACCACAAAGTAGCGCCGTACCGAGACCCTGGTGCACAAAGCTCGCAGCCGCCCGGATCACCTGCTCCTCTTCGCCCTCGGCAAAGACAACGCGGCGCGGCCGGCGCCGCAGCCGTTCATAGACATTGGTGAGAACGCCGGCGATCGGGTCGAGCCGGCTGCGCAATTGCTGGCGATAGGCCTCCATGTCGCGGATCGGCCGCCGCGCGACGTTGGACTCCATCGCCGCCTTCGCCACCGCCGGCGGAATGTCGGAGATCAGCCGCGGATCGAACGGCACCGGAATGATGTAGTCGGGGCCGTATTTCGGCCGTGCGCCGTAAGCCACCGCAACTTCGTCGGGCACGTCCTCGCGCGCCAATTTGGCGAGCGCGTGCACCGCGGCGATCTTCATCTCCATGTTGATGGCGCGGGCGCGGACATCGAGCGCGCCGCGGAATATGTAGGGGAAGCCCAGCACATTGTTGATCTGGTTCGGATAGTCGGAGCGGCCTGTCGCCATGATGGCGTCGCTGCGCACTTCCGCGACTTCTTCCGCCGTGATCTCCGGGTCCGGATTGGCCATGGCGAAAATGATCGGCTTGTCCGCCATGGACTTCACCATGTCCTTGGTCACCGCGCCCTTCACCGAGAGGCCGAAGAACACGTCCGCGCCGGCCAAAGCTTCAGCAAGCGTGCGCGCCTTGGTCTTGACCGCAAAGCCCGACTTCCACTGGTTCATGCCGTCGGTGCGGCCCTCATAGATCACGCCCTTGGTGTCGCAGAGGATCAGGTTCTCCGGCCGGAAGCCGATGGCGCGAAGGAGTTCGAGGCAGGCGATGCCGGCGGCGCCGGCGCCGTTGCACACCAGCTTGGTGGTCTTGATCTCGCGGCCGGTGAGCTCGAGCGCATTGATGAGGCCTGCCGCGGCAATAATAGCGGTGCCGTGCTGGTCGTCATGGAACACCGGGATGTCGAGCAATTCGCGCAGTCTTTGCTCGATGATGAAGCATTCCGGCGCCTTGATGTCTTCGAGATTGATGCCGCCCCAGCCCTTGCCGAGCAGCTTGACGCAATTGATGAAGTCGTCCGGATCTTCGGTGGACACTTCGATATCGATGGAGTCGATATCGGCGAAACGTTTGAACAGGACCGATTTGCCTTCCATCACCGGTTTGGCGGCGAGCGCGCCGCGATTGCCAAGCCCAAGGATGGCGGTGCCGTTGGTGATGACGGCGACGAAATTGCCCTTGGTCGTGTAGTCGAAGGCCTTGGATTCGTCTTCGGCAATGGCCAGCACCGGCACCGCGACACCGGGCGAATAAGCCAGCGACAGGTCCCGTTGCGTCGCCATCGGCTTGGTGGCGACAACTTCAAGCTTTCCGGGCCGGCCCTGGCTGTGGAACAGCAGGGCTTCTTGGTCGGTGAAGGTTGGGCGGTGCGACGCACCGCCATTTTTGGAAGCCATTTCAATTTCCTATGGGTACTACGCAGCAGGGTATGGCGGGCGAGGGAACCTTAGCGAACCGGGTGGCCTGTACTCAAGGGGAGTGCGGAGGAAGGGCGCCTGACGCAATGCGGCGTGGCGAAAAGCGCCGCATTGAACAAGTAGGCGCAGAAGGGTAATGCCTGCGCTAGACGATTCGTCTGTTTACGAAGCTACCGACTCGTCGTTGCGTTAGTTAATCGGCAAAATCCATCTGCAGCCACATCCCGCGCAGTTCCGATGATCAGATTCCTGCTTCGCTTTCTCGGTCTTTGCCTGTTGGCGACCGCCTTCGTGTTCTTCGTCTATGACGGCACCAAGTCGATCGCCAATCATGACCTGGTCTACACCAAGGTCGGCGATGTCTGGGCCATCATCGACCAGACCAGCCTCAACCAGGCGCAGAACTGGCTAAAGCAGAAATTTGTCTGGGCTTGGGATCCCTATCTGCAAAAGAGCTTTGACCTGCCAGCTTGGGTTGTCGTCGGCGCGGTTGCGACGCTCCTGATCATGCTCGGCCGCAAGAAGAAGCCGCTGATCGGTTACGCGCGGGACTAGTGCGCAATGGGACGCGCTGCGGCATGGTCCCGCGCAAGTTCGCCAATGGCACATAAATGGCGGCGCGTCGCCGTGTTCTGCGTCACCGTCATCGCACTCCTGATTATCGCGCCTTATGCAATCGCGCCGTTCTACCGGTTCATCGATCCGGTCTCGACGCCAATGCTGTGGCGATGGGCAACCGGTGCGCGCGTCAAGCGCATCACTGTGCCACTGAGCCACGTGTCGTCGGCCTTACCGGTTGCCGTCATCGTCGCCGAGGATGGCACCTTCTGTCACAATCGCGGCATCGATCTCGGCGCCATGCGCGAAGCGCTGCGGCAGTCCGGCGATATCGGCGAGTCGCGCGGCGCTTCGACAATTACCCAGCAGACGGCCAAGAATCTTTTCCTTTGGCAGGGTCGCAGCTACGTCCGCAAAGTGCTCGAAATCCCGCTGGCGCTTTGGCTGAACCTGGTGTTGCCGAAACGGCGAATCCTCGAAATCTATCTCAACATCGTCGAACTGGGTCCCGATGGGGAATTCGGGGCCGAGGCTGGATCGCGCTTTGCCTTCGGCAAATCGGCCCACGACCTTAACGGGCGCGAGGCCGCCGAACTCGCCGCAATCCTACCCAATCCTCACCGGCGCAGCGCCCGGACACCAGGCATCATTGTCCACCGGCTGGCTGGGCTTTATGAGCGCCGTTCCGAGGAGTTTTCGGGCCTTGCGGCTTGCGTCAGAAGCCCGTAGCGGCCCCTAGCATTACCGGGCCTGTTCTTCTATAAGCGCGCCACCCCGAAGCAACACGACCTATCAGGAGAACGACCCCCATGGCCGTGCCGAAACGAAAAACTTCGCCGTCCAGACGCGGCATGCGCCGGTCCGCTGACGCGCTGAAGGCATCGTCCTATGTCGAAGACAAGGATTCCGGCGAACTGCGCCGTCCGCACCATATCGACCTGAAAACCGGCATGTATCGCGGCCGGCAGGTGCTGAAGAAAAAGGGCGAGGCCTAAAGGCTTCGCTCCTCGCCGAAACCCGCGGCGAGTGACTGCGTTTGGTGACGAGAGAGCCGTGTGATTAAGAGCCGTGTAACCAAAGAGCTCTGTGACGAAAGAATCCCGTCATGTTTTTGCTCGGCTTCCCGCTCCTTCTGCTTCCCTTCGCCATCTACAACATGATCGCGTTTCTCACCCCGGGCGTCAGCTGGACCGCCCCGGTGACGACCGTGCATATGATGTCGGGCGCGGACTGGGTGCTGACCTGGGAAGATGTCCTGATCGCATTCGCGATCTTTTTGCTCTGGATCGAATTGATCAAGGCGACACGCATGGGCATGCGCAGCGTCATGGATCATATCCTGGCGATGATTCTCTTTATCGGCATGCTGGTCGAATTTTTGCTGGTGCCGCATGCCGCGACCTCGACGTTTTTTCTGCTGATGGCGATCGCATTGGTCGACGTGCTTGCCGGCTTCATCATCGGCATGCGCGCGTCACGGCGGCAGATCGAGGTTGACGGGCCGGCCTCCTGACGCGCGAGTGTCGTGACAGCGCAAGCAGCGTTCAAACCGCCCTCTTTGGCCCGAAATAGCTGCATTTCTCGCCGGTCGAGTCGCGAAAAACCGTAACGCGACTTAAGCCCTGGCAATTCGCCGCGACCTTGCGCCAAATCCAGATCGACAGATTTTCCATGGTCGCCGGGCCGAGGTCGGGCACTTCGTTGAGGAAATGATGGTCGAGGCCGGAGCGCGCCTCTTCGATCGCACCTTCCAGAATGCCGAAATCGAGGACCATGCCGGTCTTCGGATCGGCCTTGCCGCGGACCACCACCTCAGCGCGATAGGAATGGCCGTGAATGCGTTTGCTCGCGTCACGCCCTGTCTCGACATCCGCACCTCGATGCAGAGTATGCGCGGATTCAAATCTGAATTGTTTGCTGATTTCCAACATTACGGAACTCCAACGAGCTTGTGCATCTGCACGCTCAATCGCCAGTTCGGATGCGCCAGGCAATAGCCGATAGCGGCAGCCGTGTTGGCGGCGCGATCGGGGCCATCCATCGGCTGCAGCCAGAAGTGATCGAAACGGAGGCCGAGCAAGCCCGCCGGATCGATGCCGCTCTGCGGATAGACAAGCTTGAGTTCATGGCCGCTCGTTTGCTTCAACGGCGCGCCGGCTTTCGGGCTGACGCAAATCCAGTCGATGCCGTCGTGGGCATCTTGGGTGCCGTTCGTTTCCACCGCGATCTCAAAACCCAAGCGATGCACGGCCTCGATCAGGGCTGGATCGAGTTGCAGGAGCGGCTCGCCGCCGGTGAAGACCACAAAGCGCCGCGGCGCGTCGATCGCCCAAGCCTGTCCGATTGCCTGCGCAAGCGCGGCGGTGCTCTCAAAGCGGCCGCCGCCAGGCCCGTCGGTACCGACAAAATTGGTATCGCAGAATTGGCAGATCGCCGTGCCGCGATCCTGCTCGCGGCCGGACCACAGATTGCAGCCGGCGAAACGGCAAAACACGGCAGGACGCCCGGCCTGGGCGCCCTCGCCTTGCAACGTCTTGAAGATTTCTTTGACCGTATAAGTCACGCACCATGCTCCGCGGGCATCATTTGCGTGAGCTGGCCGCAAGGTACAAGGGGCTGGGCCGCCAGACTGCCGGACGCCGGCCCAAGTTGGCCGGCCGGCCGATCACGGACGCCTTGAGGTTCTGATGCTTAGAGCGAGCGGGAAAACACACACGGCCGGCGGCACTCGGCCGTTGGCCTAGTCCGCAATAGGCGCTGATGGCCTCGCCGGGCTCGGCGCGGCGGCGGGCGCGGGTCTGCGGCGCCTGCGCCGAAGTGGCTACGAGATGAGCGATAAAGCCCGCATCCGGGCGGCTTACCACACCACGATGAGCCCAGAAGCGTGAGCACAGCCGACAACCCGCCCGGCGCTCCCTTCGACCCCGCGCAAATTCTCGCCGCAGTGGGCGAAGGCGCCTACGACTGGCGCATCGATACCGATATCGTGTTGTGGGGCAATAACGCCGCCGAGGTGCTGCTCGTGCGCGATCCCGCGGCGATTTCGACCGGCCGCGGCTATGCGCAGATTCTCGACGCCGAAAACGCCCAAGGGCGCTTCGACGCCGTCATGCAATCGAACAAGCGCGACGACGGACACGGCGTCGCTTATCAGATCCAATATGGCATCCGCCCCGATCCCGCTTCAGAGACAAAACTATGGGTCGAGGATACCGGCCGCTGGTTTGCCGGCCCGGACGGCAAGCCGCAGCGCGCACTTGGCGTCATCCGCGTCATCAACGAGCGCTACGAGCAAGAGCGTCAGCTTACTTTTCTCGGGCGCTACGATGGGCTGACCGGCGAGTTGAACCGCCACCGTCTCACCGAATTGCTCGAAGACACGATCGAGGAGGCGCTGCGCTTTCGCTCGTCCTGCGGGTTTCTGTTGGTCGCGATCGACCATCTGGCGCGCATCAACGAGTCCTATGGCTTCGATATCGCCGACGAAGTGATCCGCATCGTGGCCAAGCGCCTGCGCAGCCGGATGCGCGGCAAGGACACGCTCGGCCGCATCTCCGGCAACAAATTCGGCCTCGTTTTGCGCGACTGCACGCCCGACGACATGGCGATCGCTGCCGAGCGCATGCTCGCAGGCGTCCGCGACGACATGGTGCCGACCGCCGCCGGGCCGATTGCGGTGACGGTGACCATCGGCGGCATCACGGCGCCGCGTCATGCCCGCAGCGTGACGGAAGCGCTGTCCCGCGCGCAGGGCAGTCTCGAAGCCGCAAGAGCCCGGCGCCGCGGCTCGTTCATGGCGTACCGGCCCAGTGTCGAGCGCGAAACGATGCGGCGCGAAAGCGTGCGCGCCACCGACGAAATCGTCGCTGCGCTCAATGAACGGCGCATCTTCCTGGCCTACGAAACCGTGGCGTCAGCCGCCGATCGCAAGCCCGCCTTCTATGAGTGCCTGATGCGCATCCGCCGCGCCGACGGTAGTCTTATGGCGGCGAACGAGATCAATCCCGTCGCGGAACGGCTCGGACTGGTGCGGCTTCTTGACTTCCGGGTGCTTGAACTCGTGATCGACGAACTCGTCGGCGCGCCGGGACTAAACGCAAGCCTCAACGTGTCGCCGGCCTCGACCATCGACCCGGATTGGTGGTCGGGACTGACATCGCTGCTGCGTTCGCATTCTGGCGCGCCGGGACTAAACGCAAGCCTCAACGTGTCGTCGGCCTCGACCATCGACCCGGATTGGTGGTCGGGACTGACATCGCTGCTGCGTTCGCATTCTGGCGCCCCCGAGCGGCTCATCGTCGAGATCACCGAAAGCGACGCCATTCTCAACATCGAAGAGACGCGCGGTTTCGTCGCTCGGGTCAAGGATCTCGGCTGCCGCATCGCCATTGACGATTTCGGCGCCGGCTATACGTCATTCCGCAATCTGCGCCAGCTCGGCGTCGACATCGTGAAAATCGACGGCGCCTTTGTTCGCGACATCATCACTTCGGACGACGATCGCGCTTTCGTGCGTTCGCTGATCGAGCTCGCGCAGCGGCTGAAGCTCAAGACCGTGGCCGAATGGGTGCAAGACGAAGAAGCGGCAAAAACGCTGCGCGACTGGGGCTGCGATTATCTGCAGGGCGCGCTGACCGGACTGGCGTCGGCCTAACGGCCCTGGCTCGCGGGCACCGCTCAGCCGCAATCCGCGACGAACGCGATTTAATCTTTCTGCGACAGCCGATCGACCTTGCGCTGCATGTCTTCAAGCTGCCGCTTGAGATCGTCGATGTCGCCGGCTTTTTGCGGAGTCTTTTCCGGCTCAACCGGAGTCTCGGCGGCGCCGCTCTCGCGCCGCGCGAAAGGCGCGAACATCGCGAAGGTACGCTCGAACATTTCCATATTCCGCCGCACCTGATCCTCGAGCGACGTGAAAGCGCCGACACCAAAAGCCTGCGCCATCTGATTGCGGAACTTTTCCTGCTCGCGCGTCAGCGACTCGATGGAGACTTCGAGATAGCGCGGCACCAGCATCTGCATGCTGTCGCCATAAAAGCGGATGAGCTGGCGCAGGAAGGTGATCGGCAGAAGGTTTTGCCCCTGCTTGTTCTCCTGCTCGAAAATGATCTGAGTAAGGACCGAGCGCGTGATTTCTTCCGAGGTCTTGGCGTCAAAGACCACGAAATCATCGCCGCTCTTGACCATGGCGGCCAAGTCTTCGAGCGTAACATAGGTGCTCGTGCCTGTATTATAGAGGCGCCGATTGGCGTACTTTTTGATGGTAACCGGCTCAGCGGTCTTGGCCATGGCTTCGGTCATTCGGTCACCCACACGCAAACGTTGCCGGTAAAATAGGCGGTTTCGTGCGACGCGGCTACCGTTATTGTGCCGTCAGGTAAACGCGCGGCAAAGGCGCTATGCCACGAACAAATCCGCGTGGCAGGACGCCGCGGCAGGCTCCTTTTGGCATAACAGCGATGCCGCCCACCGCAGTCTTGTCGAGGGGCGGACACGTCCCTATGACATATATCAGAGAGCCGGCGGCACGCCCTGCCTGAAAAGCCTGCTTGACCCCGCAACCCGACTTACCAACTGGGCTCTGCCCGCCCGAGAATAAGCCCTAACCGGAAGGATTCTCCTATGAAAGACGATATTGTCATTGTCAGCGCGACGCGCACGCCGGTCGGCGCATTCAACGGCGTATTCGCCAATGTGCCGGCCCATGAACTCGGCAAGACGGCGATCAAAGCGGCGCTGGAGCGTGCCGGCGTCGAAGCGCCGAAAGTATCGGAAGTGATCATGGGCCAGATCCTGACCGCAGGTCAGGGCCAGAACCCCGGCCGCCAAGCCTCGATTGCCGCCGGCGTCCCGGTCGAGACGCCAGCCTGGATCGTCAATCAGCTCTGCGGCTCGGGCCTTCGTTCGGTCGCGCTCGGCTACCAGGCCATCGCCAATGGCGATTCTGAAATCGTCGTCGCCGGCGGCCAGGAATCCATGAGCGTCGCGCCGCATTGCGCGCATCTGCGCGGCGGCGTGAAGATGGGTAATTTCGAAATGATCGACACGATGATCAAGGACGGCCTCTGGGACGCCTTCAACGGTTATCACATGGGCAACACCGCCGAGAATGTCGCGCGGCAGTGGCAGATTACGCGTCAACAGCAGGACGAATTCGCGGTCGCCTCGCAGAACAAGGCGGAAGCCGCGCAGAAGGCCGGAAAGTTCAAGGACGAGATCACCCCGGTCACGATCAAGACCCGCAAGGGCGACACCGTGGTCGATACCGACGAATATCCCAAGCACGGCACCACGCTCGAAACGGTCGGCAAATTGCGTCCGGCTTTCGACAAGGAAGGCACCGTCACCGCCGCCAATGCCTCAGGCATCAATGACGGCGCCGCCGCCGTGGTGCTGATGAAGGCGAGTGAAGCGGCCAAGCTCGGCAAGACGCCACTCGCGCGCATTGTGTCCTGGGCGCAGGCCGGTGTCGATCCGAAGATCATGGGCACCGGCCCGATCCCGGCATCGCGCGCCGCGCTGAAGAAGGCCGGCTGGAGCGCCGGCGATCTCGACCTGATCGAAGCCAATGAGGCCTTCGCCGCGCAAGCCTGCGCGGTCAACAAGGACCTCGGCTGGGATACCAACAAGGTCAACGTCAATGGCGGCGCCATCGCCATCGGCCACCCGATCGGCGCCTCCGGCACTCGCGTTCTGGTGACGCTGCTTTACGAGATGCAAAAGCGCAATGCCAAGAAGGGCCTCGCGACTTTGTGCATCGGCGGCGGCATGGGTATTGCAATGTGCCTTGAGCGATAAGCACTGGCGACTCAGTCCGCTTATCGTTGACAAAGATCACGGCTGGACCTCGGTCCGGCCGCTATGGCCGGCTCAAGCGTCAACTTGCGCCGGCCATAGGCGTCTTTAAGCTGGTGCCAAAACCAGGACATAGCGTCCCGGAACGGGTACCCGGCGAATGTACGAACAAGAGCATGATCCGGAAAAGCGGAGCCCGGTTTTCCGAAAAGATCATGCTCCGACGAAGAACTGGGCGATTCCGATCCCATTGGATCGGATCATGGTTGGGATTGTGACCGGGACCGTCGTTGGATCTGGACAGGGAGGAGATCATGCCCCGCGTTGCGCTGGTTACGGGGGGGACGCGCGGTATCGGCGCGGCCATCAGCAAAGCCCTCAAAGCTGCCGATTGCAAAGTCGCCGCGAGCTATGGCGGCAACGACGAAGCGGCACAGCAATTCAAGACGGAAACCGGCATCCCGGTATTCAAGTGGGATGTGTCGTCTTTCGCCGCTTGCGCTGCCGGCATAAAGCAGGTCGCGGCCGAGGTCGGCCCAGTCGACATTCTGGTCAACAATGCCGGTATCACGCGCGATGCGCAGTTGCACCGCATGAACCCGGAGCAGTGGACCGAGGTGATCAACACCAATCTCGGCTCGCTGTTCAATATGTGCCGCAACGTCATCGAAGGCATGCGCGAGCGCAAATTCGGCCGCATCGTCAATATTTCCTCGATCAACGGCCAGAAGGGCCAGTTCGGTCAGACCAATTATTCCGCGGCCAAGGCCGGCGAGATCGGCTTCACCAAGGCGCTGGCGCAGGAAGGCGCGCGCGCCGGCGTCACCGTCAATGCGATCTGCCCGGGCTATATCGCGACCGACATGGTCAAGGCGATGTCGCAAGAGGTGCTGCAAAAAAGCGTGCTGCCGCAGATCCCGATCGGCCGGCTCGGCGAGCCCGAGGAAATCGCGCGCTGCGTGGTATTCCTGGCCTCGGACGATGCCGGCCTCATCACCGGCTCGACATTGACCGCGAATGGCGGGCAGTATTTCGTTTGAGCCAGCATTTCGCTTGAACGGCGGCCGCCCTATATAGCGGTGCGGTAGAACGAGAGCACCGGGTCAGTCATTGCCATGGCGTCGCCTCCCAAGCCCATTATCGAGCGGCGCCACGATCAGATGTTCCCCGATCTCGAGCCGTTCGAGATCGAGCGGATGCGCCGATTCGGCGAGTGCCACACCTTCCAGACTGGCGACAAGCTGCTCACGGCCGGCGAGATCGGGCCTGGCCTGATTGTCATTCCTTGCGGCAAGGTCGAAATCACCCGGAACGACGGTTTAGGGAACCGTCACGAAATCGTGACCCACGGTCCCGGCCAATTCCTGGGCGAACTGGCGCAAATGGCGGGTCGGCCATCGCTCGCAGACGCGACTGCGCTTGAGCCGGTATGCAGCATCATCATCGCGCCGGATCGTCTCCGCGCACTGCTGATTGCCGAGGCTGATCTTGGCGAGCGCATCATGCGGGCGCTAATTCTGCGCCGCATGGGTCTGCTCGAAGTCGGCGCCGGCGGCCCGATCATCATCGGCCGCGCCGAGAATGCCGATGTGCTGCGATTGCAGGGTTTTCTCCGCCGCAATGGCCACCCGCATCAATTGCTCAATTCCGACACCGATTCCGAAGCGAAAGCCCTGATCGAGCGGTTCCATGTCGATCCGGGCCAATTGCCGATCGTGCTCTGCCCCGGCGGCCAGCTTCTGCGTAACCCGGGCGAAGACGAATTGGCGCGCTGCGTCGGACTGGTGCGGGCGATCGATCCCAATCGGCTCTACGATGTCGTAGTCATCGGCGCCGGACCTGCAGGTCTTGCGACAGCGGTCTATGCGGCGTCGGAAGGGCTCTCCGTCATCGTGCTCGATTGCCGCGCCTTCGGCGGTCAGGCCGGCGCCTCGGCGCGCATCGAAAACTATCTCGGCTTTCCGACCGGCATCACCGGCATGGCGCTGATGGCGCGCGCTTATAATCAGGCGCAGAAATTCGGAGCCGAGATGGCGATCCCCGACGAGGTGAGCGGGCTCTGTGCACGAGACAGCGGCAGCGATCCCTTCGTGCTCAATCTCTATAACGGCGAGCGCGTTCGCACCCGTTCGATCGTGATCGCGAGCGGCGCGCGCTACCGGCGGCTCAACGTCGACAAGCTCGATACGTTCGAGGGCGTGAGCGTCCATTACTGGGCGACGCCGCTTGAAGCAAAACTCTGCGCCAATCAGGAAGTGGCGCTGGTTGGCGCCGGCAATTCGGCAGGCCAAGCGGCGGTATTCCTCGCCGGCCAGGGCGTCAAAGTGCGGATGCTGGTGCGCCGGCCTGATCTCGCCGAAACGATGTCGCGCTATCTCGTCGACCGCATCGCTGGCCTCGCCAATGTCCACGTCGAAACTGGCTGCGCAGTGAGCAAGCTTGAGGGCAATAACGGCATGCTGGAAGCGGTGTGCTGGCACAACAGCACGATCGGCGAAGAAGTGCGGCGGCCGATCCGCCATTTGTTTCTGTTCATCGGCGCCGAACCGAATACCGATTGGCTCGCAGGCTCCGACGTCAAGCTCGACGGCAAAGGCTTCGTACTAACCGGCGAGGATGCCGGCGGCGATCGTCATCCGCTAGAGACGAGCAAGCGCGGCGTATTTGCTATCGGCGACGCTCGTGCCGGCTCGATCAAACGCGTGGCGGCAGCTGTCGGCGAAGGCGCCCAAGTGGTCGCCGCGCTGCATTCCTATCTGGCCGAGACAACGAGCAAGCCGCCGACGCTTGCGGTTATGGTGACCAGCCCTTCGGCGCAAGCTCAAACGTCTTGAAGTTGAAACCGGGCGCCACGGTGCAGCCGACCAGCGTCCAGTCGCCAAGCGTCTGCGCCGCCTGCCAGGCGTAAGCCGGCACGAGGGCCTGCGGGCGCTCACCCCCGGCAAGATCGCAGCCGAGCGTCAGGCTTTCGACCGTTCCAGGCTGTTGCGAAATGTCGAGCTTGAGCGGCGCACCGGCATGCCAGTGCCAGAGTTCGGTCGCATCGAAGCGATGCCAGTGCGAGCGCTCGCCGCGCGCCAAGAGAAAATAGATCGCGGTCGATGCGGCGCGCCCGTCGCCGTTGTCGCGCGCATCGCGAAAGGTCTCACGAAAATGCCCGCCTTCGGGATGCGGCTTGAGATCGAGCAGGCGGATGATGACGGCTGCGGTCAATGTCGTAGCCAAAGCGTGCGCCTGCTCAGAACTTGTTCTTGCGCTCTCTGACCTCGGCAAAGACCTTCCACGCCGGACTGCCGGAAAGGCCGAGCGATTTCGCCACTTCCGGGTCGTCGGCGCGCAAGAACGGATTGGCGGCTTTCTCTTCGCCGATCGTTGCCGGAATGGTCGCCTTGCCTGAGCCCAGAAGCTTCTTCACTTCGTCTGAACGCGCGGCAAGCGCCTTATTGTTCGGCTCGATGGTCTTGGCGAAACGGATATTGGCATCGGTATATTCGTGCCCGCAATAAAACCGCGTGTCGTCCGGCAGGCCGCGCAGCTTGAGCAGCGAATGCCACATCATTTCCGGATTACCCTCGATGACGCGGCCGCAACCGATCGAGAACAGAGTGTCGCCGACGAAGGCGAGCTTATCGGCCGGAAAGAAATACGAAATGTGCCCGGACGTGTGTCCGGGCGTGTCGAGGACCTTGCCCTCGAGCGCACCGACTTTGACCTTGTCGCCCTCGCCGACCGTCTCGTCGACATGCGCGATGCGTTGCGCCTCGGCGCGCGGCGCGACAACCCGGCATTTGTGATGGGCCTTGAGCTCGCCAATGCCGGCGGTGTGGTCGGCGTGATGATGGGTGACCAGAATGTCGGTCAGTTTCCAGCCGGTCTTTTTCAGCGCGGCTTCGACAGGCCCGGCCTCCGGCGCATCGATCGATGCCGTCGCACCGGTTACCGGATCGTGGATGAGGACGCCGAAATTGTCGGTGAGACAGGAGAATAGGTAGGTTTCAGCGGGCATTTTGATCGCAATCCGTGATGGTGGGGCTCGCAGGATAACGCCCTAACGTAGGCACTGCGCCGCATTAACCGCAAGGGCGAAGGTGGCGCATTTCTCGGCCCCGCCATTCAGCGCGGCGCAACGCGACGTGCTATTTTGCCAGCATGGACGTCGTCGACCTGCGAAATTTCTACGCCCAGCATCTTGGCGTCGTGGCCCGCCGCTTCATCGGTCATGGCATCCGCGCGCGCTGGCTGGACACCCGCAGCATGCGCGTGCTCGGCGTCGGTTATCCGACGCCGTATCTCGGCCTGTTCCGCGAGGAGGCCGAGCGCTGCCTCGCAATGATGCCGGCGCCGCTGGGCGTGGTGCGCTGGCCCTCGGCACGGCCCGGTCTGGCGGCCTTGGTCGAGGAGGACGATTTGCCGCTCACCGATTCGGCGGTGGATCGCGTGCTGCTCGTTCATGCGCTCGAAATGTCGTCAGACCCGGCCGAACTGTTGCGCGAAGCGTGGCGCGTGCTCGCGGCCGGCGGCCGGCTCCTCGCTGTCGTGCCGAACCGGCGCGGCGTCTGGGCGCGCGTCGATACCACGCCGTTCGGTCACGGCCGGCCCTATTCGCGCTCCCAGATCACTCAGCTCCTGCGCGACACCTGGTTCACGCCGACCGGTTGGGGCGAGGCGCTCTATGTGCCGCCGATCTCACGCGGCTTGTTCCTCCGCTCCGCCGTCGCCTGGGAACGCACCGGCGCATCGCTGTCAGCGCCGTTTGCCGGCGTTCACATTGTCGAAGCGACCAAGCAGGTTTATCGCGCCATTCCGGCGCGGCGCGAGAAGCGCCGGCTGGTGCCGGTGCTCAAGCCGGTGCTCGTGCCTTCGCCCGGCGCAACGGCTTTACGTTAGCTCACAACTTCACTGTGGCCACGACTCGGCAGTGACCGAAGCCGCGTCGGCGCCGACATAATCGACAAGACTTGCGGCGCGGTCGCGCTCGAGTGCGGCGATGAGCGTGCGCTTGATGTCGGCAACAAGGCCGAGGCCTGCAAAGACGAGCCCTGAATAAAGCTGGATCAGGCTGGCGCCGGCGCGGATCTTCGACAAAGCGGTGGGACCGCTATCGATGCCGCCGACGCCGACCAGCGGAAACACGCCTTCGACCCGAACATAAGTCTCGGCCAGCATGCGATTTGACAACGGCAACAGCGGAGCACCCGACAAGCCACCTGCCTCCTTCGCGATCGCGGTCTCGCGCAGGTACGGCGGCCGCGCCAGCGTGGTGTTGCCGACGATCATGCCGTCGACGCGGCGCGAGCGCGCAATGCCGACGACGTCGTCGAGATCGGCCAGCGAAAGATCGGGCGCGATCTTCAAAAGCACTGGCGTCGGGCCGGCATTGGGCGCGACGCGCTCGCGTGCATCGATTACCCGCGCTAGCAGATCGTCGAGCACGGCGGCCTGCTGCAGATTGCGCAGGCCCGGCGTGTTCGGCGAGGAAATATTGACGGTGACGTAGCTTGCCACCGCGGCAAAGCGCTCGATGAGCTCGACATAGTCGGCGATGCGATCAGGCGAATCCTTGTTGGCGCCGACATTGATGCCGACCACGCCGCCGGCATTGGCGCGCGCAGCGAGCCGCGTGAGCACGGCGTCCGCGCCTTCCGAATTGAAGCCGAGCCGATTGATGACGCCGCGATCGGCATCGAGCCGGAACAGCCGCGGTCTCGGATTTCCGGGCTGCGGCCGCGGCGTGATGGTGCCGATTTCGACAAAGCCGAAGCCCAGGCGAAGCAGCGCGTCCGGCACCTCGCCGTTCTTGTCGAAGCCCGGCGCGACGCCGACCGGGTTCGGGAAATTGAATCCGAACACGCGCATCGCCAGCCGCGGATCGTCGTGCGGCGCCTGCGGCAGCGGCGCAAATTTGAGCATAGTGACCGCGAGACGATGCGCATCTTCGGGTTCGAGCGCCTGCAGAAACGGCCGGGCCAAACGGTCGAAGAAGCCGATCACGGCTCAAGCTCCACGATTTCCCGCCGACCGGCCGTCTCATCGGGCAGCGGGCGCGCCCAGCGCACCGCGGCCAGCGGCAGCGCGGCATAGAGATGCGGAAAGAGCGCGCCGCCGCGCGACGTTTCCCATTTGAGGGTTGGACCCAAAGCCTCGTCGTCGACGGCGACCAACATCAGATCGGTCTGGCCGGCGAAATGTTTCGCCGCGGTCTCGACAACCTGTCCGGCGGTCGAGAAATGGATGAAGCCGTCGTGCAGATCGAGTGCCGATCCGAGATAAAGCCCGGCGCGTTCGGCTTCCCGCCACGCCGCCCGCTCGCAGATTTTGTAAATCGTCGCCACGTCCAAATCGCCCCCTAATCGGCCCGCAAGTTCGCCGCCAGGCCCATCCGCCAGTCCACGCGCAAGTCCGCCCGGCGCCTTGGAATTCCGGGCGACCCTATCGGCGACATTTGCCCTCTTCAAGCCAAGCCAATGCAAGCCAAAGGGCGCGCCAAAAGCTGCACAAAACCGCCGCAGGGCGCGCGGCGTGACTTGAGCATTCAGGCAATAATTCCTATGATCTAGGCGCTGGGGCGCGATGGGTTTGGTACTGTCAAAATCCGGTTCTAGTTTTGTTGAGCATGGTTCTTTCCGAAGATCGGGGGACGTTCCCGGAGTAAGTCTGGGATAAGCCCTGGGCAACTCGTCTTCGGATCGTGCTGGGGTCTGGGATCTAGATGCTGACGCACGGGCAGGTTTGGTCGGCCATCGATCGCCTTGCGGCGCGCGCGGGTCTCTCGGCTTCTGGGCTCGCCAAGCGCGCCGGCCTCGATCCGACGACGTTCAACAAATCAAAGCGCATCACGCCGCAAGGCCGCGCCCGTTGGCCCTCGACCGAATCGATCGCCAAGGCGCTCGCCGCGACCGGCACGCCGTTCGACGCCTTTGTCACGCTGATCGAGCCGGGGAACACGACCGGTACGGTGAAGGCGGTGCCGCTTCTGGGCTTTGCCGAAGCCGGCAATGGCAGCCATTTCAACGACGGCGGCTTTCCGTCCGGGACCGACTGGAACGCGATCCCCTTCCCCGCGGTGAACGACGAACACGCCTATGCGCTGGAAATCTCCGGCCAGGCGATGGAGCCGGCCTATCGCGACGGCACCATCATTGTCGTGTCGCCTTCCGCTCCCATCCGGCGCGGCGACCGCGTCGTCGTCCGCACCAAGAGCGGCGAAGTGACGGTGAAGGAACTGAACCGCAAAACGGCGAAATCCGTCGAGCTGAAATCGCTCGGTGCCGAGCAAGCCGGGCAAACCATCGCGATGTCGGACGTGGTCTGGCTAGCGCGGATTTTGTGGGCGAGCCAGTAGCGAATTAAGCCGAACGCGCGAGCGCGCCGTCGATCATGTCGATCGTGTTCTGCACGCCGTAGGCGGCGACGAAGGAGCCGAAGCGCGGGCCCTTCCCCTGGCCGAGCAGCACCTGATAGAGCATGTTGAACCAGTCGAGCGAAACGCCGGACTTGCCGTCCTTGCCCTTTTTCTTCTTGTCGAGGAACGGTTCGCGCCGGCCGATCTCATAGACCACGTCTTGAATGTTCTCCGCCGACACCTCGGCCGGCAATTGCGACAGCGCATCGCGCAGATCGGTCAGCGCTTTGCGTTCGGCTGGGCTCGGCTCACGGAACTGCTTTTTCGGCGCGACGAAATCGCGATAGTAATTGACGGCATAGTCGACGAGCGCCGCAAGCCGCGGATTGATTTCCTTTGTTACACCAGGCCGATAGCGACCGATGAAGCCCCACAGCGTATCGGCATCTGCTGCGTTCGACGCGGTGACCAGTGAGAGCAGCATCGCAAACGGCACGGGATTGTCCGGCGCCGGCTGATTGCCGCCATGGATGTGCCAGACCGGATTGCCGAGTCGCTCTTTCATCGCCTGCCGCGGATAGGAATCTAGATATTGCAGATATTCGTCGACATGCCGCGGGATGACATCGAAGTAGAGCCGCTTCGCCGCCTTAGGCTCGCGATACATGAATAACGACAGGCTCTCGGGGCTCGCGTAATGCAGCCATTCCTCGATGGTCAGCCCGTTGCCCTTGGACTTTGAGATTTTCTGGCCGCTCTCGTCGAGAAACAGCTCGTAATTGAAGCCTTCCGGCGGCGTGCCACCGAGCACGCGGCAAATCTGGCTCGACAATTTCACCGAGTCGATGAGGTCCTTGCCGGCCATTTCGTAATCGACGCCGAGCGCGACCCAGCGCATCGCCCAATCCGGCTTCCATTGCAGCTTGCAGCGCCCGCCGGTGACCAAGGTGGTCACGCGCTCGCCGTCGTTCTCATAAGTGATGGTACCGGCCTTGGCATCGTGTTCGACGACCGGCACTTGCAAGACGATGCCGGTCTTCGGATCGATCGGC
This sequence comes from Xanthobacteraceae bacterium, assembly GCA_049677525.1. GTDB lineage: Bacteria > Pseudomonadota > Alphaproteobacteria > Rhizobiales > Xanthobacteraceae > BOG-931. Next base: position 20,508 of record JBAUCK010000047.1, read on the forward strand.
AGGAACGGCGAATAGGTTTGCGCCCGCTCTTCGCGGAGCGACGGCAGCATCACCGCCATCACTTCCTCGAAATGCTTAAGTATGGTCAGCAACGCTGTATCGAAACGCCCTGACGTGTAGCAGGCCGTCGCTGACATGAACTCGTAGTCGAAACCGAACTGATCGAGGAAGGCGCGCAGCCGTGCGTTGTTGTGCGCGGCAAAGCTGTCATGGGTGCCGAACGGATCGGGCACTTGCGTCAGCGGCTTGCCGAGATGCTGCGCCACCATGTCCTTGTTCGGCACATTGTCCGGAACTTTGCGCAATCCGTCCATGTCGTCGGAGAAGGCGATCAGCCGCGTTTTGATCTTGTCGTCGGTGAGCACGCGAAAGGCGTGACGCACCATGGTGGTGCGCGCCACCTCGCCGAACGTGCCGATATGCGGCAGGCCGGACGGCCCATAGCCGGTCTCGAAGATCACTTCGTCCTTCGGCTTTTTCTTCAGCCGCGCGACGATCTTGCGCGCCTCCTCGAACGGCCAGGCGTGCGACTGCTCGGCGACTTCGCGCAGGCTCGCCGGATTTTCGATGGTCGCGATCGTCATGCACTTGAACCTTTGGAACCGTATTGTCTGCGTCAGAACGGGCTGATCGGAAAATAGCGCAGCCAGAGATCGGTATAGCTGCCCTTCTCCCATAGCCGAAATAGCGCCCAATTCAGCGCCTGGCGCAGCAGATCGTTGCCGCGCTTGACCGCAATGCCGACGCCTTCGCCGAAGAAACGGCCTTCCAGATACGGCCCGCCACGGAAGGCACAGCAACCGTTGGAGTCGCTGCCGTTGAGCCAGAAAGCGAGCGAAATGCCGTCGCCGAACAGAAGATCGACCTCCTTGTTACGCAGCGCCTCGCGCGCCGCCGCAGCATTGGGATAAGGATGCAGCTCGGCTTCAGTGAACATCTGCTTCAGGAACGCTTCGTGCGCAGTGCCGGCGACGACCGCGATCTTCTTGCCCTCGACCAGCTCCGGCAGCACGTCGCGGATCTGGCTATCGGCGCGCGCCACAAAACGCGCCGGCGTGCGGTAATAGGGATCGGTGAAATCGGCCTGCCGCCGCGTATCGGCGTTGGACGCGATCGAGGCGATCACCGCATCGCCGTCGCCGGATTTGTCGTTGAGCGCATCGAGCAGCAAGTCGAAGCGGCGCGCCTGGATCGTGCAGGTCACATTGATCTCGGCGCAAAGAAGACGTGCCAGATCGACATTGAAACCGGCTGGATTGCCATCAGTGCCGGCATAGTCGAACGGCGGATAATCGAGCTCGGTAAGAAAGCGGATGCTCTGAATACGCGATAGATCGGGCCGCTCGGGCCGCCGGCGCGGATCCCAGAAGCCCGGAACGGCGGCGGACGCGACGGCGGTCGGCGACACGCCGTCTTTGCTCACCACGCTTTCCGCCGCGTTGTCGGGCGCGGCCAGCGCGTGCGCGCCGGAAAGCGCCGCAAGCAGAAGCGCGAGCAAGGCCGGCCGCAAAATCGCGCGCATGAACTGACCAGAAATAGCGGTTTCAGATTGCATCGCTCACGATCCGCGGCGGGATTCGGCTTGGTATCTTAATTCGTCTGCATCCGCCTAGCGGGAGCACGGCAAAAAGTCGAGGCAGCTCGACAAAGCCTATGGAAAAAATTCCCCCGTGCCGCCAAGCTCGAGACTTAAGGCTAAATCTGCCGCGGATCAGAGAAAACGGCGCAAATCCGCAGCTTCCGCAGCCGGCGTCCGGCTCATGTCGAACGGGGCAACGAAATGACCATTCTTGTCCATGAGATAGACCAGGGCGGTGTGATCCATCGTGTAGTCGCCGTTCTCGAGCGGCACTTTCTTGGCATAGACCCGATAGGCCCTGATCGCGGCATTGATGGCTGCGGGGTCGCCAGTCAGCCCGCGCACGTGCGGGTCGAAATTCGACAGATAGTCCTTCATCACCTTTGCCGTGTCGCGATCCGGATCGACGGTGATGAACAGCGCGCCGGTACGGTCGGCATCGGGCCCGAGCTCCTTCATGAGCTGCGACGTGTCGAACAGGGTGGTGGGACAAATGTCCGGACAATGCGTAAAGCCGAAAAACACCAGGAACGGCCTGCCTTTCATATCGGCGTCGGTGACGGCTTTGCCGTTCTGATCCGTAAGCTGGAAGGGTCCGCCCACGGCAGCGACGGCCTGACCCACGGGCGACGGCGCGTAGCCGGTCACCAGCAGAATGGCGGTGAAAAACAGAACAAGGCCGGCGAGGAAGGCGCCGAGCACAAGCGCAATGCGGGAGGTCTTTTCGTCCACGGCCTATGGTCCCATCAGCCGAAACACGCCGCAAATCCGGCACGGATTGTTTCGAAAAATACGGTGGTTCCGTAATGCGCCCAGAGTAAGACGCTACCCGCCAGGGCCATTGCGACCAAAGCGCCGGCCGCCAAAGCGAGGCGCAAACCGAGCAGCGGCGGCTCCTTCTCGGCTTCCGACAATACCTTGGATATCAAGCCTGGTGACGAACCCGGTGGCATGGGATCCAGCGACATGGAACCTAGATGGGCGGGAACGCTTCCGCGGACAACGCCGGCAGACGGCGCCACCGAGCAGTCGTCTCCCAGTCTCCGCCGAATGCCGGATTAATGGCAGGTCGGATAGAGCGCCGCCAATTCTCGGCCGCGCATGAACATTAGGGTGGGGGTCAGCCCACCATGCCGGCCGATCCAGGCTTTGATCGCGGGCGGATAGAGCCGCATGACCACGCGGCTACCCTCCTTTGTCGGCACCAGCGAGCGGGAGGCATCGTTGTAATACGAGGCCGCATGGAAGCCCAGCGCAGCGCGGCTGGTGACGCAGACCCGATCCCTTGGAATAATGCCGGTCAGCAAAGTGCAAGCTGATAGGCAAGGCCCATCGATGACGACGCGGTCGCCCGCGGCGCGCATCTCCTGGAACTTTTCCACGTAGGAGGCAACTTCACCCCCCAGGTCATTAACGATGCGAACATCGGCAAAAGCGGAACTGGTAAACACGGAGCCTATCAGTACGACACACGACAACAGCGCCGACGCCAACGCGCCGGCCGCAACGGCCTGCCACTTCATGAAGAACCCTCCCCCGATCGACGCTTTGAGCTATCGCCCCGCTTTGTGGCAAGACTTCGGGCAAACCCCGATCTTTGTTCAGAAAAGATCCCCTGTTCACAAAAGAACTTGCATGCCCACGGCCCCAGACAAGGATGTTATAAGGAACCGGCCATCGCGGAACTCTCACAAAGTTCACCTCCATCGGTAAAAACACGACCAAATGAGTGCTCAGATCATGGAAACGTCAGCTGCCCGCAAAACCAATGTTCCCGAATTCTCGACGGCCTATTATTTGCTCGAAGGTTTGAAAGAGACCGGTATCGACTACCTGTTCTGTAATTTTGGAACCGACCATGCGCCGATCATCGACGAGATGGCGCATCGGAAAAAGCTCGGCGAGCCAATGCCGGGAGTGGTGCGTTGCCCGCACGAAAACACCGCGGCCCATATGGCGGCGGGCTATGCGCTGGTCACCGGGCGCGGCCAAGGCGTGCTGGTTCATGTCGATGTCGGCACCGCCAATACGGCAAACGGCATGCACAATATCTTCCGCAGCCGCCTGCCGGTGCTGCTGATGGCCGGCAAAGCGCCCTACACCGTCAACAACGAGCTGGTCGGCTCGCGCGACACCTACGTGCATTTCATCCAGGAACCGTTCGATCAGGCGAGCTTGGTGCGGCCCTACGTGAAATGGGAATGGACTTTGCCATCGGGTGTCGTCGTCAAGGAAGCCTTGCGTCGGGCATCATCGATCATGCACAGCGAGCCGCGCGGCCCGGTTTATCTGATGATGCAGCGCGAGACCCTGACGCAACACTGGAGCGCCGACGAAATCCGCAGCTATTCTGGCGATCAGTTTGCCGCGACCTCACGCGGCGGCGGTGACCCGAAGCTTGCCGAGGCGATCGCCGACAAGCTTCTGACCGCGGAACATCCGATCCTGATCACCGGCTATGGTGGACGGCATGCCCAATCCGCGCGCGCAATCGACGCGCTGGCGCAATTCGCCGGCATCGCTGTCTACGAATCCAATGCCACCAACAATATCTCCCATGACAGTCCGTGCTTTGTCGGCTTCGGCGCCGAGAGGGCCGTGCCGAAGACCGATGTCGGGCTCATCGTCGACGTCGACGTGCCGTGGTTCCCCAACAAAGTGCAGACGCAGCCGAATTCGTTCTGGGCGCATATCGACATCGACACGCTGAAGCCGGGCTCGCCGATGTGGAGCTTCCCCGGCAACATCCGCATGCAGGGCGACAGCGGACGCATTCTCGAGCAAGTGCTCGAAGCGCTGAAGGCGAAGGCGACGCCGAAGTTCAAAGAGGCCGTCGCGGCGCGGATGATGCGCATCAAAGCGATGCGCGACGAGCGTCACGCTCATGCGGCCAAGCTCGCCGCCGACAAAGGCCGGCCGGGCGCCATCAATCCGCATTATCTGATGGCCGAGCTCGGCAAAATGATCGATGCCGAAGACACGATCTTCAATGAGGGCATTACCAATGCCGCCGCGGTGTTTCTGCAAGTTCCGCGACCCGTCCCCAATACGCTCGTGGTCGCCGGCGGTGGCGGCCTGGGCTGGTCGAGCGGCATGGCGCTCGGCGCCAAGCTCGCGGCGCCGGATCGCCTGATGGTGCAGATTTCCGGCGACGGCGGTTTTTATTTCGGCAACCCGACATCGGCCTTCGCGATCGCCCAGCAATATAAATTGCCGTATCTCTCGATCGTTCTCGACAATTCGGGCTGGAACGCGGTGAAGCAATCGACACTGCGCGTTTATCCGGAAGGCGAAGCCAAGACCGCCAATTCCTTTGAGTCAGAACTTGCGCCCAATGTTCACTTCGCCAAGGTCGGCGAAGCCTTCGGCGCCTATGCCGAGGAGCTCAGCGACCCGGCAGAAGTGCCGGCCGCGCTCGCGCGCTGCATCAAGGAAGTGCGCAGCGGCCGAGCCGCGCTCCTGCATGCGCGCGTGACCAAGATGTAATCCCGCCGAAACAAGCGAAAGCGCCAGCGTAACCGTCGGCGCTTTTTTCTTCCATTGGTGAAATTATCGGCGATGCCAGCTGCAATCACAGGCTCGCGTGATTGATGAATTTCTCCGGCGGCTTCTCGCCCCATTGCGACATCAGCGCTTCCTCGGCGGGAACGAGATTGGAGCCGTTGGCAAGATTGAGCCGGTCGCTGTCGGCCCAATGCTCGTGCACGCGGCCCCACGGATCGGCCCAGTAGTCATAGACCTGACTGCCGAGCACATGGCGACCGATGCCCCACATATGTTCGTAAGCACCAAATTTCTTCAGATAATCGTGGCCCACGCAGACGTCGTCGATATCCGGCACCTCGAACGAGAAGTGGTTGAGACCGGTCTTCTCGTGATTGAGACAGAAGAAGACATGGTGATCGACATAGGCGTCGCCACGATCGCAGCGATTGAACGAGCCGATCAGATGATCCTTGCTCTCGACATAGACGTCGTCGGAGCAGATAAGGCCTAGCATCTCGCGGAACCAGCCGACGGTCTCGCGGAATTTCGGCGTCATCATCACGCCGTGGCCGATGCGCTTGACGTGCGCCGGACCCTTCGGCAGCCGCATCAGCTCGCCGGCGCGCGCCGTCGGCGCCTCGCCCGAATTCAGCTTCTGCCGCGCGACCTTGATCGGCTCGACCGGCGCGATGCCGGCGACGACTTCGATCTGATAGCCGTTCGGTTCCGTGAGCCGCACTCGCTTGCCGCCGCCGGGCTCGTCGATGGTCTCGACCCCTGACGCACCGGGCGCCTTGGCGAGCTTCTTCAAGTCATCCTCGTCATCGACGAAATAGGCAATGCCGACAAATTTCGGATCGCCCTTTTCGGTGATGTGGATGTGATGATTGGGATCGGTCCCACGCATATAGAGGGCGTTATTGGTGCGCTCGGTTCGATGCAGGCCGAAGCGGGTGAGGAACTCCTCCGCAACATCGAGATCCGGAGACCGCAGACGTCCATAAGCGATATCCGATACTTTCGACCAAGACATTTCTCTCTCCCTCACCTGTCACACGCTGCGGCTTCGCTGGCCGCGATGCTGGCTTAGTTTGCCACGATCGAAGCGCGGCGGCTACTCCAGTGGCATGCGGCAAAGCATGGTTGACCGGCCGCAGGACGCGAGCTCGGCGCAAGCTTGTTGAGGTGAAAATGCCGCCGGCCGGAGATACCTCTCCGGCGGCTTGGAGGCTCGAACCGAATGTCAGGCGTTCAGACCACGTCTTCCTTGAGAGCCGTGGCGCCGATCGTTCGCAAGCGCGGGGCCGCAGCTGCGGCCGGCCGGTGCGCGTCGGTCTTGGTCGAGTTGTCCTTTGCCGCTTCGTCGACGCGGAAATAGGCCACTCGGCTATCCATGGCCTGCGATTGGTGTTCAAGTGTTTTCGCGGTCGCGGCGTTCTCTTCGACGAGGGCCGAGTTCTGTTGGGTCACCTCGTCCATCTGCGTCAGCGCCCTGTTGACCTGATCGATGCCGGAAGACTGCTCGATGCTTGCCGCCGCGATGTCGGCGACGATCTCGGCGACCTTCTTGATCGACTCGACGATAGCGGAGAGCGCCGAACCCGCCTCGTTGACGAGTTGGCGCCTTCCTTCACCTCTCCGTTGCTGTGGGTGAATAGGCCGTTGATGTCCTTGGCGGCTTGCGACGAGCGCTGCGCCAGGCTGCGCACCTCCGAAGCCACCACCGCAAAGCCGCGTCCGGCTTCGCCGGCACGCGCCGCCTCGACCGCGGCGTTGAGCGCCAACAGATTGGTCTGCCGGGCGATCTCGTCGATGACACCGATAATATCGGAGATCTTGATCGAGGATTCCTCGATGCGGCCATGGCCGCGACGGCTTTGGCGACCACCTGACCGCTGCGGCCGGCGAGCTCCCGGGTGGTGGCGGCGGACTGGTTCGCTTGCTGGGCGTTTTCCGCGTTTCTTTTGACGGTCGAAGCGATCTCTTCCATCGAGACCGAAGTCTGTTCGAGGCTCGCGGCCTGCTCTTCGGTGCGCTGCGACAGGTCCGTGGTGCTAGTCGAAATTTCGGCCGAGGCATTGGTGACTTCCCGTGCAGCCTGCTTGACGCCCGCGATTGTCGCGCCGATCTCCTGCGCCGTGGCGTTGGCATTGTCCTTCAATTTGCCGAACTCGCCCTCGTAATCGGAGGTGATGCGCCGGGTCATATCGCCCTTGGCGAGCGCCGTCAGCATAGCGACGAGGTCGCCAACAGCCGCACCAACGTTTTCGCACAGTGTGTTGATCGATTTACCGACGCTGAGATTGAGGCCGGTTTTGCCCTCAAGCTCGACGCGCTTGGAGAAATCACCTGCGACCGCGGCCTGGACGATACCGCCGACGGCGGCTTCGAACTCGTTGGCAAGGTTTGCCGCCGCAGCCTCGCGTTCGGCCACGGCCTTCTTTTCAAGCGCTTTCTGCTCGCGTTCCATACGGATCTTGGCAAGGCCGTTTTCCTGAATACGACGGCGGTCTTGGCGACGTCGCCGATCTCGTCCTTGCGATCGATGCCCTGGACTTCGACGTCGTAGTTGCCGCCGGCGAGCTTTTGCAGCAGGATCACCAGCGCCCGCGCCGGCTTGGCGACGCCGTATTGGCCGATGCAGAATCCGAGCATAAGGCTGACAATGATACTGACCGCCGCACAGATCATCATCAATGTCGAGACATGCAGATAGGCTTCGCTGGCATCGTTGTTCACGTCGATGACGCGCTTGCCGTAGATTTCCATCATGCCGCGCAGCGCGTTGCGCAGCGTACCGACGAGCTTGCTCGCGGAGCCCGCCGCGTCGCGCACCTGCTGCATTTCCTGCGTCATCTGGAAATTCTGCACGCCGTCGGCGGCCTGATCAATGCTTTTGAGAGCGCCGTTCAGGGCGTCCATATCGCTCGATACCTTGGCGAGCCGTGCTTTGCTGTCTGCAGACACGACAAGCTCGTTCAGGGCCGTAAGCCGCTTCTTGAAGCTGTCGAGCTCGTCTTTGATGTCGGCTTCCGCCGCGCTGCGGGCCTCCGGGCGGGGATCGCCGGCGAGCCGGTAGATATTGGCGCTGACGGCCTGGAGGTTGGTGTTGATGCGGGCGACCAAAAGCGCCTCGTCGGAGGTTCGCGACACCAGCCCGGTCTGCTCGGCGATCTGCTTGAGCGAGGCGATGCCCAGCGCGGTGATACCAGCCGCGGCGAGCGACAGGATTCCAATAACGGCAAGAATCTTGGTGAGGATGCGAAAGCGAGAGAGAAACGACATGGCGGCGCCCCGAAGCGATCAAGGTGTGAATGCGGATGAAGTCGCTCTGGGCGATCGGCAGATAGACTGCTTGACCCCGAGCCTGCCGTGAGCGGCAGCGATGGAGCGGCGCGCGGCGATCCTGCCGTTGTGTAGCCCAGGTATCAGATCGAGCCGGCCGCGCTGTACGCGGAGCGATCTGCACTTAGCGATGGGTTAGTGTAAACGCATACCCGTTAAAATTTTATTTGTTGCAATCGCGACAATCGGCCGCGCGCCGGTTATATGCGGCGCTTCATTACTCCTCGGTGGGGCGGCGAACGCCGCAAAGTGCGAAAAATTTCGGCCGCGGCGCCGATTGCCGCGGCCGCTTGCAAAATCAGTTACGTCACCGGACGGCGTGTAAGTGTTTATGCGTAGTAGTCAGCCGAAGCGGTCAGATCGACCGGCTTGCTGCCTTTGCCGAGAGCGTTGAAGACCGGCGTCAGCACGATCGCGATCACCAGATTGAGGATCACGGTCGAGAACGCCGTATAGATCGGCAGCGTGTAGCCCATGAACGACAGCGCATAGGTCGGCGTGAAATTCATCGACGCCGCCATGGCCGTACCGGCGAAAGTACCGACCAGCCAGCCGATGAGCAGCGCCCAGTCATTGAACCAGCGCGTATAGACGCCAAGCATCACCGCCGGCAGCGTTTGGATGATCCAAATGCCGCCGAGGAGTTGCAGTTGGATCGCATATTGCGTCGGCACGAACAGGATGAAAATGAGCGCGCCGAGCTTGACGATCAGCGACACCCATTTGGCGATCTGCGATTCCTCTCGCTCTGTCGGATTCTTGTTGATGAATTCGCGATGGATGTTGCGGGTGTAAAGGTTCGCCGCCGCGATCGACATGATCGCGGCCGGCACCAGAGCGCCGATACCGACGGCGGCGAAGGCAACGCCCACGAACCACGACGGAAAGACGTGGAGGAACAAAGCCGGCACAGCGAAGTTGTTGCCGAATTGTTTGAAGCCCGGAGCGAATTCGGGAAGCGCGCCAACCCCTGCGGCGATGGCGAACAGGCCGACCAGCGCCAACAGGCCGAGCATGAAGGAGTAGCCCGGCAGCATCGCCGCATTGCGGCGGATGGCACGTCCGCTGCTCGCACTGAGAATGCCGGTGATGGAATGCGGGTAGAGAAACAGCGCTAGCGCGGAGCCGATCGCCAGCGTGACATAGACGCCGTAGGCACCGGTGGTGTGGGCGCCAGGAGTCGCGAGCAAGACCTTTGCTGGAGGCACCGCCGCGAAGATCTTTTCGAACCCGCCCAGTTGGATCGGCACGACGATGACGGCGGCGAAGGCGGTGATGTAGATCAAAATGTCCTTGACGATGGCGATCGATGCCGGGGCGCGCAGCCCGCTCGAATAGGTGAAGGCGGCAAGAATGATGAAGGCGATGATCAGCGGCAGGTCGGCGGCCAGAGCTGATGAGCCCGAGCCCGACACGCCCATGGCGCCGATGACGACCTGAAGACCGACAAGTTGCAGCGCGATATAGGGCATGGTGGCGACGATGCCGGTGATGGCCACGGCGAGCGCCAGCCAGCGATTGCCGAAGCGGCCGCGCACGAAATCCGCCGCCGTGATGTAATTGTGCTTGTGGCAGACATACCAAAGCCGCGGAAAGGCGAGGAACAGGATGGGATAAATCAGGATCGTATAGGGCACAGCGAAGAACGCGATGGCGCCGGCGCCGAAGGCAAGTGCAGGAACGGCGATGAACGTGTAAGCGGTATAGAGATCGCCGCCGATCAGGAACCAGGTGACGATCGTACCGAAGCGGCGGCCGCCGAGGCCCCACTCGTGAATGAGATCGAGGTCGCCCTTGCGCCAGTGCGCGGCGGCAAAGCCCAGATAGGTGATGAAGGCGAACAGCAGCACGAATACGGTCAGCGCGGTCCAGTTCACATCAGCCACGGCACGTCCCCCTCTTTAATTCCTTCTTGTCGCTTTATTCCTTCTTGTCGCTTTGCTGCTTTCCGATTGCGCGGTGTAAATTCGTCTGAAGCTTGCAGTCGAACACGATCCGCTTGAAATTCACGCCCCGCTTGCCGACAACGTCACCAGCAGACGATGCGTGCGGTCCCCAGCGCTAGGCGTCGCGATCGGTGGCGAAATACACGATCGCCGTCAGCACCGCGCCGATGATCACCCACAACAGCTGATACCAATAAAAGAATGGGATCCCGGCGAAGGTCGGCTCGATCTTGTTGTAGAACGGCGGCCACACCACGGCGAGAAGTTGGATCACGAACAGCAAATACCACCAGCTCCATTTCGGCTTGTGGCTTTGCTGACTCGACATATTTTGCTGGCTCATCTGGCCACCCCGGCGTTTCGTCCCTGAACGGTTCGCGCAAGCAGCCTTGCGCTTTCCGTCGCACCATAAATCGCTGCGCCAGCCGAATCAAAACAAAATGGATGCTGCGTTGCAGCGCGAACGGGCCTGGTTTTCGGCGACAGAAGTTGAGGATCGCGGCTTGCGAATTGGCGCGGGCAAAATAAAGCTGATCGCGCGAAATTCGTCGAACAGAGCCAGCCCAATGACGCCGGCCGCATGGCGCTCGCGATGTAAATGGAGCGGGCGATGGGAATCGAACCCACGACATACAGCTTGGGAAGCTGTCGTTCTACCACTGAACTACGCCCGCACTGCACTGAGCATAACCAAGCCGGCGCGTGCACGGAAGAGCAGCGGCGGAAAGCAATATTCAGGCGGCGCGGACGGCGGCGAGGAGACTTTCCATCTCCGTGGTCAGACGGTTGCCTTCGCGCGACAGCGACTTGGCCGAGGACAAAATCTGCGCCGAGGCCGACGTGATGCCGCTCGCGCTTTGGTTGACCTCGGCGAGATTGGCGGCGACGTGCGCGGAGCTGCCGGTCGCAGCCTGGACATTGTCGGCGATCTCGCGCGTGGTCTGGGTCTGCAAATCCACCGCGGCGGTGATGGCGCTCGCGATTTCGGCAATGCGAGTGATGGTGCCGCCGATCTCCTTGATGCTGCCGATGGAGTCCTGCGTCGCCGCCTGCACGCCCGCGATCTGCGTGCCGATCTCGCTGGTTGCCTTCGAGGTCTGCGCCGCCAGCGCCTTGACCTCCCGCGCGACCACCGCGAAGCCCTTGCCCGCCGTGCCCGCGCGCGCGGCTTCGATCGTGGCGTTGAGCGCGAGGAGATTTGTCTGATCGGCGATTTCGGTGATCAGCTTGACCACATCGCCGATACGGCCGGCGGCGCACGTCAATTCCGCGATACGATTATCGGTCTGTTCGGCCTGCGTCACCGCCTCGCGCGCGATCCGCCTCGGTTCCTGGACTTGCCGGCTGATCTCGTCGACAGAAGCGATGAGCTGTTCGGTGGCGATCGCCACCGATTGCACGTTCTCGGCGGCTTGCGTCGAAGCCGCAAGCACGCGGCCGGACATGTCGCGGGTCGCCTCAGTCATGGTGCCAAGCGCTTCCGCCGCCGCCTCAAGCTCGGTCGAGGACGACGACACCGAATGAGCCACGCTTGCCACCGTCGTTTCGAATTTGCCCGCGACACTGTTCATATCGGTACGGCGCTGCTCCTCCATGCGTTGCGTCATTTCCTTCTCAGCGACTTCCAATTGCTCGATGCGAATGAGCTTTTCCTTGAACGACCGCGCCGCGCGGGCATTGTCGCCGACTTCGTCGGACCGCCCGCGATAAAGGCACGTCGACCTCCTTGTTGCCTTGCGCCAGTGCGCGCAAAACCTCGCCGACGCGGCGGCTCGGCGTGGCGATGGCAACGGCGCCGAACACGGCAAGGCCGGTAAGCACGGCGATGGCAAAGAGACCGATGCCGAGATTGATGCGGCTGACTTGGCGGCCCTCCGCGCTCGCCTGCGCATTGCGGTCTTCGGCAGCGCCCATCAGGTCCTCGGTCGCCTCCTCGATCAAGGCGTTCATCTGCCGGCCGAGATTGAGCGCACTCTGAATCTTGCTGTCGGTGTCGCCGTAATCCTTCGCTGCCGCGGCAAGCTCGGCGCTGACCGCGACATAGTCGTTGGCGAGCGCATTGATCTTTTGCAGCTGCTGCTTGTCCGCAGTCTCCTCGGTCAGATCGGTGGCAGTCGCGATATGCTGCGCCGCGGCGGTCGCATTGGTACGCAGCCGCTGCAACGCGCGATCAATGTCGGCGCCGACAATGGCGAGACGCATCTCGCGCATTTCGATCTGCATTGTTCCGAGACCTTTGGCCGCGCGCAGCGCCTCAACGGCGGCCGCTTGCTTATTCGTCGCGATCGCGCGCTGATGCACGGCCCAGTGATCGCCAACCTGCTGTTCGGCAAGCATGCCGGCGACCAGCAGCACGCCGAGCACCGCCCAGATCGCGAGGTTCGTGCGAATGGGGAAATCGAAGCTCGGCATCCTCAACCTGTCAGCAATGGCGCCATGATTAACGGGCGCGGTTAATTCGGCGTAAAATTTGTGGCGGAATATGACGTTATGTCATTGAACGAGCGAAGTTTTTTGCTAGTACTTGCACGTATCCCCGAAGCCTCACACGCGGGGCGTGTAGGCGAGCCGGAGGGCACCGGCGCCGCTTGTCACCCGCGATTGCAGTCGTTTGGCGGTGGAAAACCTGCCAAGCGGTCAGTGATCCAATCGATGACAGAGGGGGCCGCATCGCGCGCGATGACGCCGTGATTGGCGTTCGGCAAGAATTTCACTTTGCTGCCGACCTGGCACTGCCGCTTCATGTAATCCTGCGTCACTTGCGGCCGCACCAGTTCGTCGGCGCCGCCTTGCGCCAGCAGCAATGGGACCTTCGCCGGCAACGGACCCGACGTGTTGCTCGCCATCGGCGACCGCCAGGGCTCGGCGGTGTAGAAATTGCTCACTGAAAGAAACGTCTGCGCCAAGGGCGCGGACGTTCGGCTGCGTAGAATGAGATCGTAGATCGACTCAATGCATTCGCTGGCGAGTCGATCGACTGTCGGCAGCGCCTTGGGATAGACCACGCGATCTATCGGCGCATCGAACACCCGCGACCATGACCAAAACGTCATGGCCGTGAGATTGCGGCCGCCGCTGCTATTGATGTCGTCGCCAAAAAGCGTGGCCAGTTCCGTGGCCGGCGCCGCCGCAGCGACGCCAGTGAGATCGAGGTCGGGCGCGTAGGTTGAAGCGATCAATCCGGTGAACAAGGCGGCCTGACCGCCTTGCGAATGCCCCACACCGCGAAGTGGTTTTGCGCGCCACTGATCGTGCGTGCGGCACGCACCGAGTCGAATACCGCGCGCGCCTCGCTGACGCCGACCAGATAAGAATGAGTCTGTGGCGTACCGAGCCCGGGATAATCAGTCGCGGCGACGACACAGCCGCGATCGATCATCTCGCGCAGCCCCTGAATTTGTTGAAATACAAAGAGCGCCACCGTGGCGCGACGCCGGCTGTCGGACGCGTCCAGCCGACGATCGGCCGGCCGTTCGCCGGCGCCGGCCCTGATGGAATGACAACAACGCCGGACACGGCAATTGGCTCGTCACACAGTCCGGTCGACCGATAGAGCACCCGAAAAGTCGCGGCGCCGAACGGCGCCGGCAAGAGCATGGGCTCCTGGCGGATGATGGTGCCGGGCGCGCCGAGGATTCCTCAAGCGTCGCTTGATAGAAAGACAATTGCGGCTGAGCTTGAGCGCCACCCGACGACAGCGTTGTCAGGATTACGAGCCCGGCAAACCGAAAACCGATCAGACAGCGAGCGACGGTCGTCATCGGCCGCTCCTGTTGCTGCTGCACTATTCGGCGGCGATCCTGCTACCCACTTGCGCCGGGATGTCGGCGAGGCATTTCGACAGCGCATCGCCTTCCGGATCGAGCAGCGCCGCAGTACGGGCATTGGCCAGCGCCTCCGCTGCCCGACGCGGCGATATGCTGCCGGCAAGCGCCGGCACGATCAGCTCGCGCTCGATCAGACGATAATTTGTGGTGCCGCGTTTATGCGTATCGCCATAGCCTTTGATGAGGCGGGCGCATTCGGTGATTTCCAGCGCGAGATCGGCAGCGAGCAGCGCTGCTTGCGCGATCATGCGCAGCCACAATTCGATAGCGCGCTGCTCCTCCTGGTAGCGGAACGTCTTGCGCCGATAACCACGGAGCTTGGCGAGCATAAAGAAGCGCAGATAGCCGAAAATAGATCCGGTATTGATCTCCATGCCCCAATGTGCGCGGCCAAAGCCAGGAAAGTGCTCGGCCAGGCCCAGGAGCGAACGCGCCAGCCACGGCGGCAGCACCGAGCAAAATTCTTCGACGCCAGGCTTGAGAAATTCGGTGACGGTGAACGTCTGCTCGGTCTTAAGATTCATGCCGCTTTCGACGCGCGCGAACCGCGACGGATCGATCTTGACCTGAGCGACGCGGATCACGTCCTCATAGGACATCCGCACGGCGAGATGCCGCGCCGTCTCGGAGAGAAGCTTGCCATTGGCGCCGGCTTTGGCATCGGCCTCGCGGATCGGCGTGAGGCGATCGAGATAAAGCCGCGCGTAGGCCAGATCCTGATAATTGGCGAGCCGACGCACGCCTTCGGTCATGAAAGCGCGCGCCGCTTCCGGCATGGTCGCGATTTCAGCTTCCATTGCGGCGAGCGACGATGACGGCGCTTGCACGCGCTTCGGTGGCTCTGTCTTCGCACGCGATCCGCCAAGCGCGGCAGCAAATCCGGCGCGGAAGCCGCGCAGATTGGCATTCACCGCTTTGCCGTCGGCGCGAATCGCCGCTTCGAAAGCCTCCGCCGGAATCGGTAGCGCGCCGGCGCCGGCGATGGTGCCGAGCATCACGGCATTGACCATCGCGCCCGATTCACGGGCGATGGTTTCGAGATCAAGCAACAGTGATTTTTGCGAATTCTTCTCGACCGCGGCGACGAGCTTGCCGTCATCGTAGCGGCCGTCGCCCATCGCCATTCGTTCGATCACCAGATAGGAGCGGCTTGATGAAGCGATGGTCGTGGTACGGTCCGGCGTGATATAGCCGCCGGCAATAGCGCGGCCGGCTTCCATCAATTCGCTGGCGACGACAAGATCGACGTCGCCGACACCGGGCGCAAGTCCAAGCACCGGGCGGCGTGAGCCGGACACTGCTGCCGGCACCATTTCGATGTGATAGGTCGTAGCTCCCGTTCGCTGCGCGACACCGGGGATCGAGGTCGATTGCACCGGAAAGTTTTGGCTTTCCGCCGCAGCAACGATCCAATCGGTCAGCACGCCACCGCCTTCGCCGCCGAGAGCTGCAATCAAGACCGTCAATGGGCGAACGGCTGCTCGCGGCGCGGACTCCGGCTGCGCTTGCGTGCACCCTGTTTGCTCATTTGCCGTCGACGGCGAACGTGGCGAAGGCGCAACAGGGGCCGCTTGGGCGCCGCCGATCCAATTGATCACCGCACGTCGGAATCTCTGCAGCGTGCGATCCCACCGGCTCGGATTGCTGACGACGTCCGCCCGATAGAACGACGGACACAGCACGGCGGCATGCGCAACTTCGCCGCACCGCAGCCGACGCAGCTCTCGATCACCGTCGCCACCGGATCGGTGCGCAACGGATCGGGACTAGGCTTCACCGTCAATGACGGACAGCCCGACAGCCGGATGCAGGAATGGTCGCCGGTGCAGATCTCGTCGTCGACGCCAAAGCGCGTCTTCACCACCCGTTCGCCGCGTTCGAGCTTTTGCGCATCCTCGGCGCGGATACGGCGCTGGCGCGCCAGCATGCATTCGCCGTCGGCGATGATGACTTTGAGACCGCGCTCGGCGGTGCTCATGGCTTCCTTCAGAGTCGCGACCATCCTGGCGACGCTGTAGGTACGCACCGTGCGCAGCCAGGTGACGCCGAGCGCGCGCACCGCGTTCTCGATGCTGATGCCGGTCGGCGTGCCGCTGCGGTTGTCTTTGCTCGACGGCAGATATTGCTGGCCGGTGGCGGAGGCGTAGCCGTTCTGCATCACGATCAGAACGCCGTCGCCTTTGTTGAACATGTTCGAGGCGACGCCGGTGATCAGACCGTTGTGCCAGAAGCCGCCGTCGCCCATCACCGCGATCGGGCGCTTTTCCATATTGGGGCCGACCGCGGCCGCGCTGGCGAGCGACATGCCGTAGCCGAGGATCGAATTGCCGAGCGAAAACGGCGCAAAGGTCGCGAAGGAATGACAGCCTATATCCGCGCTGATATGGGTCGGCCCGATCTCGCGCTGCGTAAGCTTGATCGCAGCGAAGACCGGACGCTCCGGACAGCCGGTGCAAAAATTTGGCGGGCGCGGCGGAATATCGCCAACGGTCGCGGCGACAGCCAGCTTGTCCACCACGAATTCCTGCACGCGCGAAGAAATCGCGGCGGCGTCGACACCGGCGGCCTGAGTCTGCGACAGGAACTCCGACAGGCCACGCAGGAAAACTTCCGAGGTGTAGTCGCCGGTGCGCGGCAGGCAGTCCTTACCGTGGATACGCGTATCGCTGCCTGCAGAGCGCAGCACGGCATTGAGCTGCTGCTCGACATAATCCGGCGAGCCCTCTTCGACGATCAGAACAGCGCGCTTGCCGAGACAAAATTCTTTAATTTCGTCGGGCACGAGCGGATAGGCGACGTTGAGCACATAGATCGGAATGCGCGATTGGCCATAGAGATCGGCGAGATCGAGCCGCGCCAGCGCGCGCAGCAAGCCATTGGTCAAGCCGCCGAGCGTGATGATCCCGATGTCGTTGATGTCGCCGGCAATGACCTCGTTGAGCTTCTGCTCGCGGATGAATTCTTGCGCTGCCGGCAGGCGCTGCTCGACCTTGAGCCGCTCCTGCGTGAAAATGACCGGCGGATGTGCGAGGCGGCCGTATTCGAAGCGTGGCGGGCCGGCGAGCCGATGCCGGCCGCTGTAGGCGCCGCGCTTATTGTCCTTGGCGATGAATTCACCGGTGACGTGACAGGCGCGCACGCGCAGATCGAGCATCACCGGGGCGTGGCTTGCCTCGGACAGCTCAAAGCCTTTTTCCACCATGTGCACGATGGTCGGCAGATCGGGCCGCGGATCGAGCAGCCAGATCGAGGATTTCAGCGCATAGGCATAAGAGCGCTCCTGAATGACGCTCGCGCCCTCGCCGTAATCCTCGCCCAGCACGATCAGCGCGCCGCCGATGACGCCGGGCGAAGCGAGATTGGACAGCGCGTCGGCCGCGACATTGGTGCCGACGATCGACTTCCAGGTGACGGCGCCGCGCAGCGGATAATTGATCGAGGCGCCGAGCATGGCGGCGGCGGCCGCCTCATTGGTGCAGGTCTCGACATGGACGCCGAGATCGGCCAGCAGCTCGTCGGCTTCCACCATAACGTCGAGCAGATGCGACACCGGCGCGCCCTGGTAGCCGCCGACGTAGCTCACGCCGGATTGCAGCAGCGCCTTGGTGACGGCGAGGATGCCTTCGCCGCGAAAGGTTTCGCCGGCGCCGAGCCGCAACGCATCCACTTCTTTCTTGAACGAGCGTTCCATCGATTTTTCTGAAGGTTTCGGAGTGCTTCGAGGCCTTCGCTTGGCGGCAGATATATCTTCTTTTGCCGCATCCTACCAAACAGGCGGTGGGCCAAGCACTTAGCAAATATGCTGGCGCAATCGCTCTTGGTCCTTCAGGCCAGCCCGGCTAGGGTGCGGACCGAGAGGCGCAAGGCTTGCGGTAGCAAGCCAGGGGAGCGCCCCCGGGGAACGCGTAGGCAGGCGTCAATGAACGACAAAGGTCGGATCGTCATCGATCAGGTCATGCACACCTATCGCCGGCCGCGTGGGCGGCCCGTGCTGGCTTTGTCGGACATTTCGCTGGAAATTCGCCCGCGGGAATTTCTGGCCTTGCTCGGACCCTCCGGGTGCGGAAAATCGACGCTGCTTTATCTCGTCGGTGGGTTTTTGCCCATCGAGGGCGGCCGCATTCTGGTCGAGGGCAAGCCGGTGGCGACGCCCGGACCGGACCGCGGCATCGTGTTTCAGCACTTCGCGCTGTTTCCATGGAAATCCGTGCGCGCCAATATTCTTTACGGCCTTGAGCGCCAAGGCCTGCCGCGCGCTGAGCGTGAAAAGCGCGCGCAAGCCTTCATCGACATGGTCGGGTTGCGCGGCTTTGAGGACAGCTATCCTTCGCAACTCTCCGGCGGCATGAAGCAGCGCACCGCAATCGCGCGGACGCTCGCGATCGACCCGAGGATCTTGCTGATGGACGAGCCGTTCGGTGCGCTCGACGCCCAGACGCGCTCGATCATGCAGACCGAGCTTCTCAAAATCTGGCAGCGTTCGCCGAAGACGGTGATCTTCGTCACCCACGACGTGCAGGAAGCGGTCTATCTCGCCGAGCGGGTCGCGGTGATGTCAGCGCGTCCGGGACGGATCAAGGCCATCGTCGAAACCAAATTCCCCAACCGCGATCCGAGCATTCTGCGCACCAAGGAATTCGTCGAAAAGGTCGACGAGCTCTGGAATCTGGTGCGCGACGAGGCGATCAAGGCGCAGGAGACCACCGGATCATGAGAACGGGATCGTAATGAAGACGATCGTCCGCTATCTGCCGATCGTGATCCTGGCGATCGCCTGGGAAGTGATCGCGCGGCTCAATCTCGTCGATTCGCTCGCCTTGCCGCCTTTGAGCAAAGTCACTGTGGCGTGGACCGATCTCATGCGCGACGGCGAGCTCGTCGACAACGGCGCCTCATCGCTTTATCGCGGCGCCATGGGGCTTCTGCTTGCCATTGTCGTCGGCGGCGGCCTCGGCATCGCCATGGCGCGCTCTCGCATCATCGATATGTTCATCAATCCGCTGGTCGAATTGTTTTATCCGCTGCCGAAATCCGCGCTCATCCCGGTCACTGTGCTGTGGCTCGGCTTCGCCGACGGCTCGAAGATTTTGCTGATTTTTCTCGGCTGCATGATCCCGGTGACTATCGGCGCCCATAACGGCGCGCGCGGCAGCGATCATGCGCTGATCTGGTCGGCACGCGGCATGGGCGCCGGCAACCTGCGCATGATCTGGGACGTCGTGCTGCCAAGCGCGCTGCCGGAATTACTCAACGGGGTCCGCACCGCACTGGCGCTAGCCTTCATCCTTCTGGTGTCGTCCGAATTGATCGTGTCGCAAAAAGGCTTCGGCTATCTGATCGGCTATCTCGGCTCGACCGGTTCTTACGAAGGCATGTACGCCGTCGTGCTCACGGTCGCTTTCCTCGGCTTTGCCGCCGACCGGCTCTATCAGCTTCTCATGCAAAGGGCGCTGCGATGGCGGGAGTAGAACAGCAGGCGACGCTCGCCGAGGCGCAAGTGAAGATTTCGCAGGATGCAGTGCGCCGCTTCGACGACATCTTCCGGCGCGGCGCCGGCATTTTCTCGATCCTGGTGCTGCTCGTCGCCTGGGAACTGTTCGCGCGCAGCGGCAAGGTGACGCCGTTCATGCTGCCGGCATTTTCCGTCGTCGCCGAGCGCATCTATAGCGACGCGTTCCATGGCGACCTGTGGATCAATCTCAGCCTGACTATGTACCGGGCGCTGACCGGCTTCTTCATTGCCGCGGTCGGCGGCACCGCGCTCGGCGCGGTGATGTCGCGCAGCAAAATTCTGCGCTGGTTCTTCGATCCGCTGATCTCGGTCGGCTTTCCGATGCCGAAGATCGCCTTTCTGCCGATCATCATCCTCTGGCTCGGTCTCTATGACGTTTCGAAAATCTCGATGGTGGTGTTCGACGCGATTTTCCCGGTGGTGACGGCCACGCTCGCCGGCATCGCGAGCGTCGACAAGGAACTGATCTGGTCGGGACGCAATATGGGTGCGAGCGAGCGTGAAATGCTGTGGCAGATCATTTTGCCGGCGGCCGCGCCGCAGATCATGACCGGGCTTCAGGTCGCGCTGCCGATTGCGCTCATCGTCGCCATTATCGCCGAGATGGCGATGGGCGGCTACGGCCTCGGCGGCGCCATGATGACGGCATCGCGCTACGCCAATTCGCCCGGCGTGTTCGCCGGCATCGTCGAGATTGCGGTCGCCGGCTACATTCTGATCAAGGCTATGGCGCTGATCCGCCGCCGATTTTTAGTCTGGCATGCGGAGGCAGCCGAACATTAAAGCTGGATTTTTCTTTTGCGCATGATCTTTTCCGAAAACCGGTTTCCACTTTTCGGGATCATGCGCTAGTGCAGCTTGATCCGCGGCTCGGTGCGCTTGGTCACGGCATGGACGAGAGAGTCCAACGCCACCTTGAAGCTGCCATGCAGCGCCTGCAAATGCCGCTTGTGCAGCGCCCGATAGGCCCAGCGCGCGATCAAGCCCTGCAGCTTCACGTTTTTGTATAAAACGCCGAACGTATCGTAATCGGCAAGCGATATCAGCGATCCGCGATCGCGATATGTGAAATTCGGCAGCGGCTCGCCGTGCAGCCTTTTGTTGACGACCTTGATCATGAAGCCTGACTGCTGATGCGCAACCTGGGCGGTCGGCGGCAGCGGCTCCTTCATGCCCGGCAAGACGCAATGGGCGCAGTCGCCGATGGCGAAAATGTCGTCGTCCTTCGTGGTCTGAAGCGTCGGCCGCACCACGAGGCGGTTGATCCGGTCAGTTTCAAGGCCGTCCAGATTGCGCAAATAATCCGGCGCCTTGATGCCGGCGGCCCAGACGATGAGCTCGGCCGGCACGATCTCGCCGCCGTCGAGCACGACTTCGCCGGCGCGCACCTCCATGACCCGCCGGCCGGTGCGGATATTGACACCAAGTCCGCGCAGTACGTCCGCGGTTGGCGTGGCGAGGCTTTCCGGCAGCGCCGGCAAGATACGCGGAGCTGCCTCGATCAGCTCGATCTTGATCTGCAAGTCGAGGCCGATGCGGTCGAGATTGTAGGACACGAGATCGCGCATCGATTTGTGCAGTTCCGCCGCCAGTTCGACGCCGGTGGCGCCGGCACCGACGATCACAACATGCAACTGGCCGGGCTTGAGCGGCTCATATTGCGCGTTGGCGCGCAGGCAGGCGTTGATCATGCGGCGGTTGAAGCGCGCCGCCTGATCGAGCGTATCGAGCGTAATCGCATGTTCCCAGACGCCCGGCGTACCGAAATCATTTGACATGCTGCCGACCGCGATGACGAGCGTATCGTAACCGAGCACGCGCGGCGGAATGATCGTTTGCCCTTCCTCGTCGACGCTCGGTGCGACATGGACTTGCCGCTTGGCGCGACCGAGCCCGACCATCGCGCCGATGCGGTAGCGATAATGCCGATAGCGCGCATGCGCGATGAGTTCGAGGGAATCTGTCTCGCTGTCGAGAGATCCCGACGCGACTTCGTGCAGCAGCGGCTTCCAGACGTGGATGCGCGACCTTTCGAGCAGCGTGATCGAGGCCTTGTGACGCCGTCCGAGCTTGGCGCCCAAGAGCGAGGCGAGGCGCAGGCCGCCCGCGCCGCCACCTACGATCAGAACGCGATGCAGCGACGGATCGTCCGTCGAGGGAGTCTCGGCGATGGTGTGGAAAGATGGATTTGGCAAGACCCGTGTCATCGTCCGTCAGCGCCGAACAAAAAATGACAATCGCCTGTCCGGTATAGTCTCTGCCTCGGGATCGTGGACTGCAACGCCCACCATCGGCTCGATCCGCTTTTGCCATGACCGGCGCTCGTTACCGGTCGCCCCGGTAAACTTGAAATGACGCGCTGGTGCTTGATGGGATCATGAACTGCATTAAGCCTGCGGAAAGCCGTAGGCTTGCGCGCCCAAGCCGTTTCCGCCATCAATTCCGGCAATCGTGGGCTCGCGCCCAAAGATCATGCGCAGAATCGGGGACAAACCCGAAAACCGCCGATAGGGGGAAGGCATGCGTTCGAAATTCGTCCTGGCAAGCGTCGCGATTTTGGCTCTCGGCGTCGCCGCTTTTGACACCAATCTTCACATCCGTCCGGCACATGCCGATCCGCTGAAAATTCGTGGCGCTTGGGTGGCGCCGCTCGCCAACCTGGCGTCGATCTGGATGCAGAAGAAGGATCTCGCCGTCCATTTCGGCCAGTCTTATCAGTTCGAGGCGGTGCGCTATGCAGGCACCCCTCCGATGATCACGGCGATCGCCAATAACGAGCTTGAAATCGGCAACCTCGCTTTCTCGACATTGCCGATCGCCATCGGCAATGCAGGAATGGACGATATCCGGGTGATCTCGGACGACTTCCAGGACGGCGCCAACGGCTATTACAGCAACGAATTCGACGTGCTTGCCGACGGACCGATCAAGAAGATAGAGGACCTTAAAGGCAAGATCGTCGCCACCAATGCCGCCGGCAGCGGCGTCGATGTCGCCATGCGCGCCATGCTGCGCAATCACGGGCTCGAAGCCAATCGCGACTACACGATCATCGAAGCGCCGTTCCCCGCGATGCGCGCGATGCTCGCGGAAAAGAAAGTCGACATGATTCCGGCGGTGCTGCCGTTCTCACTCGATCCCGAGTTGAAGAAGATCGCGACCAAGCTATTCGACATGCACGACGCGATCGGGCCGTCGCAATTCGTCATGTGGTCGGCGCGCAAGCCGTTCATCGACGCACACCGCGCCGCGCTGGTCGATTTCCTCGAAGATTCGCTGCGAATCTCGCGCTGGTATCTCGACCCGAAGAATCACGACGCAGCCGCCGACATCGCGTCGCAAATGACGAAGCAACCCGCCGATCATTTCGGCTGGCTGTTCACCAAGAACGATTACTTCCGCGATCCAAATCTTTTGCCCAATCTGGATGCGCTGCAGAAAAACGTCGACATGACCAAGGGCCTCGGTCTGGTCAATACCGGCTTCGACGTCAAAATGCATTCCGATCTCAGCTTGATGCAGGAAGCGGCGAAGCGGCTGAACTAAGCCGACAAACCAAAAGGGCGCTGCCTTGCGCCAGCGCCCAGTTAAATCTCTCGCGGTTCAGCTCACCAGCACATTGGTGAACTGCCAGGGATCGCGCTTGTCGATGTCTTCCTTGAACAGGCCCGGACGATTTGCGAGCGGCGTCCAGTCGGTGTAAGTGCCGATCACCGGCCCGAGATAAGGCATCTGCACTTCAAGGCAGCGGCGGAAATCCATCTCGTCGGCTTCGACAATGCCGGCATTCGGATTTTCCAGCGCCCAGACCATGCCCGCGAGGACGGCCGATGTCACCTGCAGGCCGGTCGCGTTCTGGTACGGCGCGATCGAGCGGGTCTCCTCGATCGACAATTGCGAGCCGTACCAATAGGCGTTCTTCTTGTGGCCGTAGAGCAGTACACCGAGCTCGTCGATGCCGTCTTCGATCTCATATTCGTCAAGGATATGGATCGCCGGCTGCCGCTTACCGGACTGGCCGAACAGCTCGTGCAGCGACAGCACCGCGTCGTTGCACGGATGGTACGCGTAGTGACAGGTCGGTCGGTACACGACTTTGCGCCCCTGGCGCAGCGTGAAGAAGTCGGCGATCGAGATCGACTCGTTATGCGTGACCAGGAAGCCGTATTGCGCCTTGGCGGTCGGCGTCCATGAGCGCACGCGCGTATTGGCGCCGGACTGCGTCAGATAGATCGCCGCCTGGCACCCGGTTTTATGCTTGAAGCCGTTCTTCGGCAGCTTCTTCTCGTGCGTGCCCCAGCCGAGCTCGGCCGGCTGCATGCCTTCGGAGAGGAAGCCCTCGACCGACCAGGTATTGACAAAGACCTCGATCGGCTTCGGCTTCTTGGCGCGCTGGGTGTCACGCTCGGCGATATGGATGCCTTTGACGCCGACACGCTTGGCGAGCTTGCCCCAATCCTCGCGCGTCTTCGGCTCCTTGATTTTCAGGCTGAGGTCGCTTGCGATATTGAGGAGCGCCTGCTTGACGAACCACGACACCATGCCGGGATTGGCGCCGCAGCATGAAACAGCCGTAGTGCCGCCCGGCGTCTTGCGGCGGGCCTCAAGCACGGTCTCGCGCAGCGCATAGTTGGAGCGCTTCTCCGGGCCGAGCTTGGAATCGAAATAGAAGCCGGGCCAGGGCTCCGCCACGGTATCGATATAGAGCGCGCCGATCTCGCGGCAGAATTGCATGATGTCGACCGAGGACGTGTCGACCGAGAGGTTCACGCAAAAACCTTGCCCGCCCCCCTCCGCGAGGAGCGGCCAGAGGAGCTTGCGGTAGTTCCCGCGGGTAACGGCCTGGTGGATGAAGCGGATGCCGTGCTCGTCGAGGAGCTTGCGATCCTTATCCTCCGGATCAATGACCACAAAGCGTGATTTGTCATATTCGAAATGCCGCTCGATCAAAGGCAGCGTGCCTTTGCCGATCGAGCCAAAGCCGATCATCACAATGGGGCCGGTGATATGTCCGTGAACAGGCCATGCGGTCATTATCGTCGCTCCGTAGCGAATGGATTGGATGGATGATGGATGGCTTCAGGCCCCGATCCGATTCGACGGGATGGAGCCCGAAAACTTAAAGATCGAGCGTTAGGCGGCGCGTTGTACAATAGCGTGACGCGCCGCGCCATTTGCCGCGATCAGTGCGTTGAGATCGGGCTTTGGCGCAAGCTCGCCGGTGGCGCCGATCATCCCGCGAGCGCCGGCAAGCGCGGCCGGCCTCAGTTCCAGGCCGAGCAGCCGGTCGCGCTCGAAGCTTCCGGGCATCCACAGAGCGCCGGTCCGCACCGCGCTGAAGCCGAAACGGCTGTAATAAGGCGCGTCGCCGACCAGAACGATGGCGCCGTGGCCGGCAAGCCGCGCCCGTGCAACGGCCCGGCGCACCAGCGTCGTGCCGATACCGCGATTGCGGTAATCCGGATGCACCGCGAGCGGGCCGAGCAGAAGCGCCGCGCGGCCCGGACCGGCGGCGACATGCCAGAGCCGCACGGTGCCGACGACACGGCCGCACGCGACCGCTACCAGCGACAGCCCGTCCTCGGGCTTACGGCCTTCGCGGAGCCGTTCCGAGGTCTTGGTGAAACGGCATGCACCATAGGCCTCGTCCAGCAAGGCTTCGCGCGCTGCAACGTCCGCGATTTTTTCTTCCCGAATGGTCACCATTGATCCGCTCCTTTCAGCCATTGCGCCCCGGCGCGAAGCCGAAGCGTGCGCCGGAGCCAGAGGGGTCAGATGTGGAAGGTGCGCAGCGGCGCGAAGCCGTTGAAGGCCACCGCCGCGTAGGTCGCGGTATAGGCGCCGGTGCCTTCGATCAGGACCTTGTCGCCGATTTCGAGGCTTATCGGCAGATCGTAAGGCCGCTTCTCGTAGAGCACGTCGGCACTGTCGCAGGTCGGGCCTGCGAGCACGCAGGGACCGACCTCACCGCCGTCGCGCGGCGTTTTGATCGGGTAGCGGATCGACTCGTCCATGGTCTCGGCGAGGCCGCCGAACTTGCCGATATCGAGATAGACCCAGCGCGCCTGGTCCTGCTCGCTCTTCTTGGAGATGAGTACGACCTCGGCCTCGATCACGCCGGCATTGCCGACCATGCCGCGGCCCGGCTCGATGATGGTTTCGGGGATACGGTTGCCGAAATGCTTGCGCAACGCCTTGAAGATCGACCGGCCATAGGACTGCACCGCCGGCACTTCCCGCAGATACTTGGTCGGGAAGCCGCCGCCGAGATTGACCATGGTCAAGTTCATGCCGCGTTCGGCGCAGACACGGAAAATCGCCGCCGCCGTCTTCAGCGCCTCGTCCCAGGCCGCGGTGCGGCGCTGCTGCGAGCCGACATGGAACGACACGCCGCAGGGCTCAAGCCCGAGCTTCTGGGCATGGTCCAACACCTCGACCGCCATTTCGGGGTCGCAGCCGAATTTGCGCGACAGCGGCCATTCGGCGCCAGCGCAGCCGAACAGGAAGCGGCAGAACACCTTGGCGCCGGGCGCGGCGCGGCTGATCTTCTCGACCTCGGCCTTGCAGTCGACCGCGAAGAGGCGGACGCCAAGCGCAAAAGCGTGCGCGATATCGCGCTCCTTCTTGATGGTGTTGCCGAAGGAGACGCGGTCCGCCGTAGCGCCGGCCGCGAGCACCATCTCGATCTCGGCGACCGAGGCGGTGTCGAAGCAAGAGCCAAGCGCGGCGAGGAGCGAGAGCAGCTCCGGCGCCGGATTGGCCTTCACCGCGTAGAACACCCGGCTGTCCGGGAGTGCCTTGGCGAAGGTTTGATAGTTCTCGCGCACGACGTCGAGATCGACGACGAGGCAAGGCCCGCCGTCCTGACCGGCTTCGCGGCGGCGGCGCAGAAAATCTTGGATGCGCTCGGTCATTGGAGTCGCTCCTTCACCCAGGTTCGGGGGCTCCGCCAAGCTCTCTCGAGCTTTGGTTTGGCCCAGCGTTGCAAATCGGCCGCCTGCGCGTGCGCGCAAACGTCCGGCGTCAACGGCTAAGGAGCTTGGCGCCGAGCCGTGCGTTGGGGACACGGAGCAGACGCGCGGCTCTTGAGCCGTAGATGCTGCCTTGGATTGGAGCGGGAGAACCCGTTCCGCACGGCCGGCAAGACAAGATGGACAAGCCTCTTCGGTGTTGACCTTTGGACAGCCAACGAGACCAAAAAAGCCCGCTCCGTCGTTGCTTTAAGCCGCGTCCCCCGTTGAGCGCGGGGTGCGCCGGTTTCGCCTCCGGCTGCCGATCACGTAGTGAAGTTGGAAGCCTAGAACGTCCGGCTTCAACCTCAGGCGACTGTCCGGCCTCTTGTCCGGATGCCTACCGATCGACACACGGCCACAGGCACGTGCGAATTTGGGCGAGCGGCCAATAGGCGCATTGGAAATGTATTGCAAGAAAAAACGACACGTGACCTTAAAAATTTTTGAAAATCTTGGCGGCGCGCCTCGCGGAGAGTGCGCGCGAACGCAGCGAGGCACGCCGAACAACGCGCGCTGACTCCTCCGGTGCGCTCGCGCCGCGCCGCGCGCCCTTGATGACGCGAGTGCCAGGCTGTGTGATAGCTGCGCAGCCTCCGCAGCGAACTCCTCCCATAACTCCCCGCATAGGTGCCCAATGCCTGATTTGCCAATCACCTTCGCCTGCAGCCTCTACGACCGCGTGCTCGCGCTGCAAACCGGCGAGATCAAGCCTGACGGCATCGATCTTAACTTTCTGGTCATGGACAATCCGCGGCAGATTTTCGACCGCATGAACAATCGCCTCGAATTCGACGCCTGCGAGATGTCGAGCTCGGAATTCATCAGCCGCTACGCTGCCAAGGAGCTGCCCTATGTGGCGCTGCCGGTCTTTGTCTCGCGCGTGTTCCGCCATGGCTTCATCGTGGCGAACCGCAAGCACGTGACCTCGATCAAGGACCTCGCCAGCAAGCGGATCGGCGTGCCGCT
This sequence comes from Xanthobacteraceae bacterium, assembly GCA_049677525.1. Lineage (GTDB taxonomy): Bacteria > Pseudomonadota > Alphaproteobacteria > Rhizobiales > Xanthobacteraceae > BOG-931. The sequence continues at coordinate 48,182 of JBAUCK010000047.1, forward strand.
CTATACCCAGACCGCGGCTTTGTTCGTCCGCGGCCTGATGCAGCACGATCTCGGCGTCGATCTCTCCGGCATCGAATGGGTTCAGGGTGCCGTGAACGAGCCGGGCGCCTATGGCAATCCGTCCGTCATGCCGATGCTCAAGCCGGTCAAAATCACGCCGAACCAGAGCGGCAAGTCGCTGAGCGAGCTCCTGGAGAGCGGCGAAATCCAGGCCATTATCGGCTCGAACCTGCCGAAGGCGCTCAGTCGCCACCCGGACGTGGTGCGGCTGTTTCCCGATTACCGGGCGCGCGAGCAGGACTATTTCCGCCGCACCCGGATTTTCCCGATCATGCACCTGATTGTCATCCGCAACGACGTCTATGAGCGCAATCCCTTCGTCGCGACCAGCCTCTACAATGCCCTCAACGCGGCCAAGGACAGGGCTTGGGAGAAAATGCGCTTCTCCGGAACGCTGCGTTACATGTTGCCATGGCTGCCCGACGATATCGCCGAGATCGACGAATTGTTCGGCGGCGATTGCTGGCCCTATGGGGTCGAGCCGAACCGGCCGACGCTCGAGGCGCTGGTGACCTATATGGTCGAGCAGGGCCTGATCCCGGAAAACATCCCGGTCGAGAAACTGTTCGTGCCGATCTCTGGCTAGGTTCTGGCCGGGCCGGTCACTTTGCGCGGGGTCATTTGGGCTTCGGCAAAGCGGCGCAGAACTTCGGCACTTCGTTGCCGTCGCCGAGAAAGCCGCAGTGGTCGATATTGTGCGAGATGATCAGCTCGCAGCTGTTCTCCGCATTGCAGGGCGGGTGCGCGGCGGTGGCCGCCTGCAAGCACTGTTTGACATAGACGGCGGCCTGCTTGGCGCCAACGGTATCGCGGCACGGCGTATAGGCCTATTCGGCCCGGCCGTCAGCGCGCCGATGCGCACCCCATAGGCCTTGCGGATGCAAGTTTTGTCGCTGCCGCACTCATTGCAATGGGCGATCCAGGCCTTCTGTGTGACCACGACAGCGTCGCGGTCGTCATCGTCCGCTCGGGCAGTTCCGGCGGCAATCGCATCGAGCTTGCTTTTGAAGGCAGCGGCCAGCGTGCGGTCGAGTGCCGCGAGATCGTCGTCTTTGCAGATGGCGGCTTCGGCCGGCGTTACAGGGCCAGTACAGGAGAAACTCGGCTCGGCCGCTCTCGCAGCCCGGATCGACGGCAAGAGCAACGGCGCCGCCAGCGCGGCTGCAATAAGGTATCCGCCTAACCTGGCTTAATGAGGCATGGTCCGATAGTCGTGTGGCGGCCGGTCCCGGTTCAAGCGAGGCTTTCGCGCAGCGCCCGTTCGACCATGACCCGATTAGAGATTTTCGGTAGGCCCCCGTGGCGTGGATGTCGTCGGCCGGATCGACGGCAGCCGACGCGGCGGCTTCCGCCTTCGCAATCGTCGCCTGGTCGATCTTCTGACCGTTGAGGACATTCTCCACGGCAGATAGTCGCAACGGCATGTCGGCGACCCCGATGGCGCCGACATGCGTATTCTGCGCCCCGCCATCGCCGTCCCGGTCATAGAACAAGGCAGCAGCCGCCAAAGCGAAATCGCCGCGGCGGTGGGCGAATTCGCAACAGCCAAAGCGCCGGCCTGGAGACCAAGGCGGAAAACGTATCTCGGTAATGATCTCATCGACTTTGAGCGCGGTCATCAGCGGGCCGTGGAAAAAATCCTTGGCTGCAATGACGCGCGCGCCGGCTTTGCCGATGACTGCGATCTCGGCCTCGCAGGTGACGACGATGCCTGGCATTTCTGCCGCCGGATCGGCATGCGCGAGATCGCCCCCGACGGTGCCGCGGTTGCGGATCTGATAATGCGCGACCTGCTCAATCGCCGCGACCATGAGCGGATGCGCCTCTCGCAGCCGCACGTCCTCGAGGATGTCGCTCCAGCGCACCATGGCGCCAAGCGTCACCCCATTTTGGCCGATCTTGATTTGCTGCAGCTCCGAAAGCTTGCGCAGATCGACCAGCAGCGCCGCGCAGCGACGCGAAACGCCAGCATCGGCACTAGACTCTAGACTCTGGCCGCCGGCCAGCGCCTTGGCTTCGCCGTCATGCGCGGCAAGGAGAGCAACAGCCTCGGAGACGCTGGTCGGGCAGGCATATGCGAAAGGCGGGAGTTTCATCGCATCCTGCTCTTTGCATTCCGTCCGAACCACGGAGAGGAACGCGAAACGCAAACATCGGCCTTCACGACGGGTCAAATGCAGGACTGCGCCTGTTTTCGCGTCCAATTCCTGCTAGATTTCACTGCAACGACAAGGCGCGAATGCGCCCGCTCTCAAAGCGGAGAAAGCCGATGCTGAAGAAAACGCCGGGCAACGGAAACGGCAAAAACGGCGGCAAAAGTGGCGGCAGGAACGGCAACACGAGCAAGAACGGCAAAAAACCGCCGGCTGTGAGCGAACTGCCGAAGATCAACAATCTCACCGACACCCGTGACATCCTCGCGCACGCCGCCAAGGACGCCAAAGAGAACGATTATTTCATCGTCGATGTCGACGCCCATGTCACCGAAACGGCGTTCTGGTCCGAAGTCGTCGATCGGATGGAGAGCGACGTCTACAAGCAGATGGCGCGCGCCTTCAAAGAACGCGGCAACGCGGCCGGCTTGCTCAACGCCACGCCGGGCATGCTCTACCAAGACGTCTTCGGCCGCATCCCGCATCAGGCGCGGCTCGGCGAAGCCGTCCCCGGCGGCCGTACTCATGCCCAGGTGACGCTGGTTCAGCGCGCCATGGATTCGATGGGCATCGATTACATGGTGGTGTTTCCCACCCCGATGCTGGTGCTCGGCATGCATCCACAGATCGAGATGGAAGTCGTCATCGGCAACGCCTTCAACAAATGGCTGACGGAAGAAATCCTGCCGCAGGATCCGCGCATCAAGGCGATGCTGTATTTGCCCTTCAATCACCCTGAGGCCTGCGTGAGAACAGTCGAGATGTATGCCAATACGCCGGGCGTGATCGGCTATTCGGTCACGTCAACCCGATTCCGCGCCGTCAATCACGACAGCTACATGCCGCTTTATTCCGCGATCCAGGCGACCGGCAAGCCGCTCGCCTTCCATTCCGGCTTCCACTGGGGCGACCAGTCGATGCAGCAGTGCAATCGCTTCATCTCGATGCACGCGATCTCGTTCGTCTATTACAACCTCATCCATCTGACGAACTGGATCATCAATGGCCTGCCCGAACGCTTCCCAAAACTGAAAGTATTGTGGATCGAAAGCGGGCTCGCCTGGGTGCCGTTCCTGATGCAGCGGCTGGATTCCGAATACATGATGCGGTCTTCGGAAGCACCGCTCCTGAAGCGGCGGCCGAGCGAATATATCGCCGACATGTATTTCACCAGTCAGCCGCTCGAGCGCTCGAACCTGAAGCTCACCGAAGCAACCTTCGATGCGATCAAGGCCGAGACGCAGCTTCTGTTTGCGTCGGACTGGCCGCATTGGGACTTCGACCTGCCGGCTTCGATCACCTCGCTGCCGTTCCTGAACGAACAGGCCAAGCGCAATATTCTCGGCCTGAATGCGGCACGCTTGTTCAACCTCGAAATCCCCAAGCACAAATTAAACAGTCCCAACCTCAAGAAGGCGCCGGGGTCACGCGTGCCGGTGACGGCCTGAAATTCATGCCGAAGGTCCGGAAAGCAGCCAACCGCGCCGCAAAACCCGGCCGCGCCAGCGCACCACAACGCGTTAGGAAGCCGGCCGGCAAAGCTAACGACTTTTGTGCCGTGGCCCGGGACGCGCTCAAGCGCGGCGAGCCGGATGCAATCTCCGACAAGGAGCTGCAACAGGTCCTGACCGCTGCCGTTAAAGTCTATGCGGCCAAGGTCGAGCGGCGCGGCCACGATGTCGAACCGTTTCCGCGCGGCACGGTAACGGCGACTGAAACGGTGGTAACGGCGTGCGGACTGATCCGCGCCGCCGACCTCAATATGTTCGATGTGGCGATCTGGTTTCATCGCCCGCCGGGTATCGAGTGAAATTCATCGAGTAATGGAACAAGGCGATGGATGAAGTCTCAGTCGGCAAGCTGACCGACATTGCCGATGGCGATTACCGCGTGTTCGCTTTGGAGAATCTCGAGGTCGGCATTTTCCGCACCGGCAGCAAAGTGCTGGCCTACGAGAACGTCTGCCCGCATGCCGGCGGGCCGGTCTGCCAGGGCAAGATCTTTCATCAGGTTGAGGAAGTCATAACGCCCGACCAGAAGAGCGCGGGGCTGCGCTTCGGCAAGCAGCGCCACATCGTCTGCCCGTGGCACGGCTATGAATTCGATCTCGCCACCGGCTGCCATCCCGGCGATGCTTCGGTGCGGCTCACGCCGGTGCCGGTCGCGATCCGCGACCGCAAGATCTACGTCAGCGTACGGGATTAGTTTTTGCGCATAATCTTTTCGGAAAATCGGTTCCCACTTTTCCGAATCATGCTTGCTGCAACATCGCGTCGGCGAGTTTCTCGGCGATCATGATGGTCGGGATATTGGTATTGCCGCGCGGGATCGTCGGCATGATCGAGGCATCGATGACGCGAAGCGCCTCGAAGCCGTGCACCCGCCCGAAAGGATCGGTCACTGCGTCGCGATCCTCCGCCGCGCCCATGCGACAGGTGCCGACCGGATGGAATGTGCCGGCGACGTTTTCCTGGATATGAGCGGCGAGCGCATCGTCGTCCTGGACTAAAGCTGTAAGATCGACCCGCCGATCGGCGAGCGTGGCAAAGATCGGCTCGGCGAGCCGAGGCACAGCCTCGATGAGGCCGGCGATCGCAGCGCTTTTGATCTTGTTGCCCGTGGTGATGCGGTTGAGCCGCCGCAGCCGGTCGTTGAATTTCACCGGGAAGGTCAGCCGCGCCGTATCGCGCACCGCCGGATGGCAGAGAATCTCGACGCAACGGCGGAAGCCCATCATAAAGCGATGCAGATCGAGCTCGTGCCCGGTGAAATTGAACTCGACCAGCGGATAGGCCGCAGGATCCGCCGAGACCAGCGACACCTGGCCGCGCGCGCGAGGCTTGAGCAGCGAGGGCGCGATATTGGCGACCTGGTGCCCGAGCGGGCTCCAGGACGTCTTGCACTGCACATTAATGTAAATGTCCTGGGGCGGGGCTCCGGGCAGGCCGGAGGAGTAGCGGAATGCCGACATCGGGTGCGGCCGGATCTTTTCCGATTGCCGCGTCCCCGGCTTTTGCAGAAGGCCAATAAAGATGATGGCGTGATTGGAGAGATTTTGTCCGACTCCCGGCCGGTCGGCCTTCACGTCGATGCCAAGCGCGCGCAAAGCGGATGCCGGACCGATACCGGCGCGCATCAGAAAAGCCGGCGAATGGATGCCGCCCAGCGCGACAATGATTTCACTGCCGAAAAATTTTTGCGTTTCGCCGCCCGTCGCGACAGTGACGCCGGTGGCGTGTCGCCCTTCGAATACGAGGCCGGTCACAGTCGCTTCCGCAAGCACGGTAAGATTTTTGCGGGCGCGGACGCTCGCATCAAGATAACAGGTCTGCGCCGAGGCGCGTTTATCCGGCCAGTTGCTCATCGGCACCGGACCGTAGCCGTCGCGGAAATCCGCGTTCATGTCGGCGACGAACGGGATCTGACGTTCCGCGGCGAAAACGCCCACCGCCTTCGATAATTGTGGCCAGTCCTCGACCTTGGTCCGTCGGATCGGTACCGGTCCGTCCTTGCCGTGCGAGGCGCCGTTAAAATCCCAATCGTTCTCGAGCCTCTTGTAGTAGGGCAGCACGTCATCCCAGCCCCAGCCGGCGGCGCCATGAGCCTGCCACTCGGCGTAATCACCCGGCGTGCCGCGATAGGCGACCATGCCCATGACATTCGAGCCGCCGCCGACCAGCCGGCCTTGCGAGTAACCGGTCAGCGGCGAATTGTCCTTGCGCCGCCAATGCACTTTGAGGCCGGGCCAGAAATAAGCGTCGTTGTAGTAAGAGCGCGGATAGGAATCGAGCACGTCAGCCGGCTCGGCGCCGGCCACCACATCGCGGCCCGCCTCGAGCAGTAAAACGCTTGAGCCTGAACGCGCTGACAACCGGTTGGCCAGCACACAGCCGGCGGCGCCGGCGCCGACAATGATGACATCGAAATTTTGCGGCATTTCCAGTCCCGGCTTCCCCCCGACGCCCGATCGAGCGCGCTTTGTTGAACACGAACCCTCCATGCTTTACTGGATCACGGACCGGCGCAAGCCGCTTCCGATCGGCCCGGCAGAGGTGACTATTCCCATGAATTCCAAGCCCGAGATGAGCGCACCTAAGACACTTCACGGCGTGATCGCCGCCGTCGCGACCGCCGTCGATGCCAAGGGCGAGCCCGATTGCGCCCGCTCGACCGCGCTGGCGCGCTTTCTGCTCGAGACCGGCTGCGATGGGCTCAACGTGCTCGGCACGACCGGCGAAGCGACCTCGTTTTCGCTGGATCAGCGCAAACGGGTGATGACCGCCTATGCGCAGAACGGACTACCGCTCGATCGCATGATGGTCGGGACCGGAGCTGCCGCGCCCGCCGATGCGATCGCGCTGACCAAGCATGCCGCCGAACTCGGCTTTGCCGGCGCGCTGGTGCTGCCACCGTTCTATTACAAAGGCGTGCACGACGACGGGCTGGTCGGCTATATCGATGCCGTTCTGACCGCGACTGCGGCGAAGCCGATCCCGATTTACCTCTATCACTTCCCGGCGCAATCGGGCCTCCCGTGGCATGTCGCGCTGATCCGGCGCCTGCTTGATACATTCGGCCAGCGCATTGTCGGCTTGAAGGATTCATCCGGCGACATGGCCTACGCGCGCGAGGCCGCGAGCATCCTGCCGCGCTTTAAGGTGTTTCCGTCGACCGAAGCCGCGCTGCCGGAGGCCTGCTCAGGCGTATTCGCCGGCTGCATCTCTGCGACCGCCAATCTCAATGCCGATCTGTGCGGGCGCGCCTACAAGACCGGCGACGCGGCGGCACTCGCCGAAGCCGTCACGATCCGGAATTTGTTCAACGGCAAGCCGCTCGTCCCGGGCATCAAGGCGCTGCTGGCCCATATCCATAACGATCCGCAATGGGCGATGATGGAGCCGCCACTCGCGGGGTTCCCGGCGGCGGACCGGGCGGCGGTGGTGTCTGGATACGAAGCAGTCCGCGCCAAACGCGTTGCTTAGCGGTCCATCACCGGCAGTCCCCACCGTGGCGGCCTACATATGTATTCGTACGGAGCGGCTCTCGAGCCAGAGCCGCTTTACGGTAGAATGTCACCGGCGTTGACGATAGCGCCTGACACCCCTATAAGCCCGCTCTCATTCACGACTGACTGTGTTCAACGATGGCTAATACCAAGTCCGCCAAGAAGGCTGCTCGCCAGACCGTGCGCCGAACCGCCGTTAACAAAGCGCGCCGTTCGCGCGTGCGCACCGCCGTGCGCAAGGTCGAGGAGGCGATTGCCTCCGGCGATCGTACGCGCGCCGTCGCTGCAATGGCCGAGGCCGAGCCCGCGATCATCCGTGCGGCGCAAAAAAATATCATGCACCGCAACGCCGCGCGCCGAAAAGTGTCGCGGCTTGCGCATCGGATCGCCAAACTCGCGAAGTAAGAAGCGTGCCGAACGTCGTTCAATCCCGACGTCATACACTGCCGCTCGCGTTAAGATAGCGAATTGCCATCAAACTGTTGTGCAGCCGCCATTGCCATCTGCAATGACGACCATACTGACCGTTGCGCAAATTTGTGCGCGCCTATTGGCTTGCGCCGGCGCCTTTCCTGTTTGTTTGCTTGCTTTTTGTTCGCGGATGGCTACCCGGCAAAAGTGATCAAAAGAACTCATTTGCGATGAATGGGTTATTACGCACTGTTCGTATTGGACTTTGAATCACTGAGAACCCGCTTCGCGACTTGACGTTTGCTCCGCGTCCCCGGACGCGACATTTCGCGCATGTCAGTGGCGTAACAAATTTGTGAATCGCCAAATTGACTCAATGCTTTGAGCGATAGACCGCACCGTCGCCTGCAGCGCCGATGTGAAAGTCGGCGATAGGCGCAGCATTCTTAGACGTTTTTTTACGGTTGCAGGCTGCGCATCGCGTGCTAGGGTTTCCTTCCCTTCACACCGAAGGTTTTCAACAAGCGTCTAGGTGGAAACTCATCAAGAATGGGTGCGGGAGAGGTTTGTCTTCGGGGTGCCGTACTGACGTCGTGGTATTGGACGTTCTACATCTGCAAGTCGCCTAGATCTGCAAGTAGCCAATGCCGAGCGGTCAGCTTACCCGAGTGCAAAGATGAACAGGCCCGCAGCCGCGTAGCACGACGGACTTAAGACGACCATCGAATCTGGGAGCGATGGAGGTGGGGCATGATGACGGCAATCTGCGATCCATTACCGGCTGCGCGTAGCGCATTGCGCAAGCTCTTTGTATGCAAGAGTTTTCTGAGCAGACCCTTTTGGCCGAGAGCCGCGGCGAGCGGCTGACGCCGCTTCCCCCTTGATGGGAGGCCGCGTTCGCTTCGGCGAATTTGTCGGCGCAGTGAACCACACTTTTGGAAACGAGTTCCGACCCGGCGGTGCCGAGCACGGCTGGCTTTGCGTCAGCGGCTCGGGGAACGATTTGCTTCGGGAAAGACGGGAAAAAATGCAGACCATGGACCAGGAGCGCTGGCGGCGGGTAAAAGACCAGTTGCGTTCCGAACTCGGGGAAGACGTGTTCACAAGCTGGTTCGGGCGGATGGAGCTCGACAGCGTGGACAAGGGCGTGGTGCGCCTGTCGGTCCCGACGCGCTTTCTGCGCAATTGGATTCAGTCGCATTACAGCGAAAAAGTGCTGACCCGGTGGCAGGCGGAGGAAGCCGATGTCACGCGCCTGGAACTGAGCGTCCGCTCGGCCACGATCCGCCCGGTTGCGATCAAGCCGAAAATGCCCGTGGCGGTTCAACCTCTGCAGAATGGTCGCGACAGTTACGTCAATGGTAGCGAGATTCGTTCAAGCGTGCCGTTTATGACGGTGCACGAGGCGCTCGGCGGCTCGCCGCTCGATCCGCGTCTAACCTTCGACAGCTTCATCGTCGGGCGTTCGAACACGCTCGCCCATGCCGCCGCCAAGCAGGTTGCGACCAGCAAGCACGGCGAGCCCTTGATGTTCAATCCGCTCTACGTGCACGCCGCCGTCGGGCTTGGCAAAACCCATCTGCTGCAGGCGATCACCTGGGCCGGCAACGGCGCCGGCGACCGCAAGATGCTCTACTTGACGGCCGAGCGCTTCATGTACGGCTTCGTCTCGGCGCTGCGCACGCAGACCACTTTGGCCTTCAAGGAAGCGGTACGGGCCATCGACGTGCTGGTCATCGACGACCTGCAATTCCTGCAGGGCCGTTCGACTCAAGCCGAATTCTGCCACACCCTCAATACCCTGATCGACGCCGGCCGCCAGGTGGTGATCGCGAGCGACCGGCCGCCGGCCGATCTCGAAAGCCTGGACGATCGCGTGCGTTCGCGGCTCGCCGGCGGGCTCGTGGTCGAAATCGGCTCGCTCGGCGAAGAATTGCGGCTTGAAATCCTCAAAAGCCGCATCTGCGCGGCGCGTGCCCATCATCCCGGGTTTGAAGTGCCGCCGCAGGTTCTGGCCTATATCGCCAAGTCGGTGACCCATAACGGCCGTGACCTCGAAGGCGCCGTCAATCGCCTGCTCGCCCATAGCAAGCTCACCGGCCAGCCAGTCACGCTGGAAATGGCCGAGCGCGAAATGCGCGATCTGATTCGGCCGGCCGAGCCGAAGCGCGTGCGCATCGAGGACATTCAGCGCGTGGTGGCCCGGCAGTACAATGTGAGCCGCGCCGACCTGTTATCGTCGCGGCGTACGGCGAACGTCGTGCGTCCGCGGCAGGTAGCGATGTACCTGGCAAAGGTGCTGACGCTACGCTCGCTGCCGGAAATCGGTCGCCGTTTCGGCGGCCGGGATCACACTACGGTCCTGCATGCGGTCCGCAAGATCGAAAATCTCGCCGGCAATGACTGCACCTTCGCCGAGGAAATCGAGGGGCTCAAACGCCAGCTGCAAGATTGAACCCCGCCACGCCTGAAGTGATGGCGGATCGCGAAAACCCGTAATCGCCTGCCGCGACCGCTCCTGAAGGCACCCGGCACCCCAAAGGTCCGTAAAAATACAGGGAAAAAGCCATTAAACCGCCTGGCGCTCGGTCCCCGGCCTTGCCGAAACCGCCATACCACGCCACTTTTGTACTCCGCCACCATTTGACTCCGGGGTTCCGGTCCGCATTTCTCCACGGATTAAGCGATGAAGGTCACAGTAGAGCGTTCCGAATTGTTAAAGTCGCTGGGCCATGTCCACCGCGTGGTGGAGCGCCGCAACACCATTCCGATTCTGGCCAATGTGCTGTTGCATGCCGACAAATCGAAACTGTCGTTGAAGGCGACCGACCTCGACGTTGAAGTCACGGATGCCATCGCCGCCGAAGTCGGGCCCGGCGGATCGACGACGGTGCCGGCGCATATGTTCTTCGATATCGTGCGCAAACTGCCGGAAGGCGCCCAGATCGTTTTGGAATCTTCGGGCGATCGCGCGGCGCTGGCGATCCGCGCCGGCCGCTCCCGTTTCACCCTGCAGACGCTGCCGGAGAGCGATTTTCCCGATCTGGCGCAGGGCGAGATGACGCACAAATTCACGCTGAAAGCCGCCGACCTGAAGCGGCTGATCGATAAGACGCAGTTCGCCATCTCGACCGAAGAGACGCGCTACTACCTCAACGGTATCTATTTGCACGCCGCCGGCTCCGGCAAAGCGCAGACGCTCCGTGCCGTCGCCACCGACGGTCACCGGCTCGCCCAAATGGAATTGGAGTTGCCGAAGGGCGCCGAGGGCATGTCGGGCGTCATCATCCCGCGCAAGACCGTCAGCGAAGTGCAGCGTCTGATGGAAGACGGCGATGCCGAAGTCCTGATCGAACTCTCGCCGGGCAAGATCCGCTTCACCATCGGCCAGGCGATTTTGACCTCGAAACTGATTGACGGCACGTTTCCGGACTATAGCCGCGTCATTCCAGCGAATAACGACAAGGAGCTGGTGGTCGACAAGAAGGAATTCGAGGAGGCGGTCGATCGCGTCTCGACGGTGTCGAGCGAGCGCGGCCGCGCCGTGAAGCTATCGATCACCGGCGGACGGCTGTTGCTGTCGGTGACCAATCCCGATTCCGGCAGCGCCAACGAAGAGCTCGAGGTTACCTACGAGGCCGATCCGCTCGATATCGGCTTCAACTCGCGCTATCTCCTCGATATCGCCGCGCAGATCGAGAGCGAGGCGGCGGTGCTCAAACTGGCCGATCCCGGCTCGCCGACACTGATCCAAGACAAAGATCCGCGCGGCGCGCTTTATGTGCTGATGCCGATGCGGGTATAGGCCGGCGGCAAAACGCTGTAGGGTCAATCGTGCCGGACCGAGGCCGCTCACAGAGCGGCAAAGCCTGGCGCATGAATTTGACAATGACTTGGCCGGCATGACGACGGCATACAATCTCGCATGGCCCCTACCCGCGTCCGCCAAATCCGGCTCACCAATTTCCGCAATTATCACGCGGCATCGCTCGAAACCGACGCGACGACCATCGTCCTGGTCGGGCCCAATGGCGCCGGCAAGACCAATCTGATCGAGGCGATCTCCTTTCTGGCACCGGGCCGCGGGCTGCATCGCGCCACGCTCGATGAAGTCGCTTTCAGCGAGGGCGACGGCTCATGGGCCGTTGCCGTGGAGATCGAGGGCGCCCTCGGGCTGGCGACACTTGGCACCGGGATCGACCGGCCGCCGGACGACGCCACTGTTCAACGCAAATACCGGATCGATCGCGAGCCGGTCAGTTCGGCGTCGGCCTTCGCCGATCATCTGCGCCTGCTGTGGCTGGTACCGGCGATGGATGGCCTGTTTGCCGGCGCGCCTTCGGAGCGCCGCCGGTTCCTCGACCGGCTGGTGCTTGCGGTCGATGCCGAACATGGCAGCCGCGTCAACGCGCTCGACCGCTCGCTGCGCTCGCGCAACCGGCTCCTGGAAGAGCCGCGGCCTGACCCGCACTGGCTCGATGCGGTCGAGCACGAGACGGCAGAGCTTGCCGTCGCCGTCGCCAGTCTGCGCGCCGAGACCGTGCATCGTCTTGAAGCCGTGCTGGCAGGCGGCAAAGGCTCCGCTTTTCCTGCGGCGGAGATCGCGCTCGATGGCTGGATGGAACGGCTTTTTCCTGCGCATCCCGCGCGCGAGATCGAGGAGCGCTATCGGGCAGTGCTGCGCGACAACCGCGCCCGCGACGCCGCCGCCGGACGCACGCTCGACGGCCCGCATCTGACCGACCTCAAAATCGTCTATGCCCCCAAGGGGGTCGCTGCGGCGGATGCCTCGACCGGCGAACAAAAAGCGCTGCTGATCGGGCTCGTCCTGGCACATGCCAGATTGATCGCGGACATGACCGGACATGCGCCGATTTTGTTGCTCGACGAGGTGGGGGCGCATCTCGATCCGGGACGGCGCGGCGCGTTGCAAGGGGAACTGCGGCAGCTTGGCATTCAAGTATGGATGACCGGTGCCGATCCGGCGCTCTTTGCCGAGATCGAGCCGGACGCCGCATTTGTCGAAGTCAATTCCGGCCGCATCGAGCTGAAGGCGGGAACCCTGCCGCGGCGAGACCGTCGCAAATGACTCGCGTCATTGGCAAATTTGCTCGGTTCGCCCGGCAAGCGGGGAACAAGATCGCGTGAAGCTTCTTAAACCAAGAGGAGGGACGGACGACCAACAGGGGACGGAGCCGCTGCGGCACGGGCAGTGTCGGGCGCGACAGAGGCAATTATGCCGGAACCCGCGGAAGACGTCATCATTCGTAATTTGTTCGAGTCCCTTGAGCGCCTGCGCGACGACCTCGATCGCATGGAACTGTGGGCCGCCGCTTTAGGTTGCTTCCAGCAACCGGCTCCCGAATACGAACCGAATGAGCGGCATCTATTAAAAACCAGCGCCGAACGACCGTTGCGCCGCGCCCGTTCATGACCGCGCGTACCGCTTGGCGCGCGACTATCTCGTGCTTTCCAATTGTTATCAGATAGGGCGCTTTCCGGGCCGAATCGGGGCTTGATTCCGCGGCCGGCAAAACCTTGAAAAACCGCTATTTGACAATATCTTACATCTATCGACTTTGACCTGTACGCGGCGTCGTTTTCGTGTACAAGAATCGTCGTCTCACACGCGTTTTTTGCAAGCGATTCGCGAGCTCTCCGCATGGCTGAACCTGTCCGCAAACCGACCCCCGAAGCACCCTCCGATTACGATGCGGAATCGATCAAGGTGCTCAAGGGGCTCGATGCCGTGCGCAAGCGGCCGGGCATGTATATCGGCGACACCGACGACGGCTCGGGCCTGCACCACATGGTCTATGAGGTCGTCGATAACGCGATCGACGAAGCGCTTGCGGGCTATGCTAAGGAAGTCACGGTCACGCTCAATCCCGACGGTTCCTGCACCGTGCGCGATGACGGTCGCGGCATTCCTACCGACATCCACAAAGGCGAAGGCGTATCGGCGGCCGAGGTCATCATGACCCAGCTCCATGCCGGCGGGAAATTCGACCAGAACTCATACAAAGTTTCAGGCGGCCTGCACGGCGTCGGCGTCTCGGTTGTCAACGCGCTGTCGACCTGGCTCAAGCTCACGATCTGGCGCGATGGCCAGGAGAACTCCATGGAATTTCGTCACGGCGACGCGGTTGCTCCGCTCGCCGTTGTCGGCGCTGCGCGCGACAGGCGCGGCACCGAAGTGTCGTTTCTGCCGTCGAAAGAAACTTTCACCATGACGGAGTTCGATTTCGCGACGCTGGAGCACCGGCTGCGCGAGCTCGCCTTCCTCAATTCCGGCATCAAGATCGTGCTCTCCGACATGCGTCATGCCGTCGAGCACCGCGAGGAATTGATCTACGAGGGCGGCGTCGAGGCCTTCGTGAAATATCTCGACCGCAACAAAACGCCGCTCATTCCGCAGCCGATCGTCATAAAAGCCGATCGCGACGGCGTCGCGATCGAATGCGCGCTGTGGTGGAACGATGGCTATCACGAGAGCGTGCTTTGTTTCACCAACAACATTCCGCAGCGCGACGGCGGCACGCATCTGGCCGGCTTCCGCGGCGCGCTGACGCGCCAGATCACCGGCTATGCCGAATCCGGCGGCGTCGCGCGCAAGGAGAAAGTGGCGCTGACCGGCGACGACTGCCGCGAAGGCCTGACCGCCGTGCTCTCGGTCAAGGTCGCGGATCCAAAATTCTCCTCGCAGACCAAGGACAAGCTCGTCTCCTCCGAAGTGCGGCCGGCGGTCGAGGGCATCGTCAACGACGTGCTCAAGGCCTGGCTCGAAGAACATCCGGGCGAAGCCAAGATCGTCGTCGGCAAAGCGATCCAGGCGGCCGCGGCGCGTGAGGCCGCGCGCAAGGCGCGCGAAATGACGCGCAAAAGCGCGCTTGGCGTCACCTCGCTGCCCGGCAAGCTCGCCGATTGCCAGGAGCGCGATCCGGCGAAATCCGAGCTCTTCATCGTCGAGGGCGATAGCGCCGGCGGCAGCGCCAAGCAGGGCCGCAATCGCGAATTCCAGGCCGTGCTGCCATTGCGCGGCAAAATCCTCAATGTCGAACGCGCGCGCATGGACAAGATGCTGTCGTCCGAACAGATCGGCACCCTGATCACAGCGCTCGGCACCGGCATCGGCACCGACGAATTCGCCATCGACAAGCTGCGCTATCACAAGATCATCATCATGACCGACGCCGACGTCGACGGTGCCCATATCCGCACGCTGCTCTTGACCTTCTTCTACCGGCAGATGCGCGAGATCATCGACGGCGGGCATCTCTACATCGCCCAGCCGCCGCTCTACAAAATCGCCCGCGGCAAGTCCGAGCAATATCTCAAGGATGAGCGCGCGCTGGAAAACTATCTGATCGATACCGGGATCGAAGACGCCGTGTTGCGCCTATCATCGGGCGAGACGCTTGCCGGCAACGATCTACGCAAGCTGGTCGAGGATTCCCGCACCATCCGCAATCTGCTGCGCGGCCTGCACAGCCGGTACAATCGGCAGGTCGTCGAACAGGCAGCGATTCTGAGTGTGCTCAATCGCGAGATCTTCGGCGATCCGCAAAAGGCCATGGCCGCGGTGCCTTATATCGCCAAGCGCCTCGACGCGCTGTCGGAAGAGACCGAGCGCGGCTGGCAGGGCCAATTCGCCGAAGGCTCAGGCTTCCAATTCGAGCGCACCGTGCGCGGCGTGAAAGAAGTTGCCGTGCTTGATCAGGCGCTGCTCGGCTCTGCCGATGCGCGCAAGCTCGACGAGTTCGCGCCGGCGCTGCAGAAAGTGTTCCCGCGGCCAATGCCGCCGGCGATGCTGCGGCGGAAGGACGAGGACATCCCGATCCACGGCCCCGTCAGCCTGTTCGAGGCGGTGACCGATGCCGGCCGCAAAGGCGTGTCGCTGCAGCGCTATAAAGGGCTCGGCGAAATGAACCCCAGCCAGCTCTGGGAAACCACCCTCGACACGAATGCCCGCACCATGCTGCAAGTCAGCGTCAAGGAGATCGACGAGGCCAATACGATCTTCGACGAATTGATGGGCGACAAAGTCGAGCCGCGCCGCGTCTTCATCGAAGCGCATGCGCTCGCGGCCAGCGTGGACGTGTAACTGCGCAGCTTGTTTTGATGGAGCATGGTCTTTTCGGTCGCAATGCGCACAAGCTGCGGGCTTTCGATCAGAAACGTGGCGTGGCCAACGAAGGTGATGCGCACCTGGTCGGCATTGAGCGCAGCAACCTCAAACGAGGCAGGAATGACGCGCGGCCGGTCGCGCGCAACCAGTCCGGGGCAGTTTTCCGGCGTCTGCGGCGGTGACGGCGTCCCGGCTGGGGACTCCTGCCTTGGCGCAGGCACCTCGGCCGTTTGCGCGTGCAATAGTTCGGCGGACGCCAAAACCGCAATTACTGTCGCAAGGGCAGTGATATTCAGAAGCCGAGAGACGCCGCTCATAGTGAAGCCTTGCACCTGAAGACTTGAAGACTGCACTTGAAGACTTGCACCCCCGGCACAGATAGAAAAGCGAAGTTTGGCCTGGAGCGTGGCGGCAACGCTATGGTATCGCGTGGCTGTCATGTGAAGCGATCGGGAATGGGATCACGCATCCAAGCACCATGTTCGGCATCATATGGGTCGGCGGGATCGTCAGTTGGATCGTGGCCGCGTTCTGGTCTGCGCGCGGCAGTGCAAGCGGACAGTCACCAGCTGCCTTGGCGCGGGTCGAGGAACGCTTTCTGACAGCCGCACTCGGCGCCGAGGTCTATGACACCTACCGCCGCCGAGTCCCGATGCTGGTGTCGTTCATGCCAGCGGCCTGAACCGCAAATTGATGCGGCTCAGTGGCTCGACGTGATCGTGCCGCGCGCCGTAAGGACGAGCCATTGGCCATCCAGACGCTTGATCGAGTCGACACGTCCGACGCCCGGAAGAACGCTGCCGGCGCCGACGTCGAAAATGCCGCCGAAACGGCTCTCGACCAAGGCACGGCCGTTCTGCACGTCGCGCACGGCCCAATCCTGCAAAATCCGGTCGGTGATTTTCGGCTGCGCCGATTCAGCCGCCGTGCTCGAAGCGATGGAACCCGTCGTATCGGTGGCCGAGGCGAAATGCTGATCAAGGCGATCGAGACGATCCGCGATCTTGCTGTATTGGCCGTTGGTGCCGCGCATCGTCGAATCGACTTCGGCCTTGAGCGCGGCGAACTCGCCCTTCAGCTGCTGCAGCGTCGTGTCAGTGGAAACCTGAACGTTCTCAGCGGCCGGCGCCGTCGGGTAATAGAAATGCGCGAAGCCGGCGCCCGACACCGAGCCGACGAACGAGCTGAACGCGGCGATGAAAGCGACCGTCGCTGCAAGCTGCAGAAAGCGCGACGAATGTGTCGGTGACGCGGCCGCGGTCGGCGATTCTTCCTCGGGCTTCGCGGCCGTCTCTTCAACAGTCTCGTCTTCGCCCGCGCCGAGCTTAGGCGACAGAACCAACGGCAGGTTCTTGTGCGAATCTCCCGCGCGCAGGTCAGCGCCGGAAGCAGCACCGGCGTCCCCTGCCGTCTCCGGGGTGGCAGACGAGTCGCTTGTATTGTTATTGATAGGTTCGACCTTTTCGCCGTCGGCGTGGTCCGGGCTCTCGGCCATTGCGGATCTCCGGGATTACTGGACAACTAGTCGTTAATCACGTTCGGTTAGCAATTAGTTACCGAGGGCATCCGGAAGCCCACTTAGCCTCGGCAGTAGGGAGCGGGAGCGGCAGCTAAGCCCCTTAATCCAAAAGACCATTTTCTCGCGCCAAATCCCGCAGCGAAGCTTCCGGGCGGGCGCCGAGATGCCCGATCACCTCGCCGGCCGCGAGCGCGCCGAGCCGGCCGCAGATGCGATCATCGGCGCCGCGGGCAAGACCGGACAGGAAGCCGGCCGCGAACAAGTCCCCGGCGCCGGTCGTATCGATCACGCGCTCAACTGGAAAGGCCGGCACTGCCTCTTCGCCGTCGGGACTGACGACGAGACAGCCCTTTTCGCTGCGCGTAATGACCGCGATCTCGATATCCTTGCGCAGCGCCGAAACCGCGGCGCCGAAATCCGCCGTCTGATAAAGACTGCGGAGCTCGGCCTCGTTGGCGAAGATCAGATCGACCGTATTCGAGCGCATCAGCTGCAAGAACTCATCGCGCCAGCGATCGACGCAAAACGCATCTGACAACGACAGTGCGACTTTGCGCTCGGCGTCATGCGCGATCTTCGCGGCTTTGAGAAACGCGTCCTTGGCGTTCTTCGGATCCCACAAATAGCCTTCGAGATAAATCACGGCGCTCGCCGCGATCATGTCGGCATCGATATCGGCAGGATGCAGATCCTGCGCAGCGCCGAGGAACGTGTTCATGGTGCGCTCGCCGTCCGGCGTCACCAGCACGTAGCAGCGCCCGGTCGAAGGCCCGCCGGAGCCCGGCGCGGTATTGAACGCCACGCCGGCGGCGCGGATGTCGTGGGTGAACGCGCGGCCGAGCTGATCGTCCTTGACCTTGCCGACAAAGGCCGCGCGCGCGCCGAGCGAAGCGAGCCCGACGATGGTATTGGCCGCCGATCCGCCGGAGGTCTCCACCGCAGGCCCCATGGCGTCATAGATCGCTTTGGCGCGCGCCTCGTCGATCAGCGCCATCGCGCCTTTGGTCATGCCTTGCTTGAGCAGAAAATCTTCTTCGGCGCGCGCGATCACGTCGACAATCGCATTGCCAATACCGAGGACGTCGTACCGGGCTGAGTTCATGGTGTGTTTTCGCGGGGAAATAGGGTCGGACCGGCGCGCACTATAAAGGCGGGGACTTGCAGGGCAAGCCGCCGCCATGGCATTTCACGCCCACGGCGCGAAGGCCGGCAGGGCATTTAACGACATGGCATTCAAAGAACTTGTCTTTTCAGGTGTGCAGCCGACCGGCAATCTGCACCTCGGCAATTATCTCGGCGCCATCAAGCGCTTTGTCGAGCTGCAGGATCGCTACGACTGCATCTATTGCGTGGTCGATTTGCACGCCATCACGGTGTGGCAGGATCCCACCGAACTGCCCAAAACGATCCGCGAAGTCACCGCGGCCTTCGTCGCCTGCGGCATCGATCCGAAGAAGCACATCGTGTTCAACCAGAGCCAGGTGGCCGAGCATGCCGAGCTCGCCTGGGTGTTCAATTGTGTCGCCCGGCTCGGCTGGCTCAATCGCATGACGCAGTTCAAGGAGAAGGCCGGCAAGGACCGCGAGAACGCCTCGGTGGGCCTCTACGCCTATCCGGCGCTGATGGCCGCCGACATTCTGGTTTATCGCGCCACCCATGTGCCGGTGGGCGAAGACCAGAAGCAGCATCTCGAACTGTCTCGCGACATCGCTCAGAAATTCAACAATGATTTCGGCGACTCGATTCGCAGCCACGGCTTCGGCGACGTTTTCTTTCCGCTGCCTGAGCCGCTGATCACTGGCGAGGCGACGCGGGTTATGTCGCTGCGCGACGGTTCGAAGAAAATGTCGAAGTCCGATCCCTCGGATTATTCGCGTATCAATCTCACCGACGATGCCGATGCCATCGCGCAGAAGATCCGTAAGGCCAAGACCGATCCCGAGCCGCTGCCAAGCGAAGAGAAAGGCCTCGAGAGCCGCCCCGAAGCCGACAATCTGGTCGGCATTTATGCGGCGCTCGCCGGCACCACGCGCGCCGGCGTGCTCCAGGAATTCGGCAATGCGCAATTCTCGACCTTCAAATCGGCTTTGGTCGACCTCTCCGTCGCCAAGCTCGGGCCGATCGGGGTGGAAATGAAACGGTTGATGCAGGATCCGGCGGCGATCGATGCCATCCTCGCCGACGGCTCGGCGCGGGCCCGAAAACTCGCCGGGCCAACTATGAATGCGGTGAAGGATATTGTCGGTTTTGTGCGGACTTAACCGTGATCCACCCCTTGAACTTCCACCGCAATTCGCCACGTATTAGACTGGCTTTGCGCTGCCCGAGCGCAGATCTAACGCGCTGAGCGCCGGAGGCTCTGTCATGTTCATCCAGACCGAAGCGACGCCGAATCCGGCGACCCTCAAATTCCTGCCCGGGTGCCCGGTCCTCGACAACGGCACGCTTGAAATCCGCGATGCCGACCAGGCGGCGCAATCGCCGCTGGCCGAACGGCTGTTCGGCATTCTCGGTGTCAGCGGCGTGTTCTTCGGCTCCGATTTCATCACCGTGACCAAGAGCGCCGGCGAATGGCCGCAGCTTAAGCCCATGATCCTCGGCGCCATCATGGAATATTTCATGTCGGGCGTGCCGCTTGTCGCCACAACCGCGCCGGAAGCCACTGACGGCGAAGAGTTCTTCGACGAGGGCGACGCCGAGACCGTGGCCACGATCAAAGAGCTGATCGAAACGCGGGTGCGTCCGGCTGTCGCCAATGACGGTGGCGACATCACCTTCCGCGGTTTCAAGGACGGCGTCGTCTATCTGAACATGAAAGGCTCGTGCGCGGGCTGCCCATCATCGACGGCGACGCTGCAGCATGGCATCCAGAACTTGCTGCGTCATTTCATTCCCGACGTCACCGAAGTTCGGCCCGCCTAACCGGTCATGTAATACGGCGGCGGTTAATACGGCGGGCTGTGCCGATATTTTCTAGGTCCTGATCTTCATGCGCGTGCTCGCCATTGATACGGCGCTGGCGGCCTGCTCCGCCGCTGTGCTCGACACCGGGAATGTCGGCATTGTCGCAAGCGAAAGCCTCTTAATGGCCCGCGGCCATGCCGAAGCGCTGATGCCGCTCGTCGAACGTGTCGTGAAGAAATCCGGCGTGGCCTTTGCCGAATTTGAACGCGTCGTGGTGACGACGGGGCCCGGCAGCTTCACCGGTTTGCGCGTCGGCATTTCGGCGGCGCGCGGCCTCGGCGTCGCCACGGATATTCCGGTGGTCGGCGTGACGACCTTGTCGGCCTACGCCGCGCCTTACCTCGCCGCCGACGATCAAATCCCCGTCGTCGTCGCCATCGATGCACGGCACGACCACGTCTATTTGCAGGTGTTTGGCGCCGGCGGCCGGACCCTGGTCGCGCCGCGGCTCGCGCCACTCGCCGATGCAATTCGCGCGGCCTCGGAAGCTCCGACACGCATCGTCGGTACGGCAGCCAAAGCCGTTGCCGCAGGCCTCGCCGGAATCGCACCGGCGCCTGTTATCGTGGATGCGCGCGAGGCGCCCGACATCGGCTGGGTCGCGCGGATCGGCGCTGCGGTCGCAGAAGCACAAGCGCCGCCGAAACCGCAATATCTGCGCGCGCCGGATGCGCAGCCGCAATATGCCGCTTCCCTGCCGCGGCGATGATCGGCTTTCTGTCACGCCTGTTCAAACGCAGCGAACCCGTCTTCACCGACGCGCGGCCGCAAGACGCCGCAGCCATTGCGGCTATCCACGCCGCCTCGTTCCAGCGCGGCTGGGGCGAGGAAGAAATCTATGGCCTGTTGATCGAAAAGAGCGTCGTCGCGCATCGCGCCACACGCAGCGGCAAATTGATCGGCTTCATCCTGTCCCGCTGCGCCGCCAGCGAGGCCGAAATCCTGTCGGTTGCGATCGCGCCGTCCTGGCGGGGCCGAAAACTGGCGCGACCGTTGCTCGATCTGCATCTGCGCCGCCTGGCCGGGCTTGGCACACGCGCGGTGTTTCTCGAAGTCGGTGAGCATAATGCGCCGGCGACGCGGCTCTATCGCCGCGCCGGCTTCCGCGAAGTCGGCAAGCGCCAAGGCTATTATGAAGGCGGCGCGACGGCCCTGGTCATGCGACGCGGTCTCAGCTGACGCGGCCTCGCAAAAATATCTAGAATAGCCACGGACCCGAAAAATCGGGCCATACCGGAGGAGACTGTCATGGCGCCAATAGTGGCGGCACGCTGGCGCATTGCGCTCGCGCTTGTGCTCATTGCTTGCAGCGGCAGTGTTCGCGCGCAGAGTAGCGACTACCCCCATCGGCCCATCAAGATGTTGGTCGGCTTTGCCGCCGGCGGTGGCACCGATGTCGCCGCTCGCGTCATCGCGCAGAAAATGTCGGAGATTCTCGGCCAGGGCGTGGTGGTCGAGAACCGCACCGGCGCCAGCGGCCTGATCGCGGCGCAAGACCTGATGAAATCGGATC
The DNA here is from genome assembly GCA_049677525.1 of Xanthobacteraceae bacterium. Lineage (GTDB taxonomy): Bacteria > Pseudomonadota > Alphaproteobacteria > Rhizobiales > Xanthobacteraceae > BOG-931. The sequence continues at coordinate 69,935 of JBAUCK010000047.1, forward strand.
CCGACGGCTACACGCTGATGATGGGCAGCCAGACCACCTGTGCCGTGGCGCCGACGCTTTATCACAAGATCACCGTCGATCCGGTCAAGGATTTCTCCGGCGTCGCGCTCATAGGCGCCTCGCCGCTGGTGCTCGTGGTCAATCCAAATTTCGCAGCGCATTCAGTCGCGGACGTCATCGCCTTGGCCAAGGCTTCGCCCGGCAAAACTAATTTCGGCACCGGCGGCGTTGGTACGACACCGCATATGACCGCCGAACTGTTTCAATACATTGCCGGCATCAGGATGGTGCATGTCGCCTATCGCGGCGAAGCGCCGGCGATCAATGATCTCCTTGCCGGACAAATTCCGCTGATGTTCGCCAACCTTTCGGCGGTGATTGGCAATGTCAAAGCCGGCACGCTGCGCGCGCTCGCGGTGACCAGCGCCCAACGTTCGCCCTCAGCGCCGGAAATTCCGACCGTCGCGGAGACGGCGCTGCCGGGTTTCGCTTCCGAAACCTGGTTCGGCATCGTTGCGCCGGCCGGCACGCCGCATGACATCCGCTCCAAGCTCAACGCCGCGGCGCTAAAAGCGCTCGCAAGCGACGACACCAAGAAGCGCTACCTCGACCTCGGCATGGTCACGCGCAGCAGTAGTCCCGAGGAATTTGATGCCTATATCAAGGCCGAAGTCAGCAAATGGTCGGGTGTGATCAAGGAAGCCAATGTGCATACGCTGGACTGAGGGCAGGCCGCGACGCGGCGGCCGGCATTTCTTTTTAGCCGGAATCCCGGTAAAACAACCACGCGGCACGCCCGCCTGCCTCCGCCAGCAGCGGAGCCTGTACGCTGGAGCGGAATTTACGAGCTGAAGCAAAGACTTAGGCTCGAACCACCGGCATGACCGAACCGCGCAAACTTTACGTCAAATCCTTTGGTTGCCAGATGAATGTCTACGACTCGCGTCGTATGGCGGACACTATGGCGCCGGAGGGTTATGTCGAGACTGCCGCCGCCGAAGACGCCGACCTCGTCATCCTCAATACCTGCCATATCCGCGAGAAGGCCGCCGAGAAGGTTTATTCGGAATTGGGCCGCGTGCGCGTGATGAAGGACGCCGCAGCCACCGCAGGCCGCAACGTTGTCGTCGCGGTCGCAGGCTGTGTGGCACAGGCCGAGGGCGGAGAGATCATCCGCCGCGCGCCGGTAGTCGATCTGGTTTTCGGTCCGCAGAGCTATCACCGGCTGCCGGAGCTCTTGGCGCGCGCCGCGCGTGACGGCAAAGCCGTCGATACCGAGTTTCCCGCCGACGACAAGTTCGATCAGCTGGCGCAGCCGAGCGCGGCTGCAATCCGCGCCCGCGGCGTGTCGGCTTTTGTCACTGTGCAGGAAGGCTGCGACAAATTCTGCACCTTCTGCGTCGTGCCCTATACGCGCGGCGCCGAAGTGTCGCGGCCGGCGCCAAAGATCCTCGCTGAAATCGCGCATCTCGCGGCGGCCGGCGTCCGCGAAATCACGCTGATCGGCCAGAACGTCAATGCCTATCACGGCGACGGACCAGATGGACGGACCTGGACGCTGCCGCGCCTGCTTGCACAGGCGGCACAAATCGATGGCGTCGGCCGGCTGCGCTACACGACCAGTCATCCGCGTGACATGAACGACGATCTAATAGCGGTACATCGCGATTTGCCTGAGCTCATGCCGCAACTGCATCTTCCAGTCCAATCTGGCTCCGATCGAATTCTCGCGGCCATGAACCGCCGCCACACCCGTGCCGATTATCTCGATATCGTGCGGCGGTTGCGCCGAGCGCGGCCCGATCTTGCTTTGACATCTGACTTCATCGTCGGCTTTCCCGGTGAAACCGAGGGCGATTTCGCCGAAACATTGAGCTTGGTCGTCGAAGTTGGGTTCCCCGGCTCGTTCTTTTTCAAGTACTCGCGGCGGCCGGGCACGCCGGGGGCCGAGATGGACGATCAGGTGCCGGAAGCGGTGAAATCGGAGCGGCTGCAGCGCCTGCAAGACCTCATCGACAGTCAGCAGGAAGCGTTCAATCGTAGCTGCGTCGGCAAACGCTTCGACGTCCTGTTCGAAAAACCGGGCCGGCATAAAGGCCAGATCGTCGGCCGCTCGCCCTATCTGCAGCCGGTGCCGGTGGCCGCTCCCCAGTCGCTCATCGGCAAGATTGCCACCGTCATCATCACCGAAGCTGCCGGCAACAGCCTGTTGGGCACGCTGGTGCAAAGACCCGAAAGAACACCCGAAACAATGCCGGAACGAGAACCCGCTCGCGCAGGAGCCTGAATTGCGAACGCCCGAGACGGAAGAATCGATCTTCGTCGCGCCGGACAATACGGCTCAGATTGTTCTGACTTTCGACGACAACCGACTCGCCTCCTCGCTGTTCGGACAATACGGCCAAAACCTCGCACTGATCGAACGCCGGCTCGGCATCGTCGCCAATTCGCGCGGCAATCAGGTCACCGTCGAAGGCGCGCGCGAGGCCTGCGACCAGGCGCGCCGCGTGCTTGAAAGCCTCTACGAGCGGCTCAAGACCGGAGATGAGCTGTCGCAAGGCGATGTCGACGGCACCATTCGGCTTGCTTTGTCGCAAGGCTCGCTATTCGACTTCGATCCGGCGGTATCGCGGGAGAATTTCGAAGAGATCAATCTGCGCAAACGCCGCGTCCGCGCGCGCACCCCCGCGCAGGATGCCTATATCCGCGCGCTCAAGCACCATGCGCTGGTGTTCTCCGCCGGCCCCGCCGGCACCGGCAAGACGTGGCTCGCCGTCGCGCATGCCGTGCAGCTGTTCGAACGCAAGGAAGTCGATCGCATTGTGCTGTCGCGGCCGGCGGTGGAAGCCGGCGAGCGGCTCGGCTTCCTGCCCGGCGACATGCGCGAGAAAGTCGATCCCTATCTGCGGCCGATCTACGACGCGCTCTATGACATGATGGATGCGCGCATCGTCGAGCGTGCGCTGCAGAGCACTGAAATCGAGATCGCGCCGCTCGCCTTCATGCGCGGCCGCACTTTGTCGAACGCGGTCGTCATTCTCGACGAGGCGCAGAACACGACGACCATGCAAATGAAAATGCTGCTCACGCGGCTCGGCGAGAACAGCCGCATGATCGTCACCGGCGATCCCAGCCAAGTCGATTTGTTGCCGGGCCAGACATCCGGTCTCGCCGACGCGGTGCGGCTCTTGAGTGGCGTCGAAGGCATTGGCTTTGCCAACTTCTCCGCCGCCGACGTGGTCCGCCATGAGCTCGTGGCCCGCATTGTCGACGCCTATGACAAAGAGGCGGCGCGCAAGCGCGAGCGGCGCGAATGACGCGGGCTCAAGCTTCGGCGCTGAAAATCGACGTCATGGTCGATTCCGCCCGCTGGAAAGAGCCGCGAAAGGTCAGATCGATCGTGCGCCGCGCCGTCGCCCGTGCCGCCGCCACCACCCGGTCAACAGGGGGGGCGGAGCTTGCTATCGTGCTCACCGATGATTCGGCGATACGCGTGCTCAACCGGGACTGGCGGGGCGTCGATAAAGCCACGAACGTATTGTCTTTTCCGGCAAAATACCGCGGCCCGAAGCCGCATCTGGGCGATATCGTGCTCGCCTTCGAGACCATCGCGCGCGAGGCCAAAAGCGAGCACAAGCCGCTCGCCCATCATGTTGCCCATCTTGCCGTGCATGGCTTTTTGCATCTTGTCGGCTACGATCACGAGCGCGACGCGGATGCGCTGGAAATGGAACAAACCGAACGCGACATTCTGCGGCAGCTCAAAATCCCCAACCCTTATGGGGACGACCCCGTCGCCGCCAAAAAGGCCCACAGACTTTCGCAGGAGCGGCGGCGTGCGCAAAAACAGCGCGCCCGCAAATTCTGAGATCTTTCCGGCTGCTGAATTCCCATGATGACGCAATTACCCGTGCGCAGTGAGACGATGGAGAGCGAGAACCGCGCTCTGCCGATGGTGATTCCGGAAGCCGCCGAGCCGAGTGAAGGCTGGCTGACGCGCGTTATGCGCATTCTGTTCGGCTGGAAAGTGGCGTCGACGCGGGCCGATCTCGAGCTCGTTTTGGCCGGGGAGCAGCCGCAATCGGGTTTCTCGCCCGAAGAAGCGACCATGCTCAAGAATATCCTGGGCCTGCGCGAAACGCGGATTGAGCGGGTGATGGTGCCGCGCGCCGATATCGTCGCCGTGCAGCAGGACATTTCACTGGGTGAACTGGTCAAGCTTTTCGAAAGCGCCACGCATTCGCGGCTCGTCGTCTATAACGACACGCTCGACGACCCGAGCGGCATGGTCCATATCCGCGACCTGCTCGCATTCATGGCGGCGCACGCGACGTTGCAGCCCGCCGGCAATCGCGAACAGCCGGAAGAATCGCCGCCGGAGCAGCCCGAGCTGAACTTTACCAATATCGATCTCGCGATGCCGCTCGTGGCGGCAAAGATCATTCGCGAGACGCTTTATGCGCCGCCATCGATGCCTGCGCTCGATCTGCTCGCCAAGATGCAGGCGACCCGCATCCATCTTGCGCTTGTTATCGACGAATATGGCGGCACCGACGGGCTCGTCTCCATCGAAGATCTGGTCGAACTGATCGTCGGCGATATTGCCGACGAGCACGACGAGGAAGAAGGCCAGAGCGTGATCCGGCAGGCCGACGGTTCTTTCATCGCCAACGGCCGAGCCAGCCTCGAAGAGGTTCGCTCGGCCATCGGCGAACAATTCGACGTCGGCGAAGTCGCCGAAGAGGTCGATACGATCGGCGGTTATCTCGTCACCAAAGCCGGCCATGTGCCGGTGCGCGGCGAACTGGTGCCGGGACCCGAGCCATTCGAGACCGAAGTGCTCGACGCCGATCCGCGCCGCGTCAAACGCGTGCGCATCTATCTGCGCAAGGATCGCCGTCCCGGCGCCGGGCGCGACGCTGCCGCGCTGCCGCGCTACCCAACCACCACCCGCCCGGCACAGCCGCGCGACGATCTCAATCGGGCGACCCCGAACCCGCCGCGCACGCCGTGAAATTCAAGCAGCTGATTAATTCCATCGTGCTGGCGTGGGGTTGGCGGCGCTGGGCCATCGCTTGCGTCGCCGGCGCGCTATCGGCTTTGGCCATGGCGCCGTTCAATGCCTGGCCGGTTTTGTTTGTGACATTCCCGACGCTGGTCTGGCTGATCGATGGTGCGGGTGTCGGCCGGTTTGGCGGGGTGGCGGCCGCGGCTGCAACCGGCTGGTGGTTCGGCTTCGGCTATTTCGTCGCGGGGCTTTATTGGATGGGGTACGCCTTCCTGGTCGATGCGCCGACTTTCGGCTGGCTGATGCCGTTTGCGGTGATCGGCCTGCCGGCCGTGCTCGGCATCTATACCGGGCTCGGCGTGGCACTGGCGCGTATGGTTTGGACGCGAGCCGCGACGCGAATTTTCGCTTTGGCTGCGTCCCTGACAATTACGGAATGGCTGCGCGGCCACCTGTTCACCGGCTTTCCGTGGAACACCTTCGGCTACGCTCTCACAACTCCGTTGCCGCTCGCCCAGATCGCCTCCGTCATCGGCATTTGGGGCCTCACCTTCATCACGATCCTGGTCGCTTCGACGCCGGCGACGCTCACCGACGATCGTGCGGAAACGCGGCGCAGCTGGATGCCGCTCGCGCTCGGCATCGCGCTCCTTGCGGCGCTCGGCGGTTACGGCGCCATGCGGCTTGTGCGCGCCCCGACGCGGCTCGTTGATGGCGTGCATTTACGCATCATGCAGCCGAACCTGCAGCAAGATGTCCGCTTCAACTACTCGGCCAAACAAGAGGTGATGAAGCGCTATATCGATCTGTCGGGCCGCGCCACCGCCTCACAACCGCAGGGGCTGCAGGGCGTGACGCATCTGATCTGGCCGGAATCGTCGTTTCCGTTTTTTCTGACGCGCGAGGCCGATGCGTTCGCGCAGATCACCAATCTGCTGCCGCCGAAAGCCGTTCTGATCACGGGCGCGGTGCGGCTTGCCGATCCAGATCATCCAAAGGAATCGGGTGTCTATAATTCGATCTACGTGATCGACCATAACGGCGCGATCCCGGCGATCTACGACAAAGTCCATCTCGTGCCGTTCGGCGAATATCTGCCGTTCGAGAAAATTCTCGAAAGCATCGGCTTGCAGACCATAACGGAGGAGCGCGGCGGGTTTCTCTCCGGCGACCGGCATCGTGTCATCGCAGTTCCCGGCGCTCCGAATGCGCTGCCGCTGATCTGTTATGAGGTCGTTTTCCCCGGCGAGATCACGCCAGCTGACGGGCCGCCAGGCTGGATCGTTAACGTGACCAATGACGGCTGGTTCGGCAACTCGACCGGCCCTTATCAGCACCTTCAGCAAGCGCGCCTGACCGCGATCGAAGAAGGTCTGCCGATCGCGCGCGCCGCCAATACCGGGGTTTCAGCCGTGATCGATCCGCTCGGACGGATCATCAATTCTTTGCCGCTGGGAACCGAAGGGCTGCTCGATGCGCCCTTGCCGCGGCCGATCAGCGCGCCCGCCTATACCCGCTTGGGCGACGCGCCCGCAGCCATCATGGCGGTGATTGCGCTGATAATCGTTGCCCGGCGCCGGCTGCAACCTGATATGATGAAGGTATAATACCTATATATATCAATTAGCTACATAAGTATCCGCCGCTATGAACGGCCGCTTCAGTGCTTGGCAAAAGCAGTGCGCAACCAGGGGACGTGGGGTCACCCCTCGACCCAAGTGGATAACAATTGAACCTACCCGTTCTGGTCGCAAAAGGTCCTGGAAGTTGCACCGCGTGGTAACGTAGTTTCATTTGTTACAGGTTTGGTCAATTAGTCGGACCGAGACGAGACATAGGAGCTAATAAAAATGTTGGCCAAAAAGGCGCCGAATCCCACCGACAAGCACGTCGGCAGTCGCGTGCGCATGCGCCGGATGATGCTGGGGATGAGTCAGGAGAAACTCGGTGACGCTTTGGGCCTGACGTTTCAACAAGTCCAGAAATACGAAAAAGGCACCAACCGGATTGGCGCGAGCCGGCTGCAGCAGATTTCGCACATACTTCAAGTTTCGGTTTCTTTCTTCTTTGAAGGCGCGCCGAGCGCGCAGACATCGTCGAAGTCGGACGGTATGGGCGAAGCGCCCTCGCCGGCTTACGTGTCCGACTTCCTCGCCACCTCCGACGGCCTGGCACTGACCAAGGCGTTCATGCGCATCGACGACTCAAAATTGCGCCGGCGCATCGTCGACCTCGTCGAGCAAATCGCGAGCCGCGAAAAACGCTGAAAAAATCGCGTCGTTTCGCACGGCGCAATGCGGGCCTTCGCCCACTTTTTGCCCCCATCTTGACCGCAGAAAATTACGCTGCAACAACGGCGCAAGTCAGCGCGGCTAAGACCGTGCGGGGTTTGCCTTGAAAGCATTCGCCTGAGGGCCGGTTAGGGGAGTTTCTGCTGTGGCGCACGCCAATTATCTGTTCACGAGCGAGTCCGTGTCGGAAGGGCATCCCGACAAAGTTTGCGATCAAATTTCCGACGC
>JBAUCK010000048.1:0-4437 GCA_049677525.1 Xanthobacteraceae bacterium
TCGAGGAAGGTCTGCTCGATCCGGCGCGGCTGACACGCGTCATCACCGATCCGATGCATCCGCTGTCGTTCAAGCGCGAGAAGGACACCAATTTCCGCGACACTGTGGTGACCTTGCTCCTCGACAATTCCGGCTCGATGCGCGGCCGGCCGATCACGGTCGCGGCGACCTGTGCCGATATTCTCGCCCGCACCCTCGAACGCTGCGGCGTGAAGGTCGAAATTCTGGGCTTCACCACCCGGGCCTGGAAGGGCGGGCAGTCGCGCGAGGCTTGGCTGGCTCAGGGCAAGCCGCCAAATCCGGGCCGGCTCAATGATCTGCGCCATATCATCTACAAATCGGCCGACGCGCCGTGGCGGCGCGCGCGCAAGAATCTCGGCTTGATGATGCGCGAGGGCCTGCTCAAGGAAAATATCGACGGCGAGGCGCTCGATTGGGCGCATAAGCGGCTTCTGGCGCGGCCCGAGACGCGCAAGATTCTGATGATGATCTCGGACGGCGCGCCGGTCGATGATTCAACTTTGTCGGTCAATCCCGGCAATTATCTCGAGCGGCATCTGCGCTGGATCATCAAGGAGATCGAGACCCGCTCGCCGGTCGAGTTGATCGCCATCGGCATCGGCCACGACGTGACGCGTTATTACCGGCGCGCAGTGACCATCGTCGATGCCGAGGAGCTTGGCGGCGTGATGACCGAAAAGCTTGCCGAATTGTTCGAGGAGCATGCGGCGGAGGACATGGCGCGCCAGCCGAAGCCGCGGCGGCGCGTCAACGCCTAGCACAATCGCGCCGCTCATCCCCGTAAACGGGAATGCGATCGACGGTCAACGGTACCTAGTACTGAACGGTCGGAAGCCGGCAGTTACGCCGCGGCGGCGGCGCGCTTCTTCACCACTTGGCGCTTGAGTTCGAGCACGCGCGGCGACAGTTCGGTGTCCTTGGCCTTGAGCAGGAAAGCGTCGAGGCCGCCGCGATGGTCGACCGTCTTGAGCGCGTTGGCCGAAATCCGCAGCCGCACGCGGCGGCTGAGCACGTCCGACATCAGCGTCACGTTGAGCAGATTGGGCTTGAATTGCCGCTTGGTCTTGCGGTTGGAATGGCTCACTCGGTGCCCGATCTGACGGTTCTTTCCGGTGAGTTCACAACGCCATGCCATAGTTCGAAGTCCTTGGTTTAAAATCCTTGCGCGAAATGCCTTTAAATCTCCCACGCGCCTGGGCCGTCTGATGTGAGGAGATGGCGGCTGACCTAATAGTCACACGTTCTTCAAGCGTCAAGCGCAGCTTGGCATTCGGCCGGTTTTCAAGCCGCTCCGGGCCAAGGGGGTTACTGATCGGATTGACTGAATTCCCGGCGGATTTCCCGGTCCGGCACGGCAGATAGAACCACACAAAGGACGCATTCTCCGCCAAAACAATGCATCCGGTTCCACGTCCGGCGCCCGGGAAAAATCCCCGGGCAAACCACACGGGAAAACCATTGCCTGCCTTCGTGTTACCGTTTCGGACAAGCCGCAAAGACGCCGCCCCGTTCGCCGCGGCGTTTTTTGTGTTGGCGATTAACGGGCTTTATCCGGCGGCGGCGCAGGGCCGGCTCGAGGCTGAATACGTCGCGTCGCTCTCCGGCATTCCGATCGGCCACGGCAACTGGATCATCGATATCGCGAACGACCAGTACACCGCCGCCGCGAGCGGCGCGACGACCGGGCTGATAAAATTCTTCACCGGCGCGCACGGCACCGGTGCGGCGCATGGCACGATCAATAGTGGTCAGCCGGTGCCAACGACCTACGGCGCCACTATCATTTACGACCGCAGGATCGACGACGTGCGGCTGACGCTCGCCGGCGGCAATGTCACCGAATATGCGGTCGAGCCGCCTTTGCCGCCGGTTGCCGAGCGCATCCCGCTCACCGAGGCCGACCGCCACGGCGTGTTCGATCCGATGACCTCGATGCTCAATCGCGTCGGCGGCAACGGCGACCCGGTTTCGCCGGAAGCCTGCAATCGCAGAGTGCCGGTCTTCGACGGGCGGGTGCGGTACGACCTGCACAGCGAATTCAAGCGCATTGAGAATGTAAAGGCCGAGCGCGGCTATGAAGGTCCGGCCGTGGTCTGCGCCGTCTATTTCACGCCGATCTCCGGCTATGTGCCGGATCGTCCCGCGATCAAATATCTGGTCGAGTTGCGCGATGCCGAAGTGTGGCTGGCGCCGATTTCCGGCACCCGCGTCTTGGTGCCGTTCCGCGTCTCGCTGCCGACGCCGCTCGGCACCGGCCTGTTGCAGGCGATTTCGTTTGTAGCGGTCGCGCAGCCGTCGCATTCGGCTGCCAAAACGCAATAATCAAGACTCAGCAGCAAAGACACAATTTAAAGAGAGCCAGCCGCAGAGAGAGACAGCCGCTGCCAGGCGCAGCCAGGGCGATTGCTGGTACCCCGTATCAAAAAGAGCATCCGAGCCAAACGGCATCCGCGAAAAAGCAACATCCTTGCGAATGCACCCCCGTAATCCACAGGATCTGGGGCCTTGACTCCACGAGGAATCCTCACCGTGCCACACGTTAACGCTTTTGACGCCAAGGCGACCGGGTGGGACCGAAGATTCCACCTGATTTGGTGTTCAACTGTTATATGGATGCCATATATCGCAGTGAACAGAATCGAACAGCCCCGGAGTCGCCGATTCGGCCGCGATTCGTTCGAGACTCGTTCCACGTCTTAAGCACAGCGTTTTTGGACGTCACATTGTGATACAGAAACGCTCCACCGAGTTACGTTACTCCGCGTGAATGCCGGGACCTTGATGCCGATTTCGTTTTCGCCGCCTGCCGATCGTGACCTGCGTGCCCGCGGTGCCGGCGTCACCGCCGTGCTTGGGCCGACCAATACCGGAAAAACCCACCTCGCTATCGAGCGGATGCTGTCGCATTCGTCGGGCCTGATCGGCCTGCCGCTGCGGCTTCTGGCGCGCGAGGTCTATAACCGCGCCGTGGAGCGCGTCGGCGCCGATTCCGTCGCGCTGATCACCGGCGAGGAGAAGATCAAGCCGCCGAATCCGCGGTTCTGGGTCGCCACCGTCGAGGCGATGCCGCGCGATCTCGATGTCGCTTTTCTCGCCATCGACGAGATCCAGCTCGCAGCCGATTTCGAGCGCGGCCATGTCTTCACCGACCGCATGCTGAACCGGCGCGGTCGCGGGGAGACGCTGGTGCTTGGTGCGGCGACCATGCGGCCGATCGTCGAACGGCTGTTGCCCGGCGCCAGCATTGTCAGCCGGCCGCGGTTGTCGCAGCTCACCTTCGCCGGAGAGAAAAAACTCACGCGTCTGCCGCGCCGTTCTGCCGTCGTCGCCTTTTCGGCCGATGAAGTCTATGCCATCGCCGAGCTGATCCGCCGCCAGCGCGGGGGCGCCGCCGTTGTGCTCGGCTCGCTGTCACCGCGCACGCGCAACGCCCAGGTCGGTCTCTACCAGTCGGGCGAGGTCGATTATCTGGTGGCGACCGACGCCATCGGCATGGGACTTAATCTCGACGTCGATCACATCGCCTTCGCGTCGGACCGCAAATTCGACGGCTATCAATATCGCAAGCTCAATCCGTCCGAGCTCGCCCAGATCGCTGGCCGCGCCGGCCGCGCCACGCGCGACGGCACATTCGGCACCAGTGGCCGATGCCCGCCATTCGAGCCGGAGCTGGTGCAGGCGCTGGAATCGCACACGTTCGATCCGGTCAAGCTCGTGCAATGGCGCAGTTCCGATCTCGACTTCTCTTCGGTCGGCGCCTTGCAGGCGACGCTTGCAACGGCGCCCACCGAGAATGCGCTCGCCCGCGCGCCGGTCGCCGAGGACATTCTCGTCCTCGATCACGCCGCGCGCGACGACGGCGTGCGCAACATGATCGGCTCGCCGGCCGATGTCGAACGGCTGTGGGACGTCTGCCAGCTGCCGGACTATCGCAAGATCGCGCCCGCCAACCACGCCGAGCTTGTCGTCACGCTGTTCGGCTATCTGCAGCGCGAGGGCAAAATCGCGACCGACTGGTTCGCCGAACAGATCGCCATGGCTGACCGCACCGACGGCGATATCGACACGCTGTCGACGCGCATCGCCCATATCCGCACCTGGACTTTCGCCGCCAACCGGCCGGATTGGCTCGCCGATCCGGAGCATTGGCAGAGCGTCACCCGCGGCGTCGAAGACAAGCTGTCGGACGCGCTGCATGAGCGGCTCACCGAGCGTTTTGTCGATCGCCGCACCAGCGCGCTGATGCGGCGCATGCGCGACAGCTCCTCACTCGATCCGCAATTCAACAAGACCGGCGAAGTCATCGTCGAGGGCCATGTCATCGGCCGGCTCGACGGCTTTGTCTTCGTGCCCGAAGCTTCCGCCGGCGGCTCGGAAGCCAAGGCGCTGCAGAACGCCGCGCAGAAGGCGCTGGCC
>JBAUCK010000049.1:0-2091 GCA_049677525.1 Xanthobacteraceae bacterium
CATATCGATAGTCCCACGACCAAAACGACCCGCGGCCAGATGACTTGGTCCGGACTGATCAAGAGATTCATCTGCGACATCCAATAGCTGCTTGCGGCCATCAGCAGCAGTCCCGTACCGATCAGCCATCGGGCGTCCATTTTGCGACCCAGCAAGAGGCCAATGATGGGCATCGCAATGACAGCGAACAGCCCCGACGGCGACATGACCAGTCCCGCATCCAAGGCGTTGTAGCCAAATAACGATTGCTCAGCAACAAATTGGCATGATCATGGTGGACTCCTATCGACCGAGAACGAGGTGAGTGGCATGCTCGGTCGCCCGATGTTCGGTGACGCGATAGCCGAGCGCCGGTAGGTCGATCCCGGCGAACATCGCTTCGCCTTGCCCGAGCACGACAGGGGACACGGCGAAATGCAGCTCATCGATCAGCCCGGCGCGAAGATATTGACGCACGGTCTCGACGCCACCGCCGATCTTCACGTCGCGGCCATTGGCTGATTGTTTCGCCTGATCCAACGCTGCCTCGAGACCGTTAGTCACGAAGATGAAGGTGGTGCCCCCTTCCATCACGATCGGATCGCGCGGATGGTGCGTCAGCACGAAGGTCGGCGTGTGATAAGGCGGATTGTTGCCCCACCAGCCTTTCCAGTTCTCGTCCGGCCACGGACCGCGGATCGGCCCAAACATATTGCGGCCGAGGATGAACGCGCCGAACCCGTCCATCGAACGATGTGCGTAGGCCTGATCGACTCCGTCAGAACCGCCGTCCTTACCGACCATTGTTCGGAACATGCGCGTACCGAACAGCCACGTGTGCAATTCATGCCCACGCTTGCCGAGCGGATTTTCAAGGCTTTGCTCAAGGCCTGCTCCGAAACCGTCGAACGAGATGGAAAAGCCTGCAACGCGTACTTTCGTCATAGCGAACTCCCTTTCATATCGGCCATTTATCTGATCGCAGGCAATGCGTCCGATTTGGGTCAAAACTGCCGCAACCGGTCTAACTCTTTGCGTCTGCTTTCACCTCGAAAGCGGACATCGCAGTCGGCGAGCGGCGTGTCCGCTATGGGCCAAAAGCGGACTCGTGCACTGCAGCAAACCTTGACCTCACGCGAGATCGGTGACCTCGCGCAACGATGCGATCATTGATGTGCGCATCACGTAATTGCGATGCTTCTCCGGATTGTCGACAGTGCGGCGCAGATCATCGTAATAGGCGCGGCGGGCCTCCGTCTCGCGCGTATTGAGGATCGCGCGGTTGCGCACCGTGGTCTGCTGTACGACGTCGAGCGCCACCTTGCGCCGCTGCCGGCTGTAGCGCTCCAGCGATTCGATTGGCGCGCCGCGCAAGACCGCGACCAGCTTCTCCGCCAGATTGAATGCGTCGTGAATGCCGCCGTTGAGGCCCATACCGCCGAGCGGGTTGTTGACATGCGCCGCGTCGCCGGCAATCAGCACGCGGCCTTTCACATAAGTCGAGGCCACGCGCTCATGCACGCGATAGGCCGTGCGGTGCGTTACCTCGAATGGCTCTTTGCGCGTCACCGCGCCCTGCAGCAAACGCTCGGCGCGCGCCGGCGAGGTCACGTCCGCGTCATCGAGCGCGGCATCGACCGGAAACAGCGCCCGCCAGACCCGCTTCGTTCGAATGAGTACGTACCATTCGCGCGGGTCCGAGAGATAGCTGATATTGGCGAGGTCCGGCATCGCTTCGCGGAAATCATAGGTCGTCGACACGGTCAGAAAAAGTTCAAGGATGGTGATGCCGTCGAATCCTGCACCGATCGCGTCGCGTACCACGCTGCCGATTCCGTCGGCGCCAACAACGAAGGCCCCCGTCAGCGTTTCGGCGCCGCCGTCCGCCGTCTCGACATCGACCTCAACCGCACCGCCATTTTGGCGCACAGCAGTCGCCTTGGTCCCCAGGCGAATGGTCGCCAGCGGATTGTCCTTGAGACGGGCGTAAAGCAATTCGCCGAGACGCCACTGCTCGCATTGCAGGCGATACGGATGATTGGTATCAGGCAAGAGGCGTGACAGCTCGAACGTGGCGACAATGCCTTCGTTGCGGTCGCGAAACTGCCAGGT
>JBAUCK010000050.1:0-4814 GCA_049677525.1 Xanthobacteraceae bacterium
GTCCAGGCGCGGCCGATGGCGCGGCCGGCATTGGCGAGGCTGTGTCCGACATGGCCCCAGAAGGCCTGGTCGAAGGCGTCGAGGCCGCGCTCGCGGTCGGTGTCCTCGAGCGCCAGGATCTCCTTGAGCAGATAAGGATGGCAGCGGATCGCACCCTGGCCGAACTGGATCAGCGCGCGGGTGACGATATTGGCGCCTTCGACGGTGATGGCGATCGGCACGCCGCGATAAAGGCTGCCGAGATAATTCAGCGGGCCTTCGATGATGCCTTTGCCGCCGTGCACGTCCATCGCGTCGTTGACGGCGATGCGCATGCGGTCGGTCGCCTGCGATTTCATGATGGCGGTGACGACCGCCGGATGGTGCCCGTCATCAAGCGCGGCGCAGGTCATGCGGCGCGCGGCGTCGAGCTGATAGGCGGTTGCGGCAATGCGGCCGAGCCGTTCCTGCACCGCCTCGAACTTCGAGATCGAGACGTGGAACTGCTCGCGGATACGCGCATAGGCGCCGGTTATATTGGCGCAGAACGCGGCGCCCGCCGCCGACAGCGACGGCAGCGAAATGCCGCGTCCGGCCGCGAGTGCGCTCATCAGCATTTTCCAACCCTTGCCGACCTGGTCGACGCCGCCGATGACATTGTCCATCGGAATGAAAACGTCATGGCCCCAGTTCGGTCCGTTCTGGAACACGTGCATGGCCGGCAAATGACGGCGCCCGATGCTGATGCCGGGCAAATGCGTCGGCACCAATGCGAGCGTGATGCCGATATCGTCGCGCTCGCCGATCAGATGATCGGGATCGTGCAGCTTGAAAGCGAGCCCAAGCACGGTCGCGATCGGGCCGAGCGTGATATAGCGTTTGTGCCAGTTGAGCCTGATGCCGAGCACCTCTTGCCCGTCATACATGCCGCGGCACACTACGCCGGAATCGATCATCGAGGCGGCGTCGGAGCCTGCTTCCGGGCTCGTCAGGCCGAAGCACGGAATCTCTTCGCCGCGCGCCAGCCGCGGCAGCCAATAATCCTGCTGCGCCTTGGTGCCGAATTGCAGCAGCAGTTCGCCCGGGCCGAGCGAGTTCGGCACCATCGCGGTGCAGGCGGCGCAGATCGAGCGTGTCGAGAGTTTGCGGATGACTTCGGAATGCGCATAGGCGGAAAAGCCCAAGCCGCCATATTGCTTCGGAATGATCATCGCGAAGAATTTTCGCGTCTTCAAAAAGTCCCAGACCTCAGGCGGCAGGTCGTGCCATTCCCAGTTGATCTTCCAGTCGTTGAGCATGCGGCACAGTTCATCGACCGGGCCGTCGAGGAATTGTTGCTCTTCCTCGGACAATTTCGCAGGTGCGAAAGCGAGGAGCTTGTTCCAGTCCGGATTGCCGGTGAACAGATCGGCATCCCACCAGACGTCGCCGGCCTCGATGGCCTCACGTTCGGTGTCGGAGAGGTGCGGCAGCGCGTGCCGCGCCATGCCGAAGATGGGTTTGGTGAGCCAATCCCGTCGAAACGACGATTGGGCCATGTGCATTCCCCCGGGCGGTGATTCTTCGCGAGGCTTAAAGACTATAGGAGGCTCGCGCCCAAATGTTACAATTTCCGTTACAAATCTGGGGCAAACGGGCCCTCCGAGAACATAGTGATTGGACCGTTAGTCCGCCAAACCAATCCGATAAATACTGGATTTGGCTCATGTTCGCCTGGCTCGAAAAATACCTCGGCGACAAAATCATCGCCTATGTTTCACAGCCAACGGGGCGTTATGCACCGTTTTATGCGCCCGATCCCGAGCTCGTCCGCAAGGCGCTCAAGCCCGGCGACATCCTCCTGGTTGAGGGCAACAGCCGGCTCTCCGCCACCATCAAATATCTGACGCAATCGACCTGGTCGCATGCCGCCCTCTATGTCGGCGAGCGGCCGGGCGACGCGGCGTCCAATGGCGAGCCGAATGTGCTTCTGGAGGCGGAAGCCGATACCGGCGTCGTCACCGTGCCGCTGTCGAAATATGTCAGCTTCCACACCCGGATCTGCCGGCCGGTTGGGCTTGACGACGCCGGCACCAAGCAGGTGCTCGACTATGCGCTGGCGCGGCGCGGCACCCAATACGACTCGCAGCGCATCGTCGATCTGGCGCGCTATCTGTTTCCCTATCCTCCGGTGCCGGTCTGGTTTCGCCGCCGCATGCTGTCGATCGGTTGCGGCGATCCGACGCGCGCCATCTGCTCGACCTTGATCGCGCAAGCCTTTGCGTCGATCCGCTATCCGATTTTGCCGGAACGTGCCTTGATCAACGGTAAGACCTACGCAATGGCGCCCTATGTGCAGAGCGAGCTCGATCACATCCGTACCTACGGCCTCTACACGCCGCGCGACTTTGACGTGTCGCCGTATTTCGCGATCGTCAAGCCGACGCTGGTCGCCGGTTTCGACTATCGCACCGTGCAGTGGGATCCGCCCGGCGTGACGCCGGAGGAATTGGCCAAGGCCAAAGTCGTCACGCCGTTGCGGCAACACCGTTGACGTGACGCTGTCCGCCGATTCAATTTAGATCGATCAAACCGGCGACACCGGAACGGCATGTCCGTCGGCATCGACCTTCACGTAAGTGAAAAGGCCTTCGGTCACTTTGATCGGCACCGTGTCGGCGCCGCGGGCGCGCCGCGCCCAGCTTTCGATCTTGATGGTGATCGAGGTATTGCCGGTCTTCGTCACGCTGGCGTAACACGACACTTCGTCGCCGACGCAAACCGGGCGGTGAAACACCATTGCCGTGATTGCGATGGTGACGACGCGACCGCCGGCGCACCGTGTCGCCACCGTGGCTCCGGCAAGGTCCATCTGACAGAGTAGCCAGCCGCCGAAAATGTCGCCGTGCGGATTGGTGTCCGCGGGCATCGCGATGGTGCGGATGCCGGGCTCGAATGTGGGTGGCAGTTCAGGGGGTGAGGGTGCTTTGGGGTCTTCGGTCGCGGCCATAACGGTTTTCCGACAATCCTCATCTGTCTAATGTGTTTTCATAGCGCGATAAATCGCGCCTGTCTCATTTCGAGACGCTTATTTCGAGCCGATGGGAGCTTTATCCCGGCTTTGCAGCGCACAGAATCCTGGTTAATATATCGTGAACTTCCCGCTCGCGTTGTTGCTGGAAATTCGTATGGCGTCGTTACCTGTAAACATTCCGCGCATCGTGCCAACGATGAGGCGGGATGTTGTCTCCCCGCAGCGCGATAAAGCAACCTTCCATCTGCTCAGCGCCGAGTAGATCGACAGCCACGATGTCGATGCTTATTGCCGCGCCGCCGAGGCCTTCGAGGTCCCGCTTTCGGCAGGCCGAGCTGGCGGATGGCAAAGCCCGGCATGAACAGCGTCGTATAAGTGAGCACGGTGCAGAGAACGACGGCGCCCAAGGCCACCAGCATTCTCTCATCTTGGCGCCAGCGAGCGCATCGAGGAATGGCTTCGCGCTCACATGCAGCGATTTGAACTCTGCGGTCTCGTCGGCATGGCGGCCGAGATAATAGACGACCGGTCCGATCAGAAGTCCGAAGATGAAGGGGACGCGCCAGCCCCAGGCGTCGATCTGCTCGGTGGTCAGGACACCGGTCAGGACGGCGCCGCAGGCGGCGGCGATGACCGTGGTGAGCCCCTGGCTTGCGAATTGCCAACTGGCGAGAAAGCCCCGCCGTTGCGTGTCTTGTTCGGCGAGAAAGGCTGTGGCGCTGCCGAAGCCGCCGCCCGCGGAAATGCCTTGAATGAGGCGGGCGACGACGATCGCGAAGGGCGCGAGCGGACCGATCACCGCATAGGTCGGCAGCACGGCGATGATCGCGGTGCCGAACATCATCAAGGCGATCGTCAGCATGAAAGCCTTTTTGCGGCCGTGACGATCGGCGAAGGCGCCGAGCAAGATCGCGCCGAGCGGCCTAACAAAAGGAAGTGATGCCGAAAGTCGCGAGCGCGATCAGAACCGATTCCAGATCGTTCCTTGCGGGGAAGAACAGCCGGGCAATGGTCGCGGCGAAATAGCCGTAGATGACGAAGTCGAACCATTCGAGCGCATTGCCGAGCGATGCCGCCGCGACCGCGCGCCAGCGCTGGGCTTGCGCGGACGCCACGGCGTCGGTGGATGGCGCCCACGGCGAAAACATCTACCGCAGTCGCGGCGGAGCTTTGCTGAGTTCGAAATGCGCTATGCGCTTGATCCGGCGACGGGTTTCTGCCCGACACGTTAGCGGGGAGGGGTGAATAGGACCTTTATCCGCCACGCCCAGCGGAACCGGGCCGCATTCCGTATCGCCGCGCCAGGCACTATGATTGAGTTTAATAAACTGGAAGAAACAATACCGGAGGGAACTGCGATGGCCGGGCTCAAGCTCAGTTACGTCAACGGGGCGAGCAATCAGCCGCTGATCGGCGAGACGGTCGGGCAATTCTTCGATTCTGTCTGCGCCAAATGGCCGTCGCGTCCGGCGCTTGTCGTGCGTCACCAGAAAGTACGGTTGACTTATGCCGAGCTGCAACGGCAGGTTGATCGGGTCGCCGCGGGACTATTGACGCTCGGCCTCGAGCCCGGCGATCGCATCGGCATCTGGTCGCCCAACACCAGCGAATGGGTGCTCACCCAATTCGCCACCGCCAAAGCCGGCCTGATCCTGGTCAATATCAATCCGGCCTATCGCATTGCCGAGCTCGAATACGCGCTCAACAAAGTCGGCTGCAAAGCGCTTATTCTCGCCGAGCGATTCAAGACGTCGGACTATATCGGCATGTTGCGCGAGCTCGCGCCCGAGCTTGGCCATGCGGTGTCGGGCAAACTTGAATC
>JBAUCK010000051.1:0-4761 GCA_049677525.1 Xanthobacteraceae bacterium
GGAGTTATCGGGGCTCAGGTCATCTCCTCGCGCATACGAATGCGTCTCGCCCCGTTCGGAACGGTTAACCGTTAGTTAAGTCTTGCACGGCATTGTAATCGATTGGTGATTTGTTTTCCGGGGGATAACAATGCTGGCCGAACCATACAGGCTCGAGGAAAATCTTCCAATTCCGGATGAATTATTTGCTGATGTTGTCAGCCTCGACCAAGCCGGCTTATTTGCGCTGATTGCGAAGATGGCACCGGAAAGACGGGCGTTGCTCGCCATGTACTGCTATCGCCGCAGTCATATCAGCGAGATTGGATTGGCCATTGCCGCAACTTGCGACGAAGACGATCTGACTTTTACGTGCGGCAGAGCCGGCGCCGACCTATTCAGCAAGTCGAGAGAGCGGCCGCAGCCCGCGGTAAGTGCCGCACATCCGAACTACCGCCGCAAAATTACACTGTTCAGGGGGCATCTGCGCGAAATGCCCGCGCTCGATTAAACATCGGTGTCCACTTGGCATCCTTCGAAAAAGAAGGCGACGGATCGACGCTTGATGAACTCGCGGCCGCGGGGGGAATGATCGCCGGCGTCCTAGTCGGAACGAAAGACCAATGTGCGGCCGAACGAAATGTGAAGCTTTTATCGGCGATAAATAATTCACGTCAATAAATTTAATGGTCTGACTGCTCGCGATTTTTAATGACCGATAAAATTCTCTAAGTTCGCTATGATAAGCGCCATGAAAATGGCGACGCTTGTTGCGAGCGCGTAAGGATACCAATCAGGCCGCTACCTTTGGTGCGCAGACATCCCCCGTCCCCATCAGATGAAGAAAAACGGATCAGTCGGACCAGGACGGTCGCGTTTGGCGAGGCCAATGTCTTTAAGCATGCGATCGTTCATGTTCCTTCCGTCACCGCGGAAAACCAAACGATCCATCCAAAAATGAAACGAGAATTTTCGGAAGGCGTGAACCTTATCGAGGCCATTGCTCATGATTCACTCCCAACTCTGAGAAACCCGGCACCCTCACGCTATTGCCGATTAGTCGCCACGAATGTGACTTGCAGCACGAAAACAGCGTTTTTCACATCCCGCTGTCGTCGGTCGCGGGCGCCTTTCTGATTAGTTCGGCGCCTAGGCGATCGTCGCACTAAATCGCCGTTAGCGAGGCCCCCGAGTCGCTTCGATAACTGGTGGCGGCCAATCAACGTCGTAGAGGTCTTTAGTTTCGTCCAGCGCGGCGCCGAAGGCCCTGGTTACCACCGCAAGGTTTACGTCTATATTGGCATCCCAGTTCGGTTCGCCGTCACGCTCATGGAAAGTAATCTGCGGGGCGAGAAATTGAGCGTCACGCTGGAGTCTGACGGTCGTCTGATCAACAATAATTTCCCGTATCTTGGCGAGCGGAAGTTTCTGACGTAGCATTTCGCGTGACCTCAAAACACAGAAGCGCATAGCCTCGCATACCGCGCTGGTCCCTCGCAACCCGGTTGACTCCCCGAAGTTAGTAGTGGTGCCTGCTTGCGCGCGTAACGTCCAGGTCAAACTAGATGTATCTATAATAGCGGTGGTGCCGGCTGGGCAACTAGGTCGATGGAGCGGTCAAACGCCTATTGTCATGTTTGGCAAGCCACGCGCTACGGCAAGCCGGACGACAGCATGTTCGCGGCGGCCTGCCAGGCCCCAAACAGCACCCCGCAGATTGCCAGCCAACTAATAACGATTTTTCGCATAGTCTTTCGCCTAGCTGTTGAAATGAGTTGGAACGCTTAACGACGCGGAAACGCTCGCTCGCACTCAACGCTGACTGGATTGATCTCGACGAGATCATGCCGGTGTAACCGCGGCCAGCGCACTGAAACCAGCGGCAACAAAATCGCCGGTCTGTGATGCTTTCATACGCGGCGGACTGCTCCTCGTATCCGGCCTCTGTGATTAGACCCTGTCGGCCTACGACGGCTTTCTGCAGCGCGCCCTGCGATGTGTGCTCGATCGCAGAATATCAAGGGCACTGCCGCTCGCAGCGAAGCCGGCCGGCGACCTCGGATTCCGTTCTGCCGGTACTCATGTAGACCTCGCGCTGGGCCTGCGCTTCCTGGATGGCGGTCGAGTCGGCAGTGAACCGCGCATTCTGTTTTGCGAGCGCGGCAGCGTCCGAATATTGCTGCTGTTCGGCCTCGTCGCCTTTGATTTTGTCATCAGCGGCGAAGCCGGCGAAGATGTCGCCGGCGGCGGCGCCGGCAGCGTTCACGTTGCTGGGGCCGATGCCACCGGAGCTGCCGCCGTGGGATTCTGAGACCCGCCAAAAGGACTAAAAAAAACGCTCGGCATGTCAGTGTGCTCCGATCATCGCTCTCAGGTTCCAGTTACCGAAAGGTCACCGTCACGTCCGGCGCTGCCGTGGACCGCTTACGCCGGGACGTGTTGCTGGCGTTAACCGGAGAGTACATCGACGCGCATACCGACGCGGATATTACTAAGGTGGCGGGTTCCTGCCGCGGCTGAAAAATCATTTGATGACTTAGCTTCGAACGGCCCGCGAGCAGAGGTCGGAGCCGTCCGCCGAGGAAACGTGCTCCAATCTGCTCTCGAAGGACGAGGCGCGACGATTGACGGTAAACTTTGCGAAGTTGCCGGACTTGTTGCTCGGCAAAGCCAAGGCGCAATTGGCATTGCGCCAGTGCAATCTCGAATGTGACTGCCTAAAACGTGGCTTAGATCGCGTCATGCGCTGTGATATGATCGATAGCGGTGTAAGCTAGCTCAAAAAATAGACGAAATCGGGAGGGACCATATGCCGAAGAAATTTGCCTTAGTCCTATTCACGGCTTCCATGCTCACCGGATCGGCGCATGCGATGACGCTCCGGAGTTCTTCCCTTAGTCATGCGCATTTTCCCACCTGCTCTGAGGGTCTAGTCAAAACGATTTGTGTATGCCGCGCTGAGAATACATTACGTCGTCATGCGCTTTGTCGATCCGGCCGATATTGCCACACCTTCGACGGCGCGTGCACACCGTAGCCAGATCGTCCATAGCCCCGATTTCGGTGCTGTGTCAGCGCGCCGGGGCACTTCGTTGCAGTGAGGGCGTACCACTAGGTAGGAAAACCTGTTGCGCCGCCCCGGGCTGCTCGCGTCCGTTGCCGAGGCCTATCTCACAAATCATCTATCACGCGCATTGGTTGTCCACCCGTCCTCGCCGAAGGTGGCTGACACGCAAGCCCGATATGCGCTAAGTTCGCACCGACCCCTACAGCGCCCATCCTTGTCGAATGTGCAGGCGGCACAGATCCGGATATTTGAACGAAGATCGGCTCGGCCGGCACAGGACGGACGACACTCATTTTGGCCAAACGGACGGCGTGACCATTTCAATGACGAAGATTCCCAATCCAACCGATAAGTATGTCGGCAGCCGCGTGCGCATGCGCCGGATGATGCTCGGCTTGAGCCAGGAGAAACTCGCCGATGGGCTCGGGCTGACCTTCCAGCAGATTCAGAAATACGAGAAGGGCGCCAATCGCATCAGCGCCAGCCGGCTGCAGGCGATCTCCCAGATCCTCGACGCGCCGGTGCATTTCTTCTTCGAAGGCGGGCCGCAATCGGCGAAGGGCGGACAAGCGCTCGGGGATTCTCCGTCGCCCGCTTATGTCACCGATTTTCTGACGACGGCCGACGGGCTGGCTTTGGTGAAAGCCTATGTGCGTATTAAGGACGCCAGCCTTCGCCGCTCGATCGTTCGTATGGTGCAGGCCATCACCGGGGAGAGCGAGTGAGCGGCTGCCGCAGCCGATCACGCCGGTATTCTTGCTTCTGAAAATCTTCGCCAAAGGCAGCGGCCAAAATCCCGCAAATTGACCGAAAGCTCGCCAAGCTATCTTTGCGCGGCGCGTAGCGTGGATAGCCGAATGACGTTTGTGGATTCGAACGGTGCGGCGTCAGCGCCCTGCACGACCGTCGTGTTGCCCGCCATATCGCCTGCCATGTCGCTGAGCGCAGGCTCCTCCGCAACATTCTCAACCCGTTCGCAGATTTGTTCGGATTGGAGACGCGCCATTTCCAAGATGCGCGCGAGATCTGTGTGATCCGCCCAAGCGGCCAGCACCGCCAATTCAGCCGTCATATCGCAGATATAATCGGCGATCGCCGTTCGATCGTCGAGCGACTCGCACATGATGTCGTCCCCCAGCCAGAACCAACAGCATGGCGCAGGCTCCCCGCGTTGGGAAGAAAATAGAAATTCATGGTCCATCAAAATTCATTCGGCACAGAGGCACCGATGTCTCCGGTTGCCTTTTCCAGAGGCCGCACCAGCCTTTTGACCATGCCGCTCGGCGGAGCGACGGCTGAAATGAAAGCTTCGACAAGCGCCCGATGGCGTTTGACGTCGAATCCTTCCTTGAAAAAAACCGCCGAGGTCAACTGCGGCAGCTTCGGTAAGATTCGATCCTTGGTGACAATGAGCGTGTCCGGAACGGCGCGCAAAGGCGCGACCATCACGCCGATGCCGGCTTCGACGGTGGCGGTAATAGCGGTCAAGTCGCCGGCATTGAAGACGATCGTGTAATACCGATCCTCAGATTGACTGACCGACGAGAGCCCAGTCGCGGTATGCGATGGACATAATTTTCCAGGGCTGATCAATGAGGGTGTTCCAAGCGTAGCAGCAGTGATCGACGATGTCGTCGAAGGATTTGAAGATTCGGTTCGACAGCCAGTTTTGTCGCATGAACTGCCAGATATTTTCTTGGGGATCCGGCGCACGC
>JBAUCK010000052.1:0-22467 GCA_049677525.1 Xanthobacteraceae bacterium
GCCAAATCCCGGCCGCGCTCCCGGTGCGCCTGCGCCGCCCGACGCCGCACGCGCTGCGGCAGCCGGAAAGGAGACGCGAAATTCCGGACGGCCGCCCGGTCCCGGCGGCATTCCCGGAGCGGGACGCACGACGACGGCTCGCGGTGGCCGGATGAAGACCGGAATAGCCGCGGCTGCGGGGCCGGCAGCGCGAAACGCTCGCGCGACGGCGGTGGCGGCGGCAACACGGCGAATTCGCGCGGCCGCGGCGGCAGGAAGAAGACCGGCGGCCGAGCGGCGGCCGGAAGCCAAGTCCGCCGAACATAATGAATGGGCGATCGATATAGGCCATCTCATCGGGCGGCGGCGGTGGCACGCCGAAATCGATCATGGCGAAGTCGGGTGGCGGTTCCATTTCGGCGCGCAGAAACGCCAGCCGCCGGCGTGCGTCCCACATATGCGGGCCGTTCGGATATCGCCGCAAATAGGACCAATAGGCCGGCGGCGTATCGTTCATCACGCAGTGACGCCAGGCGATCCCTTCGCGGCGCACCGCGATCATCGCCGCGACGCGCTGTGAATAGGGACTGTCGGGATAGACGGCGAGGAATTGATCGTAGCCGTCGATCGTGTCGAGCGCGAGCGCTGCGGCATAGGCATCGTCGGGATTGCCGAAGTCGCGCATCGGCCGGCTGCGATAGTCGGCGAGCGGCGCGACATTCGGCGGCGGCGGCGCGTCGGCCGCGCGTTCGGTCATGAAGAACGGACCGTCGATCTGCGCGGCATACCAGGGCACCTCGCCGCCTTGCGTCTGCTCGCTGACGCGTAAGCGCACGCGCGCGAAAATATCGTCGAGGCTCAAGCCCCGCCCGAGATCATTTCGGTGAGCGCGGTTGCATAGGCGCCGTAAGGACCCTGCTCGTCGGGCCCGACGGTGCCCGGCGCCGCGTTGAACGCGAACGCCATGCTCGGCGGCGGATCGACCAGCGCCAAGCCGCCCGCGAGCGGCTGGCCGCCTTGCGCAAAGCCGTTCTGCCGCGCCGCATCGAGGATCACGATCTTGACGCGGCCGGGAAGCGAGGCGAGCGGCTGGGTAAAGTCGGAGATCCGGATCGCCTGCAGCGGAACATCGACATCACGTTAAATGTCGGCATCGACCGGCGCGAAATAATTGTCGCCGGCGTATTGCACGCCATAGCCGGCAAGATAGATCAGCGCGACCGCGTCGGGCCCCCCGCTGAAACCTGATTGATGAACTCACGAAACGATTCCCGCAACGTCGCCTGATCGAGGTCGCGCGCGCCGGTCACGGTGAAACCCGCGGCCTGGAGGGCGTCGGCAACAAGCCCGGCATCGTTGGCGGGTGTCGCCAGCGTTGCGGTTTTGTACTGGGAATTGCCCACGACGAGGGCGAAGCGCTGCTCGGCCAGTGCCGGGCTCAGACCAAGCGTCAACGCAAAGCACGCAACAAGCCAAAGCAATGACGCATGCAGAGGCTTTTTCATCATCGGTCCCTCGAAATAGGTTTGTTCCTCAAAATGGGTTCCTCGAATCGCCGTGAGCTGGCTCGGCCTTTATGGGGGCGCATCCTGCCGATCAATGGGTCTGAATCATGTCAGGCCGCGCATTTGTTCTTTGGCGCCTGTTCTTTATGCGCCTGTCCGCTTTAGGTTCCTATCAGTGTTGCGGGTTACCAGTGGCACGGCCCGCGCGGGGCAACAGACACACGCGGCAATACATGCCTTCAAGTTCTTCGAGCAGCAAATTTTTATAAGTTGGATTTGCGTCCCGGCGATGACCACGCTAAGAACAAACAAAGCTTTTGTAATCCACCCGCCCGATCAGCGCCGCTGCCGCCTCTTGGCACTCAACGCCTTGCCATCCAATGCCGTTGCCGATATGCGACCGAAGCAGATTCTTCGCAGGATCGGCAAACAAAAGCTCGTGGGGTGACACGAGCCGGCACGACGTGATGTGTGGCGTGGACTTTTGCAGCGCTTGTTGATGCAACTATGCAACAAGATATTTATGCAACAAGAATCTGTGACGCAAAGGCTTGCGCAACTCAGATTCATCTGCAAATAAAGTGGCCCTCCAAACTATCTGTTGTCTTTTCACTCCCGTAAGGGATACAAGCTGCCTTTCTTGAAAGGGAGGTTTTATGGCGAAGATGAAGAAGAAGCGGCGCGCGTGGACTGCAGCCGAAGTTCGTGATCTCAAAGCGATGGCGAAGAAGAAGACCACCGCCGCGCAAATCGCAAGGAAGCTGAAGCGGACCGAAGGTGCGACGCGCCAAAAGGCGTTCAGCATCGGGCTGTCGCTCGACTCCCGTTCCTAAACTTTCAAACAGAAATTCTATTCCTACGATTCGACGGCATGCCGGTCCTGCCAAACGCGGGCGCGGCATGCCGTCGCGCGTTTTGCTTTTGCGGGTTCCTTTGGTGTCGCTGTCGGCGCGATGCCGGACGGGCGTCGCCTCAAAATGTCAGGACGACTCGCAAGCCGCCGCATAAGGCGCGCGATCGTTGCCCAAGAATCAGCATCGATATCGGTATCGATCAGGACCGATCCTGGTCGTAATCAGGTCGCGCTCATCGCGACTATCGCATAGGAATGATGTCCGTTTCGGCCCCTGCCGCCGGGTGGGCGCGATGGCGCGATCCGACCGCCCCGGCGGCTGTTTGTCCTATTAACTTAACGGCCGTGAACCTGCCCCAATAGTTCCGTAACTAAGACTATACTGGACTGGTTCCCGATCCTGGTCGGGCCTTCGCCATTGTCGGGTCCTTCAAGTGAGCTGCGGCCAGCCCGAGCACACATGCTGGGCGTGGTTTTGCGCCCGTTACGGTGATACGAATGCCCATGAGCAGCCAGCCTCCCGGCCCGCTGCGGCAGCAGCCCGCCAGTTCTGAGCTTGCAAACGCGCTCAGCGCGTGCCGGCGGGCTTTTTACGCTATCGCTATGTTCAGCGGCATGAGCAATCTGCTGATGCTCACCAGCGCGCTGTTCACTCGAGGTTTATGACCGGGTGCTGCCGAGCCGCAGCGTGCCGACGCTGGTGGCGCTGTTGCTGCTGGCGGCCGGCATGTACGCGGCGCAGGGCGTCATCGACATGATCCGCAGCCGCATCCTGGTCCGCGTCGGCCGCAGCCTCGATGAGGCGCTGAGCTCGCGGGTCTATGACGCGGTGGTCCGGCTGCCGCTGAAGGTCGGCACGCGGTGGTCCGGCTGCCGCTGAAGGTCGGCAATCGGGGCGAGGGCACCCAGCCGATCCGCGATCTCGATACGGTACGCGGCTTTCTGTCCGGGATCGGCCCGGTGGCGTTCTTCGATCTGCCGTGGATACCGATCTATCTCGCCATTTGCTTTATCTTTCACTTTTCGCTCGTAGTGCAGAATGCCGCCGTCACCCCGCCCGGCGCGCAAAAGATCGTATCGCAGGACATCAATTTTACGCCCACGGCGGGCAAGGCGCTCGGCGTGATCGGACCGACGGCGTCGGGAAAATCCTCGCTGGCGCGCATGCTGGTCGGCGTCTGGAGCCCGGTTTCTCCTGGAAGCCGACGCGCCAGTTGCATTGGCTCGAAGCAAAGCTCGCGCCGACCTTGTCGTGGCTGTTCTACGACGAGTCGCCGCCGGAAAGCGCCGAGGCCTCGATCCACCGCCACATCATTGCCGGCAGCGTCCTGATCGGGGTGCTGGCTTTCGGCCTGGGCGGTTGGGCCTTGACCGCGGAAATCTCCGGCGCGCTGATCGCGCAAGGCTCGCTCGTCGTCGATTCCAACGTTAAGAAG
Source organism: Xanthobacteraceae bacterium (assembly GCA_049677525.1). GTDB lineage: Bacteria > Pseudomonadota > Alphaproteobacteria > Rhizobiales > Xanthobacteraceae > BOG-931. The sequence goes on from JBAUCK010000052.1 coordinate 3,774, forward strand.
GTGCAACATCCGACCGGCGGCGTGGTCGGCGAGCTGCTCGCGCACGACGGCGATCATGTCAAAAAGGGTCAGGTTCTCATCCGGCTCGACGAGACGGTGACGCCCGCCAATCTGGCGATCGTCACCAACGGCCTCAACGAACTCTATGCGCGCAAGGTGCGTCTTGCCGCCGAGCGTGACGGCGTCGATTCGGTTCCGACGCCTGCCGAACTCGCCCAAAACGCCGACAATCCCGGCGTGAAAGAGGCGCTCAACAGCGAGCCCAAGCTGTTCGATTTGCGGCGCGCGGCGCGGACCGGTCAAAAGCAGCAGCTGCAAGAGCGGATCACGCAACTGCAGCAGGAGATCACCGGCATCGGCGCGCAGCTCACCGCCAAGGATCAGGAGCTCGGGTTGATCGCGCAGGAGCTGCAGGGCGTGCGCGAGCTCTGGCAGAAGAACCTGGTCCAGCTCAACCGGTTGACCTCGCTGCAGCGCGACGAGGCTAAGATCCAAGGCGAGCGCGGCCAGGTCGTCGCCCAGTCCGCCGAGGCCAAGCGCAAGATCGCCGAGACCAACTTGCAAATCATCCAGATCGATCAGGATCTCTCCAGCGACGGGGCTAAGGAATTGCGCGAGACCGAAAGCAAGATCGGCGAATATGTCGAGCCCAAGGTCACCGCGGAAGACCAGCTCAAGCGCACCGATATCCGCGCGCCGCAGGACGGCACCGTGTTCCAATCGACCGCGAACACGGTCGGCGTCGTCGTCGCCGCCGGCGATCCGATCATGCTGATCGTGCAGGAGAGCGACAACCTTCTGGTCGAGGTCAAGGTCGACCCGAAGGACATCGATCAGGTCCAGCTCGATCAGCCCGTCGTGCTGCGCTTCTCGTCGTTCAATTCGCGCACCACGCCGGAGATCAATGGCAAGGTCGTGCGCATCGCGGCCCGACACCTCGACCGATCAGCGCACCGGCCAGAGCTATTATCTCGCGCGCATCTCGATGAGCGCCGACGAGGTCTGGCGGCTCGGCGACGTCAAGCTGACGCCGGGCATGCCGGTCGAGGCCTTCATCCAGACCGGCGAGCGCACCATGCTGTCCTATCTGATCAAGCCGCTGCATGATCAATTCATGCGGGCGTTCCGCGAAAAATAACCTCGCTATCGCGTGGCCGGATGAGATAACAAGCCCGCGCGATCCGGCGCGGCATCGTTGCCGAGCTTTCGCGGTTCAGGAGACGTGCTGGCGATGAACGGGATTGCCCGCTGGGCGCGGAAATTCGGCGTGGCGCGCGTGGTATGCCTCGTGCTCCTGTTCGCGCTCGTACCGCTGCGGCTTGCCGATCCGCGGCCGCTCGCCGAATTGCGCGCGCGCACCTTCGATCTGTTTCAGGTGCTGTGGCCGCGCGAGCAGAGCTCGCGGCCGGTCGTCATCGTCGACATCGACGAGGGCAGCCTGAAAGAAATCGGGCAGTGGCCGTGGCCGCGCACCACCGTGGCCGATCTGATTACCAAGATCACCGAACTCGGCGCCGCCGGCATCGGCTTCGACATCATTTTCGCCGAGCCCGACCGCATGTCGCCGGCGATTGCCGAACAGAGTTTCCGCGGCATCGATGCCGACACCCGCGCCAAGCTCGACAGCCTGCCGAGCAATGACGCGGTGCTGGCCGACGCGATCAAAAATTCGCGCGTCGTCGTCGGCCAGGTCGGCTCGGCCCATGTCGATCCCAAGACCAAAGCCGAGCAGATCTTGCAGACCGGCTTTGCCATTCGCGGTCCCGATCCGACGCCGTTTCTGGTGACGTTTCCCGGGCTGCTGCGCAACGTGCTGCCGATCGAGGAGGCCGCGGCCGGCCGCGGCCTGTTTTCGATCAATCCGGAAACCGACGGCATCATCCGCCGTGTCCCGGTGATCATGAAGGCGCAGGGGGCGCTCGTGCCCTCGCTCGCCATGGAAATGCTTCGGGTCGTGTCGCATGCCAGCGCCGTCCTGGTCCGCGTCAACGAAGCCGGCGTGCAATCGGTGGCGGTGCCCGGCCTCGAAGTGCCGACCGATCGTAACGGGCAGCTCTGGGTGCATTTCAACAAGCACGATCCGGCGCGCTATGTCTCGGCGAAGGATGTGCTGCAAGGCCGCGTGCCGCCGGACCGCCTGCGCGGCCGGCTGGTCCTGATCGGCACGTCGGCGACCGGGCTCCTCGACATCAAGACCACGCCGCTCGATCCGGCGATCCCTGGTGTCGAGGTGCACGCGCAAATCCTCGAAAGCGTGCTCACCAAATCCATTCTGCTCAATCCGAACTACGCGATCGGCGCCGAGCTCGTGATCGCGGTGCTGCTCGGGATCGGCGTGATCATCGCCGCGCCGATGCTGTCGCCGACGGTCAACGTGGTGCTCGGCGCGCTTCTCATCGCCGGCTTGACCGGCTTCTCGCTTTATCTCTTCGCCGAGCACAATCTGCTGATCGATTTCACCTATCCGCTGATTTCGAGCTGGCTGATCTATCTTGTTCTGACCTTCGTCAATTATTTCCGCGAACAACAGCAGCGCCAGCAGATCCGCTCTGCTTTCGGCTATTACCTGTCGCCGCACATGGTCGAGCAGCTGGCGCGTTCGCCGGAAAAGCTCGTGCTCGGCGGCGAAGAACGCCGCATGACCATCCTGTTCTCCGACGTACGCGGCTTCACCACCATCTCCGAGCACTACAAGGACGATCCGCAAGGCCTGACGCGGCTGATGAACCGGTTCCTCACCCCGCTCACCAACGCCATCATCGAGCGCAAGGGCACGATCGACAAATATATCGGCGACGCCATCATGGCGTTCTGGAACGCGCCGGTCGACGATCCCGAGCAGGAGAGCAATGCCTGTGAGGCGGCGCTACAGATGCTCGAGCGCGCCGCCGCGCTCAACGGCGAGCTCAAAAGCGAGGCCGAGGCCAATGGCGGCGAATTCATGCCGCTGCGCATCGGCATCGGCCTCAATACCGGCCCTTGCGTGGTCGGCAATATGGGATCGGATTTCCGCTTCAATTATTCGGTGCTGGGCGACACCGTGAATCTCGCCTCGCGGCTTGAAGCACGGACCAAGGATTATCGCCTGCCCATGGTCATCGGATCGCGCACCGCGGAAGTGGCGAAGAACAGGTTCGCCACCATGGAAATCGATCTGATCCTGGTGAAGGGCAAGAGGCAGCCGGAAGCGGTGTTCACGGTGCTTGGCCGCGCCGAGGTCGAGCAGGATCCGCGGTGTATCGAACTGCGCGATCTGAATGCGCAAATGCTGGCGCGTTTCCGCAAGCAGGACTGGGACGGCGCGCTCGACTTTATTCAACGCTGCCGCAAGAGCGCCAATGGCTTCGACGTGGCGGGGCTCTACGACATGTATGAAGAGCGCATCGCCGCCTATCGCGCAGAGCCGCCGCGTCCGGACTGGGACGGCGTCTACGAAGCTGAATCGAAGTAACAGTTATCTCGTGATTGAGGCGGGCGCCGCGGAACGACGCGCGCCGATCAGCACGTCGGGCAGGTATCGCCGCACACCCTCGCTGTCGAGCGCAAACAGCGGCACCGCCTCCGGCATCGCTTTGTCTTCGACGAGCCTGAGCCAGCGATTGTCGAGGACGATCCAGGCACCGTCGAGCCGCGCCGCGGTGACGGCGTGGTCCTCATGCGCGGCGGTGTTGTGCACGATCATAAGTTTCACATCGTCGGCGGCAATGCCGGCTTCGATCAGTGCGACATATTTGGCGATGGCATAATCCTCGCAGTCGCCCTTGTGCGTGGTGAACGTCTCGAGCGGCGCGCTCCATTTGTCGGGCACGCCCCATTGCGCCATGTCGCTCATCGGCTCGATCGCCATGTTGATGGCGCGATTGATCACGCCGATGCGCGCGCGCCCGGTCAGCACCCGGCCCTGTCGACGATGGCGAGGAAGTTTTTCGCCGCCACCGGACAAGACTCCATGTTCGCCCGGCAGCGCGCAAAGACTTCGCTCTCGGCGCGCATATCGGCCTTGACGCGGTTCCACTTGGTCAGAACGTCGCCGCCTCTGACCGGCAGAATATTGAACCGGAACGAAGCGTCGATGTTGGGCAGATCGTTGCGCGGCAAGGCGGCATCGGGACGAACGGGCGTCACGGTTTCAAGCGCGGTGAGGTTTGCCGGCGCGGCGGCGGCGGCCTGGTTCGGCTTTTGAACGTCAGGCTGAATCTCGACCGCGATGTCCGCCAGCGCCGCGGTTTCCACGGGCGTGACCGGATCAGCAGGCAAAATTCCGGTTTGTGCGTCGACTTTTGCTTTGATGGGATCGTGCGGCGCAGCGCTCGGCGTGTCGCTTACGACAGCCGCTTGCCCCATCGGTGCTTCGATAGTGACTGAGGTCGCAGGCTGGTTCGCGTCCGCGACCCGTCCGGACTCGATACCGGCAAAGGCCGGCACGGCGACTGCAAATAGGAAGGCGGCAAACCACCACGCCGCGACACGCAACAACATTGTGACGTCCCTGAACGGCGAGATGAGAAGCTTTGCGCGTTCTCTCCCGGCTCTCATTTCAGGAGCCGACATAACGTGCGCACGGCTGCAGCCCGATTAAACGAGCGCCGGTCGCGCGGGAATGATCGGAAACAGCGTGTAACGACGGCTTCGCCGACGCTTACAATTTTATCGATCCGGTTGTCCTAATTGCTTGTATAGCGCGCCATTTGTGCGATTAAATGAGCGCCAAGTTGGTAAAATGGGGAGGCAAAAAAATGCGCGTCACGCTGCGCTTGAAGCTGCACACGAAATTATTTGGTCTGACCGCGGCCGGTCTCTTGCTCGGTCTTTCGTTCGGCGTTGGCCGCGCGGCGGCCGAGGACAAGACCTTCGAATTGAAGCTTGCGCATTGGGTGCCGCCCTCGCATCCGTTGCAGAAGGCACTCGAAGCCTGGGGTGACTCGGTCCAGCAGGATTCCGGCGGCACCATCAAATACAAAATCTATCCGGCGCAGCAGCTGGGCAAAGCTTTCGACCATTACGACATGACGCGCGACGGCATCGCCGACTTCGCCTATGTCAATCCCAGCTATCAGCCCGGCCGGTTTCCAATTTTCGATGCCTCGAACCTGCCGTTCATGATCGCCAATGCCAAAGCGGGCTCCGGCGCGATCGACGACTGGTATCGCAAATACGCCGCCGCCGAGATGAAGGGCGTCAAATATTGCTTCGCCTTCGCCCACGATCCCGGCACGTTCCATTCCAGGACCAGGAAGATCATGGTGCCGAGCGACATCTCCGGCATGAAAGTGCGACCGGCGACCGCGATCATTGCCTCGATGGTCACGTTGCTCGGCGGCACCAATGTGCAGGCGTCGGCCCCTGAGGTGCGCGATGTCATCGAGAAAGGCGTCGCCGACGCTGTCACCTTCCCATCAGGATCGATCGTCCTGTTCGGTATCGACAAGGTGACGAAGTACCATATCGACTTCCCGCTCTATACGACGGGCTTCGTCTGGATCATGAACAAGGACACCTATGCTGCGATGTCACCGGCGCAACAGAAAGTGATCGATAATCATTGCAACAGGGAATGGGCGGAAAAGACCGCGGAGCCCTGGGCGGAATTCGAGCATGAGGGGCTGGCCAAGATCAAGGCCGAGCCCGACCAAGAGGTCTATAGCTTGACCGATGTGCAGCTCGACCAATGGAAGGGCGCGGCGGGGCCGGTGGTGCAGTCGTGGTCGGACGCGGTGAAAAAAGCCGGCGGCGATCCCGATGCGGCTCTCAAGAGCCTGAAGAACGAACTCGCCAAATCCAATTCCGGTTATTGAGCGCGTCTCTCTGCTGTCTTGAGGCCCGGCGTTTATCGTCGGGCCTCGGGGCTCAGCCGATTCCGCCGCACATTTGAATACGCGCTTATGGCAGGACCACAGACCGAATCCGCCCCGCATGAGCCACCGTCGCCGCCGAGGCGGCCGCGCAGCCTTATGGACCGCTTCATCGATGGCATCGAGCTCGTCGCCGCATTCTTTGTCGGCATCGTCGCGCTTGATATCTTCGTTTCGGTCCTGCTGCGCTACTTCTTCGCCGTGCAGATCCCGGACTCTTACGATTTCGGCCGGCTCTTGCTCGGCATCCTGATCTTCTGGGGCATCGCCGCGACGTCCTACCGCGGCAGCCACATCACCGTCGATCTCCTCTATTCCAATGTCGGCGAGCGGATGAAGCGCGTCATCGACGTGTTCGCGACGCTGGTGCTGCTCTTCGTCGTCACGGTGCAAACCTACACTTTGTTCGACAAGGTGCGCGGCACCTATGCCGACCATGTGCTGACCTATGACCTGCGGCTGCCGGTCTGGCCGTTTTACCTGGTGGCCTGGCTCGGCGACGTGTCTGCCGTGCTGCTCATCGCCGTGCGTACCTATCGGCTGATCTTCCATCCCGATCTGCTCGGCGGCCAGTATCAGATCAAGCCGGTCGAATGAGCGAACCCATGAGCGTTGCAAGATGAGGCGCATTTGCATCTGAGCACCGACGCGGTCGCCATTATCGGCTTTGTCACGCTGTTCGCGCTGATGCTGTTGCGCGTGCCGGTCGGTATGGCGATGGGGCTCGTCGGCGTCTCCGGCTTTGCCTATCTGGTCGGCGGCACGGCGGCGCTGAAGAATGTCGGGCTCACCTCGATGCGAACGGTGACCGACTACACGTTCGGCGTCATCCCGATGTTTCTGTTGATGGGCGCCTTCGTGTCGAATTCCGGCATGAGCCGGGAGCTGTTCCGCGTCGCCAATGCCTTTGTCGGCCATTTCAAGGGTGGGCTCGGCATCGCCACCATCGCGGCCTGCGCCGGCTTCGCCGGGATTTCCGGCTCGTCGGTCGCGACCGCCGCGACCTTCGCCACCGTCGCTTATCCGGAAATGCGGCGCTACAACTATCCGCAATCCTTCGCCACCGGCGTCATTGCCGCCGGCGGCACGCTCGGCGCCATGCTGCCGCCTTCGACCGTGCTTGCGGTCTATGGCATCATCACCGAGCAGGACATCGGCAAGCTGTTCATCGCCGGCATCATTCCGGGCCTCATCGCCGCCGCCATGGACATGATCACCATCGTGATCATCGGCAAGCTGCGGCCGAATTTCCTGCCCGCGACGCCGCAGCATTCCTGGAAGGAGCGGCTCGCCGGTCTGCGCGACATCTGGGCGACGCTTCTCCTCTTCGCTTTCGCCATCGGCGGGCTTTACGGCGGCTTGTTCACGCCGACCGAAGCCGGCGGCATGGGCGCCTCGGGCGCGCTCTTGATCGGCGTCGCGCGCGGAAAGCTGACGCGGCCGGAAATCCGCCGCTCGCTCCTGCAAGCGGTGCGCACCGCGGCCGCCGTGCTCACGGTGCTGATCGGCGCGCTATTGTTCGGCTATTTCCTCACCGTGACGCAGACGCCGCAGAAGGTGACCGAGTTCCTCACCGGCCTCGGGCTCGGCCGCTATGGCGTGCTAGCGCTGATCATGCTGATGTATATCGTGCTCGGCTGCCTCATGGACGCGCTGGCCATGATCATCCTGACGATCCCGATCATCTTCCCGGTGATCACCCAGCTCGGTTTCGACCCGATCTGGTTCGGCGTGATCATCGTCATGACAGTCGAGCTCGGGCTCATTCACCCGCCGGTCGGCATGAATGTCTTCGTCATCAAAAGCGTCATTCCTGAAGTCAGCTTCTCGACGATCTTTGCCGGCGTCCTGCCGTTCATCGTCACCGATATCGTCCGGCTCGTCATCCTGATCGCGTTTCCGATCCTGGCGCTCTGGCTGCCGTCGCACATGTTCAAGTGATTGGCTCGTTACGATGATGAGCAAACGAAAAAGCAGTCCAGGATGGCTGTTCCTGGACTGCTTCGCATCACCTGAAGAAGAGCTGTTAGCTTCGTCCGCCGCCGGCGAGCACAGCGCGGGTGGCCCGGTCGGGACCGAAGTCATCCACGCTGTCGATAGCTAGAATGTCGGCGAGCCGCGTGCGGGCGCGATTGACCCGGCTCTTGATGGTGCCGACCGCGCAGCCGCAGATCGCCGCCGCGTCGTCGTAGGAGAACCCGGACGCGCCGACCAGAATGAGCGCCTCGCGCTGATCCGACGGCAGCTTCGACAGCGCAGCCCGAAATTCTTCGAGCTCCACCCGCCCGGTCTGCTCGGGATGCGACTTCAGCGTCTCCGCATGACGGCCGTCGGCATCCTCAACCTCGCGCCGCCGCTTGCGGTATTCCGAGCGGAACAGGTTGCGCAGAATGGTGAACAGCCAGGCAGGCATATTGGTGCCGGGCTGGAACGAGTCGATATGCGCCAGCGCGCGCAGGAGAGTCTCCTGCACCAGGTCGTCGGCGCGATCTATATTGCCGCACAACGAGATCGCGAAAGCGCGCAAACTCGGCACGGTCCCTAGCACTTGGTCGCGAATCGCTGGGTCGAGTTTCATGTTGGCTCGCCCTTCAATCCTGGTCCTGTTCGCTCAATCGCCGAACCAGATCGGCGAGGTGCGATGGAACGCCCTGATTGACCACGTCGTCATAGATGGCACGCAATTGCTGGCCGATTCTGGCCTGAACCTCCCGGCCGAGCCTTGCTTCCGGCTTTGCTGGTCTGGTCATGCCGTCTCTGCTCTCCGGCTTCTCACTGACCGGATCGAGATTGGTATTGCGGTGTTTCATTTCATTTTTTCCCCATTCACCCATCGCCGCCGCAGCCCCACTACTCCAAACGCCAATACCCGCTAACGCACTGACATGGCCTGAAGTTCCGTCTTTGATTTGATGTCGGAACTTTTTTTGCCTGACGGCGTTTTTATGAGTAACCTCAGCACCATGGAAGGGGAGGGTCGTAGTGTCCACCTCGCAAGCCGTACTTCAGCACCTGCCGTCGCTTCGCCGCTATGCCCGCGCTCTTACGGGTAGCCAGGCGTCCGGCGACGCGTATGTCGTCGCCACCGTTGAATCCCTGATTGCCAGCCCGAAGCTCCTGGAATCGAGCTCTAGTTCGCGGGTCGGCCTTTATCGGCTGTTCACGAAGATTTGGAATTCGGTCGCGCTCAACGACAAGCCGGAAGCCAGCGAAATCGTGCTGCCGCCCGAGCAGCACCTGACTCACATTACGCCGCGGCCGCGCCAGGCCTTTCTCCTGGTCGCGCTCGAGGGCTTCTCCGAAGAAGACGCCGCCGAAGTCCTGGCCTGCGACCTGCAGACGCTCCGCGGCCTGGTCGAGGAATCCGGGCGCGAGCTTGCCGCCGAAATCGCCACCGACGTCCTCATTATCGAGGACGAGACCTTCATCGCCATGGATATCGAGGCGCTGGTCGAGAGCCTGGGCCATCATGTCATCGGCATCGCGCGTACCCATAGCGAGGCGTTGGCTTTGGCCAAGAAGAAACGGCCGGGATTGATCCTCGCCGATATTCAGCTCGCCGACGGCAGTTCGGGCCTCGATGCCGTGAATGAGCTTCTCGGCTCGTTCGAAGTGCCGGTCATCTTCATCACCGCCTATCCGGAGCGTTTCCTGACTGGACAGCGTCCGGAGCCGGCCTTCTTGATCGCCAAGCCATTCCAGGTCGCGGTCGTTTCGGCGGTGGTCAGCCAGGCGCTGTTCTTCGGACGCAAGGCGCGCCAGCGCGAACGTAAGCCGGTGGAGCGCCAGGCCACCGCTTAGACGCGCGCCAAAGATCGTATTTCTGCTGTTGTGCAAAGGTCGGGCTATGCTCGGCCTTTGCCGTTTTTTGCAAGCCAGCTTTTTTGCAAGCCCTGACACCGTGCCCGCGCGCCTGGATTCGCAGCCCCAAAAATGTTGAGGCGCAGTCGATCGGCATATCGACTGCGCCAAACGCCGCCGGCCAAGCACGGGGGAGGGGGAAAGATTGGCCGGCGCGCCATGACAAACGCTGACGGCGATATTTGTTCCTGGCGCCGCGGGGGCAGGGCTGCGCTGCGCAAGCCCTCGCAAGGCCATCAACGGCAGCAAAAATCGAGCGCATAAAACAAGATGGCATCAAACAAACACGCGGCCGATCACGCCGGCGTGTTTGAAGCCAAGCGCTTGAACCCAGCCGGCTTGAATCACGGCAGCATCCTTCACGTCTCAGTGAAAGGACGACGGCGATGGAACTCGGCGGCAGCGGGCACGTTGGCTTTGCGGTGAGGTTGTCGGCTTCGGGGATCTTTGGTGCGTCCGATCGAACAAACAAGCGATCGAGCGTCGCGGCTGGAGAAGTCCCGATGGCCAATACTTTGCTGGTCCGTGCTTTGTTGGTCCGCATGGCGAGTGCGGTTGGGCTGATTGCGCTGTCGCTGTTTTTCGTCGGGCTCATCCCCTTCCTCAGCGCCGGTCCGAGCAGCGGCGCAGGCTTTCCGGCTAAAGTACCCGCGACCTCGGTGAACCGCGAATTCAAGGGCGACCGGCTGCCGCTGCCTTCGGATGCCAACTCGGCTTTTTCCAAGAACGACCCGCAGCACCCGCAGGACGCAAAGCAGATCCTGGACGGCTGCGATCCGTCGTTTTCGCTGATAACCACGCCGCGATTGTCCAACATCTACGGCCGCTGCACGACGTAGCGCGGCGCAAATCCGCGTGGAGTCAGCGTCAGCCTTCGCGTCAGTCCTAGTCCGAATTAAGCCCTCAATCGCAGCACGTCACCGCACGAGATGCGGTGAACCTGGTTGCCGCCGCGCGCGTCTGATCGGGAAGGGCGTTACGCCGAAAGACCCAATTTGAGGGAAATTCTACTGAAGCGTTTCACTCGAATTTTATTTATTTGTTGTTTGTTTGTTGGGTGGGAACTAAACGCCTCATCGGCATTTGAAGATAAAGAGAGCGGCATTCTCTTCAGCACGGGAGTTTAGGTCATGGCAGCGCTTCGCCGGTCACACCGTCTTTGCAGCTTTATCCTGTTCGCGGGCATCCTGGCGGTGCCTGCCGTCCCGGCTTCCGCGCAGGTCCTCGCCTTCGGGCCGATGCAGAATTATCAGCCGGGCTTCCCGCAATACGCGCCGCAAACCGCGCCGCAGAACGACGCCGCCCCGTCCGATCAATTGGCGCCGGAATTGCGCCACCAGATCGTGGCCTATCAGAGCACCGAGCCGGCCGGCGTCATCGTCATCGATACCGCGCACAAGTTTCTCTACCTGACCATGGGCGGGGGCAAGGCGATGCGTTACGGCATCGGCGTCGGGCGCCAGGGCTTTACCTGGTCGGGCGTACAGACGATCTCGCGCAAGGCCGAATGGCCGGATTGGATCCCGCCGAAGGAAATGGTGGCGCGTCAGCCCTATCTGCCGCGCTGGGTCTCCGGCGGTCCGGGTAACCCGCTCGGTGCGCGCGCGATGTATCTCGGCAATACCGAGTACCGCATCCACGGCACCAACGATCCGACCACGATCGGCAAGAACGTGTCCTCCGGCTGCATCCGGCTGGAGAATTCCGAGGTGCAGGATCTCTATTCGCGCGTTGCCATCGGCACCAAAGTGATCGTTCTGCCCAACGGTCCGCACGCTTCGGCCGAGCGCATTTCTATGAACGACGGTGGCCAAGTTGCGGCTGACAATGTGGCCGTCGATCAGGATCGCGGCGGCCGTATGTCGGCGCAGATTGCCGTTCGGTAATATTGCGGTTGCTATCTGAATATCGCGAAGGCGCGTCGCAAGGCGCGCCTTTAGCATTGTTCTAAACGCATCCGCACCGCGGAAGGTCCGCCTGCGTTTTCGGAATATCTTTCTTCGGTCCGTGTCCTAACAGAGGCGCGATAAGTTGCATCTGCGATCGGCAATGACGATCTTTACGGAGTGGGTCTAAGGTGGAAGTGTAAAGGCATGGATTTGCCTGACAAAAAAAGACCAGAAAGAAGCGGGCCAACGCAGGACATTGCGCAGGAAGCGATCATGCGAAAATCGCCGCTGGTCGTTTCGACAGAATTCTTTCCGAATGCCGCGATCGTCCGCGCCGGACTTGAGTCCGCGCGCATTGGCGTCTGGTCGTGGGACGCCGACGCCGGCAACCTGACTTGGTCGATCAATCTTGAATCGATGCACGGTCTGCCGCCGCACAGCTTCAACGGCACCCTCGCGGGCTTCCTCGACAGCATTCACGGTGAAGATCGGGCGAATGTGGAAGCCTTGCTCAAGGAGGCTATGCATGCGGAGTCGCCGTTTCGTGCGCGCTATCGCACGCTGCGGCGCGACGGCCGTGACGACGACTGCTGGCTCGAGGCTACCGGAGCGGTCATTAGCGCGGGTGGCAAAGCGACAGGCATGTCGGGTCTCTGCTACGACATTACCGGCCGCGTCAGCCTCGAGAACGAGTTGCGCACCCGCGTCAAGCAGCAGGAAGCGTTGGCGCAACTCGGCGAACGCGCGCTGGCGCAGCCCGATCTCGAAAGGCTTCTCAACGACGCGGTCTCGACCGTTGCGCTTACGCTGTCGGTCGATTTCGTCAAAATTCTCGAACTCATGCCCGGCGACAACGATCTCTTGCTGCGCGCCGGCTTCGGCTGGAATACCGATCTTGTCGGCACGGTGTTGACCACGGCGGCGCCCGATAGTCTCGCGCGTTTCACGCTCGATTCCGCGGAGCCGGTGGTGATCGAGGATTTTTCCAGCGAGAAGCGGTTCGAGATTTCGCCTTATCTCAAGGACCACAATTGCGCCTGCGGGATGAATGTCGCCATTGCCGGCCGCGACGGCCGTGCCTACGGCATTCTCGGCGTGTGCTCCAGCCGCAAGCGGCGCTTCAGCGCGCAGGATACGATGTTCCTCGCCGCCGCCGCCAATCTCCTCGCCGGCGCCATTCAGCGCCGCCTGCTCGAGCAGCGTCACGAATTGATGATCCGCGACATGCGGCATCGCAGCGGCAATCTGTTTTCGCAGTTGCTGGCTCTGTTCTCGCAGACGGCGCGGACGTCGAAGAACATTCCTGATCTCACGACGAAGTATCAGGCCCGCGTGCTGGCCATGGCGAACGCCCACCGGCTGATCACCGAAGGCGGCTGGCAATCGATACCGATCATGGAGCTTCTGCATGCCGTGCTCGGTCCCTATCTCGATCGGGCGTCGTTGAAGGGTCCGAATATCGATCTCGAGCCCGATCCGGTGTTTACGCTGAGCGCGGCGCTGCATGAGCTTGCCGCCAATGCGACCAAGCATGGCAGCCTGTCGCGCGCCAAAGGACAGCTCGATCTGTACTGGTCGGTGGAGCGCACCGCACGCGGCAGGAGCCTGATCATGGACTGGGTCGAGAAGAACGGGCCGCCGACGCGTCGGCCGCGAAAGAGCGGCTTCGGCACGCGGCTGATCGACCTTGTCATACAGCGGCAATTAAACGGTGAAGTTATCCGTAACTATTCGAGTGAGGGTCTCGGCGTAAAAATGCTGGTCCCGCTGACCCACGAAAGGTGGCCGGCGCCGGGGGCCGCCGAAAAGTCCGGCCCACCGCCACCCTTGCCGCGCGGGGCTCAAGCGCCGTAGGCTTAGGTGCAGTGCAACAAGCCGACCAAGAGCCGCTGGAGCAAGCTTTGCCGCAAGGACGTACGCCGTTCGAGCAGATCACTTTGTTGTTGCAGGGCGGCGGCGCGCTCGGCTCGTATCAGGCCGGGGTCTATGAGGCGCTGGCCGAAGCCGACCTGCACCCGGATTGGGTCGCCGGCATTTCAATCGGGGCGATCAATTCGGCGATCATCGCCGGCAATCCGCCCGAGAAGCGCGTCGCGCGCCTGCGCGAGTTTTGGGAGACCGTGAGCGCGTCGCCGCTCGGTATTCCCTATTTCAAGCATATCGAACTGAAGGACCAGAAAAACCATCAGTTCGTCAATCAAGCCCGCGCCATGAACGTATTGCTGTTCGGGGCGCCCAACTTTTTCTTTCCTCGCATTCCGCCGGTGATGCTGTGGCCGCCGGGCAGCGCCGACAAGGCGAGCTATTATGACAATGCGCCGTTGAAGACGACGCTCGAACGGCTGGTCGATTTCGACCGGGTCAATTCGGGCGCGATGCGCTTTAGCGTCGGCGCGGTCGATGTCTGCACCGGAAATTTCACTTATTTCGACACTACGACGCACAAGATCATCTGCGAGCACATCCTTGCCTCGGGCTCTTTGCCCCCCGGTTTTCCGGCGACCAAGGTCGGCGACCGGTATTTTTGGGACGGCGGATTGATCTCGAACACGCCGCTGCAATGGGTGCTGGATTCCCGGCCGCGGCGCGACACGCTGGCTTTTCAGATCGATCTTTGGAACGCGCGCGGCATGCTGCCCAAAGACATGATCGAAGTCGAAGTGCGGCAAAAGGAAATCGTCTATTCAAGCCGCAATCGCAACGCGACAGATCAGTATCAGAAGATGCAGAAGCTTCGCATCGCGCTGGCGCGCGTTCTCAAGAACATCCCGCCCGAATTCCGGGATAGCGAGGACGTCAAGCTCCTGGCGGCGGAAACCGACGACAAGGTCTGCAACATCGTGCATCTGATCTATCGCTCGCAGGCTTACGAAGGCATTGCCAAGGATTTCGAGTTTTCGCGGCGGACCATGGAGGAGCACTGGCAAGCCGGTTACAACAATGCGCTGCAAACACTCGCCGACCCGCAAGTGCTGCAGTTGCCGGATCGCGCCGTGGGGGTTCGGACCTTCGATCTCGGCGAGGATCTTCCGGACTAGCTGTTGTCCAATAACGAAAGGAATTCGATATGAAGGAAAGCGATGTGCGGCAGCGAGCTTTCGCCATGCCGCTGACCAGCCCGGCCTTTCCGATTGGCCCCTATCGTTTCGTCAATCGCGAATTCCTCATCATCACCTACCGCACCGATCCGCAGAAATTGCGCGAACTGGTGCCGGAGCCGCTGCAAATCGAAGAGCCGCTGGTCAAACTCGAGTTCATCCGCATGCCGGATTCGACCGGCTTCGGCGATTACACCGAAAGCGGGCAGGTCATTCCGGTGACCTTCAAAGGCCGCAAAGGCGGGTATTCGCATTGCATGTTCTTGGACGACCATCCGCCGATCGCCGGCGGCCGCGAATTGTGGGGTTTTCCGAAAAAGCTCGCGAAACCCACACTGCATGACGAGCTCGATACGCTCGTCGGCACCCTGGATTACGGCTCGATCCGGATCGCCACCGGCACCATGGGCTATAAGCACAAAGTGGCCGATCACGACGCCGTCAAAGCCTCGCTGTTGGCGCCGAGTTTCCTCCTCAAGATCATCCCTCATGTCGACGGAACGCCGCGCATCTGTGAGATCGTCGAATACGAGTTGACCGATGTCGATCTCAAAGGCGCCTGGACGGGGCCCGCGGCGCTTACTCTCGTGTCGCACGCGCTGGCGCCGCTGGCCGAATTGCCGGTGCTGGAAATCGTGTCCGGCACCCACATCATTGCAGATCTGACCCTACCGCTTGGTAAGGTGGTACACGACTATCTTGCTTAAGGTAGCCGCTCTGGGCTAGTTGGCTCGGTCGCTTTGGCTCATTCCCGGCCGCGATCCCGCGTGGCCTGCATCGATTGGTCCCCATGAAAGAAGAAACGATCAGCTTTCAGTCCGCGGGCCTGCGCCTGCACGGCGCCGTCGGCGTTCTCGACGGCCTGGCGTCGAAAGAGCGGCGCTCAGCCTTCATCGTGCTCCACGGCTTCGGCTCCAACAGCGAAGGCAATAATGTGCTGCAGCCGACGCGGGTCTTGAGCGAGTTCGGCTATGTCACCATGCGCTTCGATATGCGCGGCTGCGGTAAGAGCGAAGGCGAGTTCGGCCGCGTCATCTGCCTCGAACAGGTGGAAGATCTCGGCAACGCGCTCAACGTCCTGGCGCAGCATCCTGCCGTCGATCCCGACCGGATCGGCGTCATCGGGTCGAGCTTCGGCGGCGCGGTCGCGGTCTATGCCGGCGGCACCAATCCGCGCATCGCCGCGGTCATTTCCAATGGCGGCTGGGGCCACGGCGAGCGCAAATTCCGCGGCCAGCACGCGACGCCGGAAGCCTGGGCCAAATTCACCAAAATGTTCGAAGACGGCCGCGCCCATCGCGAGCGCACCGGCAAGTCGCTGATGGTGCCGCGCTACGACATCGTGCCGATCCCGAACCACGTGAAGGAAAATCTCGCAAAGCAGAATGTCGGCATGCTCGCGCCCAATTCGGTGGAAATGTTTCCGGCCGAGACCGCGCAAAGCATGTTCGACTTCCGCGCCGAGGAAGTGGTCGGCAAGATTGCGCCGCGGCCGCTTTTGCTCATCCACTCGGCGAAGGATTCGGTGACGCCGACCGAACAGTCGATCGAAATGTTCAAGCGCGCCGGCCAGCCGAGCGAGCTGCATCTGTTCGCCGGCCTCGATCACTTCCTGTTCGCCGAAAACTCCACGCGCGTCTGGAGCCTGCTGCGCAACTGGCTCGACACTTACTTTGCAGCGAAGCGCGCATGAGCGGCGGCAGGATTGTCGTCGGTCATGACGAGCTGAAACGCTTCATCCGCGACGTGCTCGTTTTCACCGGCGCAGGCGACAGCGATGCCGATACCGTCGCCGACGGCCTGGTCTGGGCCAATCTGCGCGGAGTCGACGGCCACGGTATATCGCGGTTGCCGCGTTATCTCCGTTACATCGAGAGCGGCGAGATCGACGTGAAGGCGCAGCCGCGCCTTATTGCGGATCGCGCCGCGACCTTTGTCTTCGACGGCCATCTTGGTTTCGGGCCGGTCGCGGCCATGCGGGCCTCGGCGCTCGCGGTGGAGCGAGCGAAAACGGCCGGCGTCTGTTACGGCCTCATTCGCGAAACCACGCATACCGGCGCCATCGGGCGCTACGCGCAATGGATTGCCGAGCGCGATTGCGCCGCCATTGTCATCGCCGCGGGTCAGACCCTGATGGCCTATTACGGCGCGCGCGTCGCGAGCCTCGGCACCAGCCCGATCGCGATCGCGGTGCCCGCGAGCGGCGGCCCGATCGTCCTTGATATGGCCACCAGCACGATCTCCAACGGCAAGATCTTGCAGGCGCGTGTGAGCAACGAGAAACTGCCGGCGGAAACGGTGCTGACCGCTACGGGCGAAGCGACTACCGACCCGCGCGCGGCGGAAATCCTCCTGCCACTCGGCGGTCCGAAAGGCTCCGGCCTCAGCTTCATGTTCGAAATGATCGTAAGCGTTCTCGGCGCGGCACCGATCCAGGCGCGCATGCTCGGCCCGGAAAAGCGCAAGCGTCACACCTCGAACCTGGTGGTCATCGCGATCGATATCACGGCGTTCCGTCCGCTCGGCGGCTTCGAAAGCGACGCCGATACGCTTGCCGCGCTGATCAAGGCGCTGCCGCGGCAGGTGGGGTTCGACGAGATTCTGCTGCCTGGCGAGCGCTCGGGCCGCACCGAAACGGCGCGCCGCAAATCCGGCATCCCCATTCCCGCCAAGTTGTGGGACGAGCTTGAAACCATCGCCAAGCCGCAAGCGATCAGGATGCCCGAGCGCCTGTCTCCGGCAGGTTAGCGGGGACGGCGTGCCGCTTTCACCGGGCGGCACGGAAATGCTACGAGATGTCGGTGACAGCGAGCATCGAGATGGACCGGCAGCAAACATCCGCAGCCACGATTGACGCCGACGAAGTGGCGCGGTTTTCGCGGCTGTCGAGCCAATGGTGGGATCCGAACGGCCCGATGGCGCCGTTGCACAAGTTCAATCCGGTTCGCCTCGCCTATATCCGCGACCGCGCTGCGGCGCATTTCGGCCGCGATCCGAACCGGCTCGACAGCCTTTCAGGCTTGCGCATGCTCGATATCGGCTGCGGCGCCGGTGTTCTCACCGAGCCGCTGGCGCGGCTCGGTGCGTCAGTGGTCGGCGCCGATCCATCGGACAGCAATATCGCGGTCGCGAAGCACCATGCCGAACAATCCGGGCTGACAATCGATTACCGCGCCACCACCGCCGAGGCGCTGGAGGCCGCCGGCGAAAGCTATGACATTGTTCTCGCCATGGAAGTGGTCGAACATGTCGCCGATGTCGGCCTGTTCATCGATGTCGCGGCCGAGATGGTGAAGCCCGGCGGGCTGATGTTCGTCGCGACGCTTAACCGCACCGTCAAGAGCTTTGCGCTCGCCATCGTCGGCGCCGAATATATCTTGCGCTGGCTGCCGCGCGGCACCCATCAGTGGGACAAGTTCGTCACGCCCAACGAGCTCGAAATCGCCATCGAGCAAGGCGGGCTGCAAATCACCGACGAGACCGGCGTGATGTACAATCTGCTCGCCGACCGCTGGCAGCTCACCACCGACATGGACGTCAATTACATGGTCGTCGCGGAAAAGGCGGCCTGATGATTGCCGGCTGGCTCTGGATCGTCTTCACCGTCACCGCCGCGTTCTTCCAGACCTTGCGCAACGCCATGCAGCGCGAGCTGACAACGAGCCTGGGCACCGTTGGCGCGACCCATGTGCGGTTCCTGTTCGGCTTTCCGTTCGCATTGCTGTCTTTGATCGGGGTTTTGCTGGTGACCGGCGTGTCGCTTCCGCGCCCCGGCTTAAGCTTCTGGCCCTGGGTGATCGACGGCGCCGGTGCGCAAATCGCCGCCACCGCGTTGATGCTCATGGCCATGGGCCAGCGCTCCTTCGTCGTCACCATCGCCTACACCAAGACCGAACCGATTCAGGTCGCGATCTTCGGGCTGGTCTTTCTCGGCGATGTGGTGACTTGGCTGATGATGATCGCGATCATCGTCGCCACATCAGGCGTTGTTATC
>JBAUCK010000053.1:0-10975 GCA_049677525.1 Xanthobacteraceae bacterium
CCCTTGAGCTGATCCTTGGCGAGGCCGCCATGCATCTTGAGGGCGCGCACGGTGGCGACGAGGGCCACGGCGTTCGGCGTGATGCCGGCCTTGCGGCATTTGATGTCGAGGAATTTCTCGGCACCCAGATCGGCGCCGAAGCCCGCTTCGGTGACGACGTAATCGGCGAGCTTGAGCGCAGCGCGGGTCGCGGTCACCGAATTGCAGCCATGCGCGATATTGGCGAAGGGGCCGCCATGAATGAAGGCGGGCGTGCCTTCGAGGGTCTGGACCAGGTTCGGCGCAATCGCTTCCTTGAGCAGCGCCGCCATGGCGCCGTTGCTCTTGAGGTCGCTGGCACGGATCGGCTTGCGGTCGCGCGTATAGGCGACAATGACATTACCGAGGCGCTTCTTGAGATCTCCAAGATCGTTGGCGAGACAGAAGATCGCCATCACCTCGGAAGCGACGGTGATATCGAAACCGGCCTCGCGAGGAAAGCCGTTGGCGACGCCGCCGAGCGAACAAACGATCTCGCGCAGCGCGCGGTCGTTCATATCGATGACGCGGCGCCAAGTGACGCGGCGGCTGTCGATGCCAAGCGCGTTGCCCCAATAGATGTGGTTGTCGATCAGCGCCGAGAGCAGGTTATGCGCCGAGGTGATGGCGTGGAAATCGCCGGTGAAGTGGAGATTGATGTCATCCATCGGCACGACTTGCGCGTAACCGCCGCCGGCGGCGCCGCCCTTCATGCCGAATGACGGACCGAGCGACGGCTCGCGCAGGCAGAGCATCGCCTTCTTGCCGATGTAATTGAGCGCGTCAGTGAGGCCGACCGTCGTGGTCGTCTTGCCTTCGCCCGCCGGCGTCGGCGAGATCGCGGAGACCAGGATCAGCTTGCCGTTCTTCTTGTCCTTAAGCGTCTTGATGTAGTCGATCGACACCTTGGCCTTATAGTGGCCGTAAGGCTCGAGATTTTCCGGCGCGATGCCGAGCCGTTCATTGGCAATGTCGAGAATGGGCCGCTTCTTGGCGGCCTGGGAAATTTCAATATCGGATTTCGGCGACTGATGTTGCGAGGCGGACATTGTTTGCGATCCGTTGCTTGAAGAAAAACCCGGCGGGAAATTCGTATTCGGTTGGTTAGGTAAATCTGGCCTTGAGCTGAAGATTGGCCGACTGCGCCCATTCGCCGGCTTCGATCTTCTTGCCGTCGGCGGGCTGAACGCGCGTGACTTTGAAGCGGCCGTCGGCGCAGACCACGGTGAAACTGTCGGCGTCGACGACAACGATCTCGCCGAGCTTGCCGGCGATGCCCTTGGGGTCTTTGGCCGGCAGCGGCTTGGCGTCGAAAATCTTCAGTTGCTTGCCGTCGAGCGTGGTCCACGCGCCGGGCGCCGGATTGCAGCCGCGGATCAGGCGGTCGATCTGCTCCCAGGGCTTGCCCCAATCGATCTTGGCATTCTCGGGCGTGCAGCGGCCTTCGTAAGTGGCTTTAGCTTCGTCCTGCTTGAGGCGCGGCGCCTTTTTGGCTTTCACGAGATCGACCGACTCGAGCATCGCGTCGACGCCCATCGGGAACAACCGATCAAAGTAGACAGTGCCGAGAGTGTCGTTGAGGCCGATCGGCGTTTTCTTCTGGATCAGCACGTCACCGGTATCGAGGCCGTTGTCGGGCCAGAAGATCGACAGTCCGGTTTCGGTCTCGCCTTTGATGATCGGCCAGTTGATGGCCGACGCGCCGCGATAGGCCGGCAACAGCGAGGGGTGATATTGGATCGAGCTATGGGTTGGGATGTTCAGAAACTCTTCCGGCACGAACAGCGTGACAAAGGCCATGACTTGAAGATCGGGCTTGAGCGCCTTGAACTCTTCCCAAACTTCCGGCTTGCGGTAATTGTCCGGCTGATAGACCGGAAGCTTCGCCGTCAGCGCCGCTTCCTTCAGCGGATCGACCTTGGCGCCCGGCTTTTCCGGCGCCACGTAAACCGCGACGACTTCGTCGCCGCGCTTGAGCAGCGCTTCAAGCACTGCCTTGCCGAACGCCTGCTGGCCGTGAACAACGATGCGCATCGCAACTCCCTCAAATTCCGCTCATGTTCGCGAAAGCGGTCACCCAGACAATATGACAACGCCGCATGCGTCCCCGCTTCCGCGGGGACGAGCGGTTCTAACGACTACGCCGCTTCCGCCTTTGCCGGCTTCTCCGGCGGCGTGATCGCCCCTGACAGCTTGATCGCGGCGACGTCTTTCTCCGAATAGCCAAGCACCTTGCGCAGGATCTCTTCGGTGTGCTCGCCGAGCAGCGGCGAGCGCCGGACGTCGGCGGGCGAGTCCGAAAGTTTGATCGGATTGCCGACGGTCAGATATTTGCCGCGGCCGGGGTGATCGACCTCGACCACGGTGCCGGTGTCGCGCAGCGACTTCTCCTCGGCGATCTCCTTCATCGACAAGATCGGGCCGACCGGGATGTCGTGCTTGTTGCAGATATCCATGACCTCGAGCTTGGTCTTGGTCTTGGTCCATGCTTCGACGGTGTCGAAGATGTGCCGCAGCCGCGGCAGCCGCGCCGGGGGCGTGGCGTAATCCGGATCGGTCTTCCATTCCGGCTTGCCGATCAGATCGCAGATCGGAGCCCAGACCGGCGCCTGGGTGATGAAATAGATGTAGGCGTCGGGATCGCTCTCCCAGCCTTTGCATTTGACGATCCAGCCCGGCTGGCCGCCGCCGGAATCATTGCCGGCGCGCGGCGTCGCTTTGCCGAACGGTACGCCTTCGCCGTATTGGCTGTATTCGGTGAGCGGACCATGCGCGAGCCGTTGCTGGTCGCGCAATTTGACGCGCGACAGATTGAGCACGCCGTCCTGCATGGCGGCAAGCACCTTCTGACCGCGGCCGGTGCGGACACGCTGATAAAGCGCCGAGACGATGCCAAGCGCGAGATGCAGCCCGGTGCCGCTGTCGCCGATCTGCGCGCCGGTGACGAGCGGCGGGCCGTCGCGGAAGCCGGTCGTCGACGCGGCGCCGCCGGCGCATTGCGCGACATTCTCGTAGACCTTGCAGTCCTCATACGGACCCGGGCCAAAACCCTTAACCGAGGCGACGATCATGCGCGGATTGAGCTTGTGGATGTGCTCCCAGGTCAGCCCCATGCGGTCGAGCGCGCCCGGCGCGAAATTTTCGACCAGCACGTCACAGTGCTTGATCATCCGATCAAGGATTTCCCTGCCCTTGGGATTTTTGGAATCGATGGTGATCGAGCGTTTTGAGCCGTTGAGCATAGTGAAGTAAAGGCTGTCCTGTCCCTTCACGTCGCGCAGCTGCCCGCGCGTGATGTCGCCAACGCCGGGCCGCTCTACCTTCATCACGTCGGCGCCCATATAGGCGAGGAGCTGGGTGCAGGTCGGGCCCGACTGCACGTGGGTAAAATCGAGGATCTTGACACCTGCGAGCGCGCGGCCGGTTTGGCCGAACGGCTTGGTGCTCGGGCGCGGCAGGCCGTTTGCCGCCGCCTTCGCCGCGGGCTTTTTCACCGCGAGCTTGACGACCGTCTTCGCCGACTTTTTAACGGCCGCTTTGGATTTTGCTTTGGCTTTCTTACGCGTTGCCATTGGTGGCCTCCCGAGTTTCACTCATGTCCGCGAGAACGGACATCGATGTTTCATTTCAAATTCGCTTGGCCCGCGCCTTCGGCTCACTTCTTCTTCAGCACGCTTTGCGGGTTGAGATTGCCGATGCGGCCGCTCTCGCTGCCGGCGGCCGGATCGATCACAGCATTGATCAAGGTCGGCTTGCCGGAATCCATCGCCGCGTTGACCGCGCGCTTGAGCTCGTCCGGCGATGTGGCATTGACGCCCACGCCGCCGAAAGCCTCGATCATCTTGTCGTAGCGCGCGCCTTTGACGAAAACCGTCGTCGCCGGATCGACGCTGCCGCTGCGATTGACGTCGGTGCCGCGATAGATGCCGTCATTGTTGAAGATGACGACGCAGACCGGCAGCTTGTAACGGCAGACCGTCTCAATCTCCATGCCGGAGAAGCCGAACGCACTGTCGCCTTCGATGGCGAGCACCGGCTTGCCGGTTTCGATGGCGGCGCCGATCGCATAGCCCATGCCGATGCCCATCACGCCCCAGGTGCCGACATCGATGCGCTTGCGCGGCTGATACATGTCGATGACGCCACGCGTCAGATCGAGCGCATTGGCGCCTTCATTGACCAGGATGGCGTCGGGGCGTTCCTTGACAATGGTGCGCAGCACGCCGAGCGCGCCGTGATAGTCCATCGGCGAATTGTTGTTCATCAGCCGCGGCGCCATCTTGGCGATGTTCTCGTCTTTCTTGGTGCTAACGGTCGCGACCCAGTCGGCCGGCGCCGGCGGCCACTTCGCCCCCATGCCCTCGAGCAAAGCCGCGACGCAGGAGCCGATATCGCCGACCAGGGGAGCCGCGATCTCGACATTGGAATCCATTTCTTTCGGCTCGATGTCGATCTGGATGAATTTCTTCGAATGCGGCTCGCCCCAGCTCTTGCCCTTGCCGTGCGAGAGCAGCCAGTTCAGCCGCGCGCCGATCAGCATCACCACGTCGGCGTCTTTCAGCACTGTCGAGCGCGCAGCTCCGGCGCATTGCGGATGGGTGTCGGGCAGGAGGCCCTTGGCCATGCTCATCGGCAGGAACGGCGCGCCGCTCTTTTCGACGAGCGCGCGGATCGCATCGTCGGCCTGCGCATAGGCCGCGCCCTTGCCGAGGATGATCAGCGGGCGCTTGGCGCTTTTGAGCACGTCGAGCGCGCGCTTGATTGCAGCGGGCGCCGGAATTTGCGCGGGAGCGGCATCGATGACCTTCACCAGCGACTTCTGCCCGGCTTCGGCGTCCATCACCTGCCCGAACAGCTTGGCCGGCAGATCGAGATAGATGCCGCCCGGACGGCCGGACACCGCGGCGCGGATCGCGCGGGCCACGCCGATGCCGATGTCGGCCGCATGCAGCACACGGAACGCGGCCTTGCACAACGGCTTGGCGATGGCGAGCTGGTCCATCTCTTCGTAATCGCCCTGCTGCAAGTCGACGACTTCGCGCTCCGACGAGCCTGAGATCAGAATCATCGGGAAGCAGTTGGTTGTGGCATGGGCGAGCGCGGTGAGGCCGTTGAGAAAGCCCGGCGCCGAAACGGTGAGACAGATGCCGGGCTGTTTGGTCAAAAAGCCCGAAATGGAAGCGGCATAGCCGGCATTCTGCTCGTGGCGGAACGAGATGACGCGAAGCCCGGCGCCCTGCGCCATGCGGCCCAAATCCGTGATCGGAATGCCCGGCACATTATAGATCGTCTTGATGCCGTTGAGCTTGAGCGCCTCGATGACGAGGTGAAAGCCGTCGGTGAGTTCCCGCTCCGGTGCATCCGCGGTTTCGGGTTTGGTCTTCACTGCTGCGTCGGCCATGATGCCTCTCCCTATGGAGCGTTGACGGTTTCGCGCGTGACCGCGCGCATTGGATGGATTTCGCACGTGAAGCCGCGTCTCGATTTGATCGCCGGGTCGCCATCGGCGAAAGCGCGCGCCGCAGTCTCGTCCGCTGCGGCGACCACGCCCATGCCGTAAGGAGTCTTGGGATCCATTACCGGGCCGAACACGATCACCTCGCCGTTGTCGAGCTTGGCTTTCCAGTAAGCGAGATGCTCGGCCATAATCGCCTTCTCGTCGGCGCTCATGTCCATCGCGAAGCTCGACCGCGGAGCAATCAGCTTGAGAAAGAAGTGCTGCATCGCGGCCATCGCTCAATCCAGATAATCGGCGTATTTCTCGACATGCTCGGCAAGGCCAAGCGCATGGTCGCGCACCAAGGCCTCGGCGCGCACGGTGTCGCGGGCTTCCAGCGCCTCGATGATGTGCATGTGATCGCGGATCGAGCGGTCGGCGCGGTCCTTCTCGCCGATGGTCTTGCGCCGGATCATCCGCATATGGGTGAACAGATTCTCGGCGAGCTGCACCAGCACGCTGTTGCGGCTTAAGCGGATCAGCGTCTGGTGAAACTCGATATTCACCTCGGAATATTCGTCGAGATGCGCGCGCAGCTGCCCGTCGTCGAAGGTCGCGAACATGCTGCGCAGCGAAGCGATTTCTTCGGCGCTGGCATTTGCCGTCACGAGGCGCGCGGCCATGCTTTCGAGCGCCGCCCAGGCGGTGATCATTTCGATCACTTCGCGCTTGGTCTTGCGGGCCACATAGACGCCGCGCCGCGGCACGGTGCGGACGAAGCCTTCACGCTCGAGCTGCGCCATCGCCTCGCGCACCGGCGTGCGGCTGATGCCGAATTCCTCGGCGAGGCTACGCTCATCGAGCCGGATGTCGCTGCGGCTGCCATAGACATCCATGCCGACAATCACGGATTTCAGCGCCGCATAGGCCTTGTTCTTGAAGCTGAAAGACGTGTCGATCGGATCGAGCCGCGGCCGCAGGGTCACGTCTGGCGTGGCGACGTTGCCGCTTGCAGTCAGAGAAAATCGGTCGGCACCGGATGACATCAAAGATGCTCGCTACAAAGACGTTTCACAACCCTGGCAGAAGGTGTTCGGTCTTTTTCGACGTTGTGGCGGCGTTCAGGTCCAGCAGCCATAGCGTACTATAATACATTATGCCAGGGCTGGAGTGATCTATTTCCAGGGCAAAGCTGAACTGGCCGCAGCTGCAGGCGGAAAGACCGTGGAGGAGTTCGCCACGTCCATCCGGCGGCAAAAAAAAGGCGCAGAATTTCTCCCGCGCCCTTCTTCGGATCCGCGAGCGATCAGGCCCGCTGCATCGTCCGCGCCCGGAGCGGCTTGAGCACAAACAAGGCGAGCGCCACCACGACGAAATTCATCAACGCGGTGACGACGAACACCATGTGCCAGCTTCCGGCGGCGTCCTTAATCAGATTGGCGACCGGCACCAGGAAGGCCGACGTGCCCTTGGCAGTATAGAGCAAGCTCAGATTCACCGTGGCGAATTTCGGCCCGAACGTGTCGGTGCAGGTCGACGGGAACAGGCTGAAGATCTCGCCCCAGGTCAGGAAGATCAAAGCTGCGAAGATCACAAAGCCCCATGGCTCGTGACCGAGCGCGCCGAGGAGCCAATAGGCGATGCCGCCGAAACCGAAGGCGATCGCCATCGTGTATTCGCGACCGATATGGTCCGACACCCAGCCGAATAGCGGACGCGCGCCGCCGTTGCAGACGTTGTCGATGATCGCCGCGAGAGAGAGCGTCGACAGGCCGGCCAGGATAATGACGCTGCTGACATTGAAGTCCTTGGCGATCGGCGCGAGTTGCGCGGTCGCCATCAAGCCCGATGCCGACACCATGATGAACATGATGTAGAGCAGCCAGAACACCGCCGTCGATAGCACGTCTTTGGGGCTGTAGCTGCGCGAGGATTGCGCCACCTTCGCCGCCGGAGCTGATGCCAGTTCACCGGACTCCGGCGCGCGCAACAGCCAGGCAAACACGAAGACGACAGCGCCCTGGACGATACCGAACCAGAGAAAAGCGGACTGATAGCCGTAGTTGGCGATGACGTATTGAATCGGAATGACGGTGAGAGCCGTGCCCGCGCCGTAGCCTGCCGCCGTGAGACCGACCGCGAGGCCGCGCCGGTCGGGGAACCATTTCACCGCGTTGCCGACGCAGGTTGCATAAACCGCGCCACCACCGATGCCGGACACAGCGGCGCCGAGATAAAGCATCCCCAACGTCTCGGCATGGGAATTAATGGTCCAACCGATCGCAACCATGATGCCGCCGAAGGCGACCACGACTTTCGGGCCGATCACATCGGCGATCCAGCCCTCGATCGGCGTGAGCCAGGTCTCGAGGGCTATGAAAAGCGTAAACGCGAATTGGATTTCCGCGAGCGTCCAGCCGTGCGCTTTGTTGATGGGGTTGACGAAGAAGGTCCATCCATACTGCAGGTTGGCGACCATCACCATGCAGATGATGCAGATCGCCAAATAACCCCAGCGCGTGGTCGACGTAGCCGCAGCCGTGGTGCGGCCCAGAGTGGACGTGACCGTCATAACTCCTCCCTAAAATCCTTGGTATTATTTATTACTGCTTGTTCTGGCCCTGAGATTAGAGCAGCAGTTTCAATTTTACTAGTTCGTCACAATGCTTTTTGGTGCGTGGCGAATAGACGCAACACGTGGTGATCACACTTTTGGTGCGGCGCACCAAAAACAAATTGAACAATCCGGCCTGCTCGGCGTTCGCCTCAGTGCCACCGCGTTTTCATTGCGGCGCCCTTCCCGGTCCTGTGCGGCTACGCGTTGCGTCGCGCCAAACACACGAAAAACCGAACAAGCAAAACCCAAGCGAAAACCGATGTCATTAAAAACCGCGGCGGAGATCGCCGAGCATACCCATGGGGTGACGTTCATCGACGAGACGACGGCCGAAGCGGCGTTCACTATTACCGCGTCGCGACCGGCGTGGCCGCCGCGCGTCTTGAAATACGGCGATACATTCATCGTGCTCGACGCCCGCGGCGACATCCGTAACGACGCGGGCGGGATATTGTCCGGCGGCTCCGCCGGATTGTTTCACAATGACACCCGGCACTTGTCGCGCCTCGAATTGCTGGTCAATGGCGAGCCGCCTTTGTTGCTGGGCTCGACGCTGCGCGACGACAATTCCGCCTTCTTCATCGATCTGACCAATCCGGATCTGATGGACGGCCAGCACATCGTCCTGGAAAAAGACCGCGTCCACATTCAGCGTACGATCTTTCTGTGGCGCGACACCGCCTATCAGCGGCTCGGCGTGCGCAATTACGGCGATCATCCAACCGATCTGCAGCTCTCGATCCTGTTCGACAACGATTTTGCCGATCTGTTCGAGGTCCGCGGCGCGCACCGCGACAAGCGCGGCGTCGCAACCACCGAACTGCAAGGCGCCGATCGCGTTCTCCTCCTTTACAAGGGACTTGACGCCAAGCTGCGGCGCACCGCACTGACCTTCGATCCGCCGCCCGACCGGCTGACGCAAAACGCCGCCATCTACCGGATCGCGCTTGCGCCCGGAGAAATGCGGCCGCTGTTTCTCACAGCGAGCTGCGACCAGACTCAAGCGCGGCCGGTGCCGTTCCTGCGCGGCATGATCGCGTCGCGGCGCGAAATGCGCGCCCAAACGCTCGAACGCACGTCGGTCGAGACGTCCAACGATCGCTTCAACGAGATCCTGTGCCGCTCCGCCGCCGACCTGGCGATGCTGATGACGGATACGCCGCAGGGCCGCTACCCTTATGCCGGCATTCCCTGGTATTCGACGACATTCGGCCGCGACGGGCTGATCACCGCCTTGCAGATGCTGTGGTGGTCGCCGGAGGTCGCGCGCGGCGTGCTGCGCCGCCTCGCCTTCTATCAGGCCAAGACCACCGATCCGCTGGCCGATGCGCAGCCCGGCAAGATTTTGCATGAGATGCGAGGCGGCGAGATGGCGGCGCTGCGCGAAGTACCGTTCGGGCTCTATTACGGCAGCGTCGACGCGACACCGCTCTTCGTGCTGCTGGCCGGGCTTTATGCCGAGCGCACCGGCGACTTCGAAACCATCGCCGAATTATGGCCGGCCCTCGAGGCGGCCCTGGGCTGGATCGACGGCCCGGGAGATCCGGACGGCGACGGCTTTGTCGAATATTTGCGCGCCACCGATCAGGGCCTCGCCAATCAAGGCTGGAAGGATTCACACGATGCGATCTTTCACGCCGACGGCCGCTTGGCCGAAGGCGCGATCGCGCTGGTCGAAGTGCAGGCTTACGTCTATGCGGCAAAACTGATGGCGGCGCGATGCGCCCGCCGCCTCGGCCACGACGCGGCGGCCGACAAGTTGAATGCCGGAGCGCGCGCGCTCGCCGAACGTTTTGAAGCTGCGTTCTGGTGCCCCGATCTCGGCACTTATGCACTGGCGCTCGATGGCGATAAAAAACCCTGCAAGGTGCGCACCTCGAATGCCGGGCAAGTCCTGTTCACCGGCATCGCCGCGGCCGATCGTGCCGGCAGCGTCGCCACGCAATTGCTGCAGCCGAGCTTCTTTTCCGGCTGGGGCATCCGCACCGTGGCGCGAGAAGCGGTGCGCTACAATCCGATGTCCTATCACGACGGTTCGATCTGGCCGCACGACAATGCGCTGATTGCGCTCGGGCTGGCGCGCTACGGCCACAAACATGCAATCGATACGTTATTCGGCGGCTTGTTCGCCGCCGCAACCTATATGGATCAGCGTCGGCTGCCGGAATTGTTCTGCGGCTTTCAGCGCCAGCGCGGCCACGGCCCGACGCTCTATCCCATCGCCTGTTCGCCGCAGGCCTGGGCCAGCGCGACGCCGTTCACGCTGCTCGAGGCGGCGCTCGGCCTCGAATTCGATCCCGTCAAAGCTGAGATCCGCCTGCGTAATCCCCATCTGCCGGCATTCTTAGACGAGGTATTGCTGCGCGACCTGCGGCTGTCGTCCTCCAGCGTCGATCTGCGCGTGCGCCGTCACGGCGACAGCGTTTCACTCGATACGCCCCGCATCAGCGGCAATATCCAGGTTTCGATTGTTTTTTCGTCCTGATCGGGTTCCCGCGCGCGGCGCCAATGCGCAGGAGTCGTGGAACCAGCGCCTCCGGCTCGGCTTAGTGCACTGAGTTCCATAGCGCCGGAGTGAAGATGCGGAACAAATTTCCATCGGGAACCGTAGCAGTCGTGGTCGTTATCTTGACCGCAGTTTCGGCTTTTGCAGCGGCCTTCATTTTGACACCGACTCCGGCCAGCACTGCCGCGAGGGCTGAGAACGTGTGGGCGCAGAACGCCCAACCACCGGCACAGCCGCCGGCCGCGAAGAGCCCGGCGCCAACGCAAGCACCCGAGCCTGCGCCACCGCCCGCCGCGGTTACGATTCTCCCCAATCACGAAGTGCAAGGCGTTCTCGGCCGCGAGGTCCTGAGTTCAACGGGGGAAGATATGGGGCGTATCGTTGATGTGCTGGTCGA
>JBAUCK010000054.1:0-5132 GCA_049677525.1 Xanthobacteraceae bacterium
CAATCTTCGACGGTTCGCGCCTTTCGCCCCAATGCAACCAGAATACCCCGACAATTCCAAGTACGCCCGCCGCGACCAGAGCGAAAATCAGAGCCGAATTTTCAATCCATGCAATCGCCGGGATACCGAGCGCCATGATCAGGCCAAGACGGCAGATTTGCCAGGAGAGGGCATGCACGCCGGCGGTAAGGTGCCAAGCGTCAGCAAGGTGAAAATAGCGAGTCCCGTGGCGTCGGCGCTGAAAACTCTCTGAACGCTTGGCAACAACATCACATTCATCACGATCAAAAACGCGAGCCAGTGCAGCGTCTGCGTTCCTATCAACCGCAATCGTGCCGCCTTGTCGTTTGCGCCCTGCCACCCGGTCGTGACGCACAGCAGCCCGATGATTGGCGCGAGCATTTCCCAATAGCCGATAATCGGTTGCTTGGAGAAGCTTGTATAGGCGACCCCGATTATCGTTAGGATCAATACCAGGCTGAAGGGCAACTCCCTCAGCCAAAGACTTGTGCGCGCCGACCTGCTTGATTGCTCTGCTGAGACCGAGGCGCTCATTGTGGCCGCTCGTTGGTGGAGTGTACTTTTACATCGCGCGCAAGCTAAACGCGAGCGCGATCCAGGCGTTCCCGTAAAATCCAGGCGCTGCTGTAGAAAATGAGATCGATCCCGACAAAGACGCCGATCAAACTGCCGCAATCGGGCCGGCGTTATTGCGGCGGGCGATTTTGCGGATGAGGGTTCGCGGCGGGTGGCGCGTTCGGAGCGTGCGGCTTCACCTGCGGGACATTGGTCTGCTGCATATTGTTCTGCTGCACAGCCGTGCCGGGCTGTGCTTCGGCAGGAGCCGGCGTGCTTGCCGGGGACTGTGGCTGCGGTCCGCCGATGTCGACGGGAAGACTTGCCGGATTGATCGGCGCAAACGCCGCGCCCTGGCCGGATTTCCCGGTATAGGATAACAGCCCGTCGCCTGTCGAAACGATGTCGCCCGGTCGCAAAGTCGGATCGGTTTTCACATCGAACGAAGCAAGCCCGAGTGAATCCGTGCCGTTACAGGTGCAATTGGCCACCAGCTGCTTGCGGTAAACGAACGCGGTCGGCAGCGCCGTATATTGCTGGCCATCTTGGGCCACGGCGCCGGCGATTTCGCTGCCGAAAAATACCTTGGTGCCGGCATGCGGACAGATCGCCCGGCAGGTATCCGCAGGCGTTGCGTTGGCCATTTTCTCCATCGGAAAATGCTGGCCGTCGCACAGCCGCACGCAAAACGCGACCCCGTGACCGGTGCTCTCGCCACCCCCGGTGATCCGCTCTTGGCTGAGCGGGACGGGTGCTATCCGCCCGACGCCGGCGGGCGGCGGCGGCGGATAATTGGTGCTCGGCGGCGATGCTGGTTGCTGCGGCCGCCCGAAGAGAAAATCGAAAAAACCCTGGGCGTGCGCCAAGCCGGGCGCTGTCGCGCTCGCGGCGAGGGACATAACGCCGGCAACGAGAGCGGCTTTCAGCGGCTTGCGGCAACGCTTACGGATCAAAGCAACACCTCGACAATTCTGCCGACAATTCTTTGGCGTCGTCTGGTCGGAACGTTCTGCTTGCACGGGGTATCGGTTTACTCCCGCCCAAGCGCGAAAGACTAGCACATCTGTCAGATCAAGGTTCAAGGCCGCTCCGGCAGAAAATCACGTGCGACGACATCGGCTTAACGAACGGACCCGGCCGCTGTTACGTCTTCTCCCGTCGCTCGAACGCCAAGCCTCGCACCACCGCATCGTCGCCGAAGCGCGCGCGCACATTGTCGACGGCATGTTCGGCCAGCGCCGCGCGGCCGTCGATGAGATCGCCTGGGTCGGCCTGATCCGCGGTGTCGATCGCACTCACGCCGACGCCGAGCAGGCGGAATTTCGTGCCGTCGCATTCGGGCTCGAGCAAGCTGCGCGCCGCGGCAAAAATGCGCTGGGCCAACTGGGTCGGTGCGTCGAGCGAGCGGGCGCGGGTGCGGATCTTGAAGTCGGAGGTCTTCAGTTTCAGCGTCACCGTCGCGCCGGAGAGCTCCTTGGCCTTGAGCCGCGTAGAGACTTCTTCCGTGAGACTCCACAGAATGAGCTCCAAGGCACGGAAGTCGAATATGTCGGTCTCGAATGTCGTCTCCGACGACACGCTCTTGGTCTCGCGGTCGGCGGAAACTTCGCGCGTGTCCTCGCCGTGGGCGAGGCGATAGAGGCGGCGGCCTTCTTCGCCGTAGCGGCGCATCAGATCGGTCTCGTCGGCGCGCTGCAGATCGGCGATACGGTGAAAGCCGTCGTGCGCATAGCGCGCCGCGCTGACTTTGCCGACGCCGAAAATGAAGCTCACCGGTTTCTCGGCAAGGAAGGCCTTGGCCTCGTTCTGCCCCAGCACGGCAAAGCCGCGCGGCTTGTCGAGATCGGAGGCGACCTTGGCGAGAAACTTGTTGCAGGAGAGCCCGATCGACACGGTGATGCGAAGTTTCTTCTCCACGTCACGGGCAAAGCGCGCCAGCGCCTTGGCTGGCGGCATATTGTGCAGCCGTTCGGTGTCGGTGAGATCGAGAAAGGCCTCGTCGATCGATAGCGGTTCGACAAGCGGGGTGAGCGCCTGCATCAGCTGCCGCACCTCGCGCCCGGTCGTGACATATTTCTCCATATTGGGCCGCACCACTTTGGCATGCGGGCAAAGCCGCAGCGCTTCGAACATCGGCATCGCCGATTTCACGCCGTAGGTGCGGGCGATATAGCAGGCCGTCGCCACAACGCCACGTTTGCCGCCGCCGACAATGAGCGGCTCCGCGGCCAAGGACGGGTCGTCGCGTTTTTCGATCGTGGCATAGAAGGCGTCGCAATCGACATGGGCAATCGACAGCTTTTCAAGTTCGTCATGGCGCAAGAGTCGCGGCGAGCCGCAGGCGCTGCATCGCCGGCTTTGCGGCGAAGCGTCGGTCAGGCAGTCGCGGCAAAAGCCTTTTTCGCTCACGGCCAACCTTCATGCCCAAACAACGAGAGCATGATCCGGAAAAGTGGAAACCGGTTTTCCGAAAAGATCATGCTCAATCAAGCTCTACGGAAACTCACGCTCCCCACTGCTTGCCACCCAAGGCCCGGCGCGCCCGCGCAATGCTTGCGGGATTAAGGCCGGCGCTGTCGGCGAAGGCGACCAAGAGACTCTCGTTGCCGAGCATATGGTCGAGGACGCCGCCAAGAAAGCCCGGCTGGCGCGCCGCGTCGCGGATCGCGTCCGGGCCGATGCCGGACGCGGCGAGGAACGCCCCAAGCCGCTCCGGTTCCTCGGCGATGAAGGCAAGCGCCTGTATCGCCAGCGTTTCTGCCGCTTCCCGGGATTCTGTCGCAGGCGCCCTCATCGGGTTCCATTTGCCTTTCCGTAATATATCCACACTAGCTTGCTGGGCGCTGCCCGCAGGCGGCGTAAAGCGATTCTGCCGCGGTGTCGCGTCCTGGCACGCGCGGCGGCCTTGAGGCTCATGTCCCAGTTTGGGGAAGGAAGATGGGGATGGCTAAGACCGTCCTGATCGTGGAAGACAACGAGCTCAATATGAAGCTCTTCCACGACCTGTTGGAAGCCCACGGTTACAACACGGTCGGCACGCGCAATGGCATCGAAGCGCTCGATCTGGCGCGCAAGCATCGCCCCGATCTGATCCTGATGGACATCCAGCTTCCGGAAGTTTCCGGCCTCGAAGTCACCAAGTGGCTCAAGGACGATCAGAAACTGAAAAAGATTCCGGTCGTCGCCGTCACCGCCTTTGCCATGAAAGGCGACGAAGAACGTATCCGCGAGGGCGGCTGCGAGGCCTACCTCTCCAAGCCGATCTCGGTGGCGAAATTCATCGAGACCATCCGTCACTTCCTCGGCACGCCATGAGGACGGCAAAGGACTACACAAGCGACCGCAGCAGAGACCGCCCAAGAGACCGCACATGACCGCCCGCGTCCTTGTCGTCGACGATGTGCCAGCGAATGTGAGGTTGCTCGGAGCGCGGCTGACGGCGGAATATTTCGACGTCGTTACGGCAAGCTGCGGGCAGGAGGCGCTGGCGATCTGCGAACGCGCCGAATGCGATCTGGTCCTGCTCGACGTGATGATGCCGGACATGGATGGTTTCGAAGTCTGCCGGCGGCTCAAGAGCAATCCCGCGACCCAGCACATTCCGGTGGTGATGGTGACCGCGCTCGATCAGTTGTACCGACCGCGTGCGCGGACTGGAAGCCGGCGCCGACGATTTCCTGACCAAGCCGATACCGGAAATGGCGCTGATTCCGCGTGTGCGCTTGCTGGCGCGGCTCAAGGTCGTGACCGATGAATTGCGCATGCGGGCTTTGACCTCGAGCGACATCGGCATCCAGTCGCCGGAGCGCGATGCGGTGTCCGATACCG
The DNA here is from genome assembly GCA_049677525.1 of Xanthobacteraceae bacterium. Classification (GTDB taxonomy): domain Bacteria; phylum Pseudomonadota; class Alphaproteobacteria; order Rhizobiales; family Xanthobacteraceae; genus BOG-931. The sequence continues at coordinate 4,405 of JBAUCK010000054.1, forward strand.
GACGCAATGGTTCGGTGCTTATTGTCGACGACCGGCCGGGCTCCTACGAGCGCATTGCCGCGACGCTCAAGACGGAGCACGAAGTCGATGTCGAGTCGGATCCGACCCAGGCGCTGTTTCACGCCGCCGACCGCAATTACGATCTGGTCATCGTCTCGCTTGGCTTAGAGAACTTCGATGCGTTGCGGCTCTGCAGCCAATTGCGCTCGCTTGCCCGCACGTGCAACCTGCCGATCCTCGCCGTGACCGAACCGGACAACACCGTACGCATGGCGCGCGGGCTCGAGATCGGCGTCAACGTTATCTGCTGCGCCCGGTCGACAAGAACGAGCTCGTGGCGCGGGTGCGCACCCAAGTGCGCAAGCGCCGCTATACCGAGCGGCTGCGCGACAGTTTCCAGATATCGATCGAAATGCCGATCACGGATGCGCTCTCCGGCCTGTCCAACCGCCGCTATATGGAAAGCCATCTGGCGACCTTGATCGAGCAATCGGCGGCGCGCGGCAAGTCGCTCGCGGCGCTCGTGCTCGACATCGATTATTTCAAGGCGATCAACGACACCCAGCCACGATGCCGGCGACGACGTGCTGCGCGACTTTGCGCTCCGCATCAAGCGCTCGATCCGCGGCATCGATCTCGCTTGCCGTTACGGCGGCGAGGAATTCGTCATCGTGATGCCGGAAACCGACATGGCGGTGGCGGCCATGGTCGCCGAGCGGCTGCGCCGG
>JBAUCK010000055.1:0-1760 GCA_049677525.1 Xanthobacteraceae bacterium
GGCAGAATCGTCACATCATCTCGTTCGATGCTAACGATCCTGCATATGCAGCTGATATTTGTCGCCGGCCTGTTCAAGTCGCGTAGCAGGCTTGAAGCCGAGAACCTGTTTCTCCGTCATCAGCTAAATATCGCCTTGCGGCGCGCCCGGCCTCGCCTTCGATTGCGCGGCGGTGATCGGGTACTGCTAATATGGATGGTTCGGCTCTGGCCGAGTCTGCTCGGTTTGGCCAAGGTGGTACAGCCGGAAACCATCCTGCGATGGCATCGGTCCGGCTTCAAAGCGTTTTGGCGCTGGAAATCCCGAAATAGGGCAGGGCGGCCGAAGGTCGATCGCGAGCTACGCGATCTCATCCGACGGATGGGCAGAGAGAATCCATTATGGGGTGCTCCCCGGATCCATGGCGAACTGCTGATGCTGGGCTTCGAAGTCGCCCAATCGACAGTCTCCAAATACATGAAGCGGGCTCGGAGGCCGCCGTCGCAATCCTGGAAGACGTTCCTTCAAAACCACGCTGAGGCAATTGCTGCCATCGATATGTGCGTGGTCCCCACGCTGACCTTTGAGCGCCTGTTCCTGTTCGTGGTTCTCGGCCACGGCCGGCGTCAATTGCTGTGGTTCGAGGTGACACGGCATCCAACAGCAGAGTGGCTGGCACGACAGATCACCGAAGCCTTCCCCTGGGCATCAGCGCCGACCTACCTGGTGCGTGACAACGACAGGGCATACGGACATGCCTTCGTGCGGCGGGTGATGGCCATGGGTATCCGCGACCGGCCGATATCACCCCGGTCACCATGGCAAAATGGTCACATCGAGCGTCTGATCGGCACTCTGCGCCGTGAGTGCCTGGATCGAATGCTGATCTTCGGCGAGGCGCATCTGCGGCAGGTTCTAACCGCGTACGCCTGCTATTATAATGACTTGCGCACACACTTATCGCTGCACAAGGATACGCCGCTGGGTCGAGCAGTCCAACGATACGGAAACATTGCCGCTACGCCCGTTCTGTCGGGGCTGCATCATCGCTACGCCCGGATATGATTTTCGGAAAGGACAGCCAGGCCGCGATCGTCGAGTTGACGTGTGCGCTGCGCGATAGGACCGGCAATCTGCCGCCGATGCCCGGCGTGTTTCCCGACTATCTTGCGCCCATAGTTCGCAACGCACCCGACGGCGTGCGTGAGTTACTGCTGGCGCGCTGGGGCATGCCGGGACCGCCGCAGTTCGGCGGCGCTCCCATCACAAATATTCGCAACGCCAAAAGTCCGCACTGGCGGGCGTGGCTCAAACCGGAGAACCGCTGCGTCGTACCATTCAATTCGTTCTGTGAATATGCGGATACCAAACCCCGAAAAACGCCGACCTGGTTTGCGCTCAACGACGATCGACCGCTCGCATTTTTCGCCGGAATCTGGACGGGGTGGCATGGCGCGCGCGGCACCAAGGTTAATCCGATCGAAGGCGAGCATCAGCTCTTTGGATTCTTGACCACCGATGCCAACGCGGAAGTCGGCGAAATTCACCCCAAAGCCATGCCGGTTATTCTTACGCAGCCTGAGCAGCGGCGCACGTCGATCGACTTGCAGGATTCGCATATAGTACGAGCGCCGTAAGGCGGTCTACCCATCAAATCACCTCGCGCCTTTCTTTAAGGCCGGATCGCCGCTGTCTCGAGCGGCACTGCGCCTTTGCCGAGTTCGCCAAAAATTTCTTCGTTGTGCTGTCCCAGCGTGGGCGGCGGCGTGTCAATTCGCGGA
>JBAUCK010000056.1:0-1850 GCA_049677525.1 Xanthobacteraceae bacterium
CGCGATATCCAGACCGATTGTCGTGACCGTTTGCATAGGTAGCTCCTCCGAATCGTGGGAGCCTTAACAGCGCCCACATCCATGGCGCTCGCGCGCCGGGTGGAGGAGCCGTCCACAGCATCATTAGGCGACGTCTGCCGGATTAATGACGGGCCAAATAAGCCCCAAAAGCAAAGCACTACCTGCCCGAGCTTACTTCGCGACAGCCTCTTTGGGGGCTGGCGGGAAAGCCGAGTTTGTTTCCGAACCGCGCAGCAATGCCAGCGCTGTCTGTAGCGCCTTGTCGTCCTTCGGATCCACGGGAACGTAAGTTTGTGAGCCCTTTTCCTCGGCTCCAGACGCCTTGAGGTGCCCCCGCAGCGCCGCTTCGCTGATTGCCGCGTTTTGTTGCGCCTGCAAATCCTGAGGGATCTGTTGGCTCACCTTGATGTCCGGGGTGATGCCCTCGGCCTGGATCGAGCGCCCTGATGGCGTGTAATACCGCGCCGTGGTGAGACGCAGGGCGCCATTTCCCTGTCCTAGCGGAATGATCGTTTGCACCGATCCCTTGCCGAAGGACTGAGTTCCGACGATCGTCGCACGCTTGTGGTCCTGCAAGGCGCCGGAAACGATCTCCGCTGCCGATGCGCTCCCCCCATTGATCAGCACGATCAGCGGCTTGCCGTGGATGAGGTCGCCGGATTTTGCGTTATAACGCTCATACCCCTCGGGGTTGCGTCCCCGGGTCGATACGATCTCTTCGCCTTTGCCCAAAAACACCTCGGATACCGCATCGGACTGATTCAGGAGGCCGCCCGGATTGTTGCGAAGATCCAGAATGTAACCCTTGAGCCGGTCTGCCGGGACGCTTGAAGAGATATGATTGATCGCTTCCTTCAGTTCATCGCCCGCCAAGCCGTTGAACTCTGTTAGCTGAATGTAACCGATGTCATCGCCTTCGACCCGCTCATGAACCGGGCGCGCCTTGATGATTTCACGCGTCAGAGTCTTCTCAAGCGGCTGAGCTTCGTTCTGCCGCGTGATTTCAATCGCGACGGAGCTGCTCGGCGGTCCGCGCAGCTTGGCGACAACCTTCTCGAGGCCGAGGCCGGCAACCGGCTGACCATCGACTTTGGTGATCACATCCCCGGCGCGAATGTCGGCCCGTGAAGCCGGTGTGCCATCAAGTGGCGCAACCACCTTCACCAGTCCGTCCTTCATCGTGACCTGCATTCCGAGACCACCGAATTGACCGCTCGTCTCCGTCTGCATGTCCCGTAAGTTATTCGCATCCATATAATTCGAATGCGGGTCAAGCCCACTCACCATGCCATTGATGGCGGATTCGATCAGCTTGGTGTCGTCTGGCTTTTCGACAAAATCGTGCCGCACGATGTCATAGACTTGGCCAAACAATTCCAGCTGCCGATAAGTCTCTGCCGCCTCGGTGCTTGATGAAGCTTCCGCACCCGCGATAAGCGGAGCCAGTCCCGGTGTATTGGCGAGGAGGACCAGCGCCGCGCCCGCTATGGCGCCAATTGCGATGAGTTTGAGCTTTTGCATGGGGCTACTGTATTGGTCTGCGGCGAGCGCCGCGTCACTTCACATTGTCGCTATCGACTGCGGCTTTATATCGTTACGGAGCCGTCATCTAGAAGCGCGATTCTTCCGATCAACCAAGGTCCGTCAGTGCGATAGGCGGATTATAGAATCGCACCTCAGTTCGGCTGAGGTGCTCCCCAGCAAGAGCCTTCTTACCAAAAGTTAATTCTGCTGACAGAAGGCGTGCACATTAGTGACGTCTTGTTGGGCCTACGATCAGCTAGCGCGCGAATTGTTACTTGATTCGAGGTTGAGGTCTTTAGGAGATG
>JBAUCK010000057.1:0-56274 GCA_049677525.1 Xanthobacteraceae bacterium
AGCGTGAAGGCGACATCCGGCCGGCTCATGGCGAGCCTGCGCACCACTTCACGGACGGCTTCGGCCTCGGTACGGTCGAGCTTGAGGAATTTGAGCCGCGCCGGCGTTGCGTAGAACAGGTCGCGCACTTCGACGCGGGTGCCCTCGCCGAGCGCCGCGGGCTTCACCTCGGACTTCGCCCCGGCATCGACCTCGATCGCCCAGGCATGCGGCTCCCCGGCGTGGCGTGTGGCGATCGACAGCCGCGCCACCGCCCCGATGGAAGGCAGAGCCTCGCCGCGGAAGCCCAACGTGCGGATCGAGATCAGATCGTCGTCGGTGAGCTTCGAGGTGGCATGGCGCTCGACCGCGAGCGCGAGATCGGCGCTGGTCATGCCGGAGCCATCGTCGCCGATGCGGATCAGGCGGCGCCCGCCGCCGTCAGTGAGCACATCGATCCGCCGCGCCCCGGCATCGAGCGCGTTTTCGACAAGCTCCTTGACCACGCTCGCCGGGCGCTCCACGACCTCGCCCGCCGCGATGCGGTTGACGGTCGCTTCGGAGAGCTGGCGAATCGGCATGGTGACCGGCGGAGCTGTGATCGGGAGTGGTGATTCTACGATAAAAGCAGCCGGCCAAAATAGCCGGGATTGAGTGCCGGCGAAATCCGGGGCAGATATCGGCCGAAAGCCCGGTTGAAGAGTGCAGCCCGTCAAGGAGTTCGGGAATGGCCCGTTACCTACCCGGCGTCGTCCTCGCCGTTTTCGGCGTCGTGGCCTATGCCATCGGCTGCCTGCTGTATCTCGCCTATCGCCGGGAAAAGGATCCCACGCGCAGGAGCAAGCCGCTGATGGTCTACGGCATTGTCATGATCATCCTCGGCGTAGCGGCGTTGGGCGGCGGCCTCTATTCTTTGGAAATGATGCAAATGCATGCGGTTGGCCAGTGAGCCCGGCCGCGCCGCAGCCCACGGTTTCAGTCCAATGACGGCTTGCCCCCGCGCAGCCGCTTGATGCCGGAACGGCGCTTCTTGCCTTCAATGCGGCGCTCGCGGGAAGCCTTGGTCGGCCTGGTCGGCCGCCGCTTGATCGGCGCCACCGCCGCCTGGCGGATCAGGTCGAGAAGCCGCTCCAGCGCGTCCTCGCGGTTGCGCCCCTGGGTGCGGTGGCGCTGCGCGATGATAACCAGCACGCCCTCGCGCGTCAGCCGCGCCCCGGCAAGCCGTTCGAGCCTCGTCCGCACCTCCGGCGGCAGCGACGGCGAATGCCGCACGTCGAAGCGCAGCTGCACCGCGGTCGAGAGCTTATTGACGTTCTGTCCGCCCGGCCCCGACGCGCGCACGAATTGCTCGTCGATTTCGCGCTCGTCGAGCGCAATTTTGGCGGTGACCGGAATCATGGCCGCAGCCTAGCATTCCCTCCCCTCCGTGGGGGAGCCGCACGATCATCAGTGCGCCGTCGGCGTGGTCGAGGCGACAGCCTGGGACTTGCCGACCACGGTCACCAACAGCCCGTTGTCGAGGAGCCGCTTGGCGACGCGCCTGGCGTCGTCGAGCGTCACCGCGTTGATCATATCCGGACGCTTGGTGAAATAATCGGTGTTAAGCCCATCGAGCTGCAATTGCACGAGCAGCGACGCGATCTTGCTCGACGTATCGAGATTGAGCGCGAAGGAACTGTTGAGATTGTTCTTCGCCTCGGTGAGCTCGGCGGCCGTCGGGCCGTCTTCGGCAAAGCGATGGATTTCCTTCTGCACCAGATCGACCGTCTCGTTGGCGCGGTCGGCACGTGTCGCGGTGCCGCCGATCAAGACGGCGGAATGCTCAAGCCAGATCAGGCTGTCGGCGATCGAATAGACCAGGCCGCGCTTCTCGCGCACCTCCTGATAGAGGCGGGAATCCGACGAGCCGCCCCCGAGGATGTGATTGATGAGATAGGCGGCCATGAAGTCGGGGTCCTTGCGCGCGATACCGGGGCCGCCGAAATCGACCACCGTCTGCGGCACATCGAGATTGATATCGATGCGGCGGCCGATGCCTTGCGGCGTGACGCTCGCGACCGCCACCAGATCGGGCTTCTCCGGCAGCGCGCCGAACACGCGGTCGAGGATCGGTTTCAAGGTTTCGGCGTCGATGTCGCCGACGACGGCGACTTTCAGATTCTGCCGCGCCAGAACTTTGCGGGCATAGGTCTTCAGATCGTCAGCGGTGATGCCCTGCAGCGATTCCTGCGTGCCGTTGACCGGCCGGCCATAGGGGTGGCCCTCGAATGCCGTCTGCCACCAGCGCTGGCTTGCGATATCGCCCGGGCTCGTGGTCTGCCGGCGCATGATCGAGAGCAGCTGCGCGCGGTTGAGTTCGACATCCGACGCATCGAAACGCGGCGCGGTCAGCGCCAGACGCAGCAGATCGAAAGCTTCATCGCGATTCTCGGTGAGCGTGCGCAGCCCGCCGCGGACGCTGTCGCGCTCGGCGCTGAAGCTCATCTCGATGGCCTTGCGCTCGAGACGATCGGAGAACGCCTTGGAGTCGAGATCGCCGGCGCCCTCGTCGAGCAGTGAAGCAACAAAATTCGCGGCGCCGCCCTTGCCGAGCGGATCCTGCGCGGCGCCGCCAGCGAAAGCGAAGTCGACGGCGATCATCGGAACGGCCGGCTCGTGAACCAGCCAGGCGACAATGCCGCCCGGGCTGACCACGCGTTCGATCGTGGTGGCGCCAGCGGGTACGGCGAAAGCGGCGAAAGCCAGCGGCGCGATCAGAGCCGTGACGATGCGCCGAATCGCGGAATAGGACGAAACAGGCGCAAGAACATCCACAAGAACATTCACGAGTGGCTCTCCTCGGGCTGCAGGCTCTTGACCAGATAGCCCGTCACCGATTGGCGGCGGTCGAGCCAGCTGCGGGCGGCTTGTTGAACGGCGTCGGCGGTCACGGCGCGGATGCGGTCCGGCCAGGCGCGCACCTGGTCCACCGTCTGTCCGGTGGCGAGCGCCGCGCCGTACCAGCGCGCGAGCGTCGCCTGGTTGTCCTGCGCATAGACCGCATCGGCGATCAGCCTGGTTTTGGCGCGGTCGAGTTCGTCTGCGGTGACGCCATGGGCGATCACGTCGTTGATGACGGCATCCATTCCCTGCTCGGCGTCATGCAGGCTCACGCCGGGCTTGGGCGCGGCGTAGACGCCGAGCTTGGCGTAATCGAGCGCAGTGCCGGCATAAAATGCGCCGGCGGTGAGCGCGATGCCTTTGTCGACCACGAGCGTGCGATAAAGCCGGCTGTTGGCGCCGGAGCCAAGTACATGCGCGAGCACGTCGAGCGCCTCGCTCTCGCCGGGCTTCGCCGTGGTTTCGGATGGCGCCAGATATTCGCGGCTGACGCTCGGCTGCTCGACGCGCGGATCGGCCAGCGTCACCGTGCGCGGCGCTTCCTGCACCGGCTCGGTCGGCCGCCGCCGCGGGGCGATCTCGGTGCGCACGGCGACCTTCCCGTAAGTCTCCTCGGCGTCGGCTTTGACCTCCTCCGGCGTCACGTCGCCCGCAACGACAACGATGGCGTTGTTGGGTGTATAGAAGCGCTTGTAGAAGGCGAGCGCGTCGTCTCGGTTGAGCTTTTCGATCTCGTGCCGCCAACCGATCGTCGGCCGGCCATAAGGATGGTTGAGAAACAGCGCGGCATCGACCTGCTCGGCCAGGCGCGCGTTCGGATTGTTGGCAACGCGCATATTCTGTTCTTCGAGCACGACATTGAGTTCGGGCTTCACCACGTCGTCGGTGAGCACGAGATTGGTGACGCGATCGGCCTCGAGCGCCATCATCTCTTTGAGATGCTCGCGGGGAACACGCTGAAAGAAGCCGGTATAGTCGTTGGTGGTGAAGGCGTTCTCCTGGCCGCCGATCGCGGCGACGTCCTGCGAGAACGCGGCGCCCGGATGCTTCTCGGTGCCCTTGAACATCAGATGTTCGAGGAAATGGGCGAGCCCGGATTTGCCGGCGGTTTCGTCGGCGGCGCCGACCTTGTACCAGATCATGTGCGTGACGACCGGCGCGCGGTGGTCGGGAACGACGACGACTTCAATGCCGTTGGACAGTTTGAAGTCGGTCACTTCGGGGCCGGTCGCGGCGCGCGCTGCGCCGGCCAGGGCAGCTAACGCGGCAACGAACATCAGTATCTTCGACAAACCTTCCTCCCAAAAACACACGTCCGGCCTCACGCGAGCAAGACGCGTGCCGGAATCTTCAACGTTACGCTTTGGCCAGGCCCCTCACCGATCAGACAGGGCCGTCGTTGCGAGCCGAAAATCGCTTCGCGCTCGGATCAAGTCTTCAAATCATGATTCCCAAAAGCCCACTCTCGGGATCATGCAGCCTTGCCCAGGCATGATCCTGTCCGAAAACGGTGCACTTTTTGGGATCATGCGTTAGCGCGTCGGTTCCATGCGCTCGCCCAGCGTCTTCGGCACGTAGGGCTTGTTCTCCGGCGCGATGCCATAGGGCTGATCCGGCGACGGCGTAAGATAGCCCGGCGGCGGATCGGTCAAGGTTGAGCGCGGCGGCTCGCCGGTAAACGTCGCGTATTGCGGGTCTTTCTTAAAAAGGCTGAAGATGCTCTTCTTCGGCTTATCGACCGGCTCGCTCTGCTCCGGCGTACCAGGCGCGGCAACGCTGCGCGGATCCTGGCTCACTCTATTAAGCTCGTCAGGACGCAGCGCCCGGTCGGCTTCCGCGGCACGGTCGTATTGCTGGATGACCGGTCTGTCGTCGTTCTTGTTGGCCCTGCGCTTGGCGACGTCGGGATCCTTGGGCCAATTCGGCGCCGGCGTCGTGACGGTGACCGGCGGCGGCAGATTGCGGTTCGGCGGCACCACCAAAGGCGAGCGCTCACTGTAATTGATCTCGTAGTCGGTCGAACCGGGATTATTGACCCCGAGCGTGCGCAAGAATTTATCGGTGAACGATTCCTGGCCTTGAACGTCGCTGTCACTGTCGCCGGCGCGAGCCGCGGAGCCGTAAGCGCACAGCACAAGCGCCGCGAAACCGGCGGCAAGCGCGACGCGAGCAAATTTCATCCGGTGCATTATTTGATCTTGCGGCATAGCCTCACCCCGAAATGCCTGCATCGAATTCTACCCGATGCACTCCGCGGCAAATCAAGCCTCGCGGCCCGTTGACCTTTTGCGGAAAGTCCCCGCCTCAAACCCAGCCCGGTCCGTGGTTTTATGTTTTGTTTTATATACCGGATCAGGGCGCTTTTGCGGCGCCCCCGCCAAGGACCGATTCATACAGAAGTCCCACAACCCCCGCAACAATCGCCACATCGGCGAGGTTGAAAACATACCAGTGGAAGGTAAAGCTCGCGGTATCGATATGAAATAGCACGAAATCCATGACGCCGGGCCAATGCAGCCGATCGATAGCGTTGCCGGCGGCGGCGCCGATAATGAGACCCAGGGCTGCGGCAGTGAGCCGCGTCTGCACCCGCGTCAGCCAAGCCCACAACAACGCCACCGCCGCCACCTTGAAGGCCAGGAGGCCCCAGACACCGGCCGGGCTTTGCTGCGGGAACAGGCCGTAGCTGATACCGGTATTCCAGACCAATATGATGTCGATAAACGGCCCGAGCCCGATGGCGCCGGCATCAGCGAGATGCGCCGCCAACAACAGCCAGAACTTCAGCGCCTGGTCGGCAGCGCAGGTGAACGCCGCCACGAGGAGCGCGAAGCCGCTCCATCGTCCCCACAGATAGGACCCGCCGGCGTCGGTTTGCGCTGCTTCTGACAAGGACATTCTCTCCGGCGGGCTACTCGGCGGCTTTACGCATGGCTTCCCATTCGCGCAAAGCCTGGGCGTCGCGCGGCGTCACGTCGGGAAATTGCGGATCCTCGCCGACCGCCGGCGAGATTTTCCAGGAGCGTGCGCACTTTTTGCCCTGCGCCAATTCGGGAACGACGGCGACGGTTGCGACGTCGGGCAACCGGAACGCCTCCGCCGGCCCCTCGCCTTCGACCAAAGCCGCGCTCGAGGTGATGCAGACTTCGGCGAGATCGACATCGACGACGGCGGCAAACAATTCCGGATCGGAAATGAACACGACAGGATGCGCTTCGAGCGAAGAGCCGATGCGCTTGCCGGCGCGTTCGAGCTCGAGTGCGCCGGTGACGACGCGCCGCACGTTGCGGACCTTGCGCCACTTCTCGGCGATCGCCTCGTCGCGCCACGCTTCAAGCACTTTCGGAAACGCTTCGAGGTGGACCGAAGTGGCGTCGGGATAGCGTGCCAGCCAAGCTTCCTCGGCGGAAAAGCACAACAGCGGCGCAAGCCAGGTGACGGTGCAGCGGAACACGTAATCGAGCACCGTGAGGCAGGACTTGCGCGTCATCGAGGAAAAAGGGTCGCAATAGAGCGTGTCTTTGCGGATGTCGAAATAGAACGCCGAGAGGTCAGTGGTCATGAACGCGTTCAGCGCCGCGAAGATGCGCTTATAGTCGAAATCGGCATAAGCTTGGCGGATGAGCGGATCGAGCTCGGCAAGCCGGTGCAGCATCAGCCGCTCGAGTTCCGGCATGAGCTCAGGCTTGACGTGCTCATTGTCGCTGAAATGCGCCAGGTTGCCGAGCATCCAGCGCAACGTGTTGCGCAGCTTGCGGTAGATATCGACCGTGGTCTTCAGGATTTCCGGGCCGATGCGCAGATCGTCGGCATAATCGGCGGCGCAGACCCACATGCGCAGGATATCGGCGCCGGATTGTTTGATGACGTCCTGCGGCGCGGTGACGTTACCGAGCGACTTCGACATCTTTCGCCCGTCCTCGTCGAGGACGAAACCATGGGTCAGCACGATGTCGAACGGCGCGCGGCCGCGGGTGCCGCAGCTCTCGAGCAGCGAGGACTGAAACCAGCCGCGATGCTGGTCGGAGCCTTCGAGATACATGACCTCGTCGTCGCCGTCGTCCACCCTGCGCTTGATGCCGGCAAGGCCCGGAAAGTGCTTGAGATCTTCGAGCACGAAGGCATGCGTCGAGCCGGAATCGAACCAGACGTCGAGAATGTCGTCGACCTTCTGCCAGCCGTCATTGCCGAGCTCGCCGAGAAAGCGCTCGCGCGCGCCGGGCGCATACCAGGCGTCGGCGCCTTCTTCCTCGAAAACCTCGACGATGCGCAGATTGACTTCGGGATCGTTGAGGAGATCGATCGAGCCGTCCGGCTTTTCTTTGATGAACACCGTGATCGGCACGCCCCAGGCGCGCTGGCGCGAGATCACCCAATCTGGTCGGCTCTCGATCATACCGTTGATGCGGTTCTCGCCCGCCGCCGGCACCCAGCGCGTCGCATCAATTGCTTTCATAGCTCGATTTCGAAGCGTGTCCGGCCCGGAAAGAGTAAGTGTTTGAGGTCCACCGGCCCACTGGAGATGGCCGGATGTTATGGGGCGATCCATCGCAATGAACCATTGCGGCGTATTGCGAAAGATCACCGGCTTCTTCGAGCGCCAGGAATGCGGATATTGATGCTTGAGGCGCGAGCGCGCGAGCAGTATGCCGGCATCGATCAAAGCCTTGATCACCGCCTCGTTGGCATCGCCTTTCTCGCCTTTGTCGGTGAGCACGCGCTTGCCGGTGAAGCCCGGCGCCTGATCGGTAAAGCGGCCGTCGGCGTCGACGGTGTAAGGAATGTGAGTGTTGATGCCCTGCGCCGTGAGTTTCGCGGCGTTTGCGATCCAAACGTCAAAGTCCTCGCGACCATGGCCTGGCGCAGTATGGACGAAGCCGGTGCCGGTATCGTCGGTGACGTGATCGCCGGCAAGCAACGGCACTTTGAAACCGTAGCCGCCGCTAAAATGTCTCAGCGGGTGCGCGCAAACTACGCTCGACAATTCATCGGCAGATATTGGACGCAACTCGCGATACGCCAAAACACGAGCTTGTCGCATCACGTCTATGGCAAGTTTCTTTGCAAGAACAAATCTATCGCCTTTGTTCGCCCAATTTCCATCGGGCGCGTCAGTTACTTCGTAAATCGCATATTCGACTTTCGGAGAGAAGCTGATCGCACGATTTCCCGGGATCGTCCAAGGCGTGGTTGTCCAAATAACAATCGAAGCAGACTTCAATTGATCACGGTTTGGATAAGTACGACCCGCTCCCTCAATATCTTCTGCGACTACTGCTTCGACGATCGGAAACTTCACCCACACGGTGTCAGACGTGTAGTCCTCGTATTCGACCTCCGCCTCGGCGAGCGCCGTCTTCTCGACCACCGACCACATCACCGGCTTCGAGCCGCGATAGAGCGTCTCGTTCGCCGCGAACTTCATCAGCTCGCGCGCGATCTGCGCTTCCGCGGCAAAGCTCATCGTGGTGTAGGGATGCGCCCAGTCGCCGATGACGCCGAGCCGGATGAATTCCTCGCGCTGCACATCGATCCAGTGCTCGGCGAAACGCCGGCACTCCTTGCGGAATTCGACCAGGGCCGCGGGGTTTGAGAAATCCGGCTTGGCTTTGCCCTTGGCCCGGTAATTCTCTTCCTCGATCTTCCATTCGATCGGAAGGCCGTGGCAGTCCCAGCCCGGCACATAGTTCGAATCGAAGCCGAGCATCTGCTGGCTCTTGGTCACCACGTCCTTGAGGATCTTGTTGAGCGCGTGGCCGATATGGATGTTGCCGTTGGCGTAAGGCGGCCCGTCGTGCAGCACGAAGCGCGACCGGCCCTTGCCCGCGGCGCGCAACGCCTCGTAAAGGCCGAGCTTCTTCCACCGCGCCAGAATTTCCGGTTCCTTCTGCGGCAAACCGGCGCGCATCGGGAAATCGGTCTTGGGCAGGAAGAGCGTCTCGGAATAGTCGCGCGCTTTGGCAGGCGTATCGTTCATGCGGCCTTCTAACAAGCCGGTTGCGGTGCGGGAAGGGTCCAAAGCCGGCCGTCCGCAGCCTTATTGCGGGGAACCAGGCGCTGCAAATCAGCGTTCATTCAAGGGGATAAAGGCGTCAGGGGCTACGGAGCAACGAAAGAAAAACGTGGAATATATCCGGGCCAAACGCGAAGTCCGCCATGCCTTGGTGATCAGCGACCCCTCGCCGGTCGGCAGCGTCCACACTTTGTGGGCGGGGGTCGGCCAGGCGGCGACCGTCGGCATATTCCTGCTGCTGTTCGGCGCTTTCCTTTATGTCGGCCGGGCCTTCGTCTTGCCGGTCCTCGCCGCAGGCGTCGTGGCGTTGACGCTGGCGCCGCTGGTGAAGGCGGCCAAAGCCCGCGGCGTCCCGCCTGCGATCAGCGCGCTGTTCATCCTTCTTGTCGCGGTCGGCGTCATCAGCCTGGTCGTGACGGCCGTCGCCGGACCGGTAAGCCAATGGATCGGGCGCGCGCCCGAGATCGGCGCCAGCATCAAAGAGAAACTTGCGGTCTTGGAGGCGCCGCTTGCGTCGCTCACCGAATTGCAGAGCGCATTGGCCGGCGGTGAAGGCGCGTTGCGGGTCAGCGAGCCGACGTCTGCATCTAATGTCGTTTTGCCGGTCGTCGCCTTCGTGACGCCGGCCGCCGGAGAGTTTTTGCTGTTTTTCGCGACGCTGCTGTTTTTTCTGGTCGGGCAAAGCGAGCTGCGCGGTTACGCCATGACGATGTTCGGCGAACGCGAGGCGAAGCTACGGTTTCTCAAGATCATGCGCGACATCGAACGCAACCTCGCCGGCTATCTGACCGTGGTGACCATCGTCAATACCGCGCTCGGCGTCATTGTCGCTGTCGGCGCCTGGCTGATCGGCCTGCCCAACCCCGCGATCGTCGGCATGCTGGCGGCAATCCTGAACTACGTGCCCTATGTCGGCCCGGCGATCATGGTGATCGTACTCTTCGGCATCGGGCTCGTGACATTCCCTTCGCTCGGCCAGGCCTGTATCGCGCCGCTCGGCCTGATCGCGCTCACCACCACCGAAGGACATTTCATCACGCCCACCATTGTCGGCCGCCGCCTCACGCTCAATCCGCTCCTGGTGTTCCTGGCGCTGGCGTTCTGGACCTGGATGTGGGGCCCTATCGGCGCGCTGCTCGCCGTGCCGCTGTCGATCATCGCTCTTGTCGTCTTCAACCATTTGATTCCAGACGACGACGTCCGCTTACCCGATTAAATCGGGACTTTGCGCCCTTTTGGCCTTTTATTATCATCAATGGAACTTTCGCGAGGCCGGGGCACTTATCCGGGCAATCGGTTTCTCCAAATCACGGAGTTGAACATGAGTAGCGCTTCCACGGCTTCGCAAAACGTTCGTGACGCCGCGAATGATACGGTCCGAGACGCTCGCGAAAGCGTACGCGATGCCGGCAAAGCGGCCGCTGACGCGTCCGGCGATATTCAGGACGACTTGCAGGCGCTCCGCGACGATTTCAGCCGGCTCGCCGAACAGGTCCGCGAAATTCTCACGACCCGCGGCAACGCGGCATGGCAACGCGCCAAATCGAGCATCGACGACGTGGTTTCCGAAGCGCGCGACAGCGGCCGCGATGCTGCGGGCGCCGCCGCGGGCGCCATGCGCGACGCGTCCGATAATTTCGTCGAGGCTGTCGACGAGTCGCTGAAAAGCCGTCCGTACACGACGCTCGCAATTGTCGCCGGTCTCGGCTTCCTGTTCGGCTTGGCGTGGCGCCGATAATGCGGCGGCAGCAGATCGAGCGCGCGACACGCTGAGCGAATTGTTCGATGCTAAAAAGTCTGACGCGTGAGATCACGCTGTCGATCCAGGCCCGGAACGGCATGAGTCCCGCCGTAGCGGTCTGGACGGCCGTGATCGGTTTTGCGCTGTTGTTCGCTTTCGTCTTCTTCAGTGTCGCCGGCTATGTCTGGCTGTCGCAGCACTTCGACGGCGTCATTGCCGGCCTGATCATGGCTGGCATTTTTGCCGTTGTCGCCGTGATCGCGGCGGTTATTGCGGCGCTCATCCGTCAGCGCGTCAGGGAGCGCGCCATCCTGGCGCGCGCTGCCAAAGCTCACTCCCCATCGTGGCTCCTCGATCCGAAAATTCTCGGGGTCGCCGTGGAAGCCGGCCGCACCATCGGCTGGCAACGAATCGTACCGATCGCCATGTTGGGTTTCGTCGTAGCACAATGGATGCGCGAGGGGCGCGGCCACGAAAGGCCGCCGCAGGATTAAGCGGCGCACAGTTCTAAATCGGCGGAAACACGTCCCCGGCCCGCGCCAGCGCCTCGCGCGCGCGTCGGCTGTCGTCGTGCATCTGCCGCACCAGATCGGACGCCGACGCGAAAGCCTTCTCTTCGCGGATGAAGGCAACGAAGGCGACGTCGATCGACTTGCCGTAGAGATCGCCGGTGAAATCGAACAGGAAAACTTCCAGCAGCACCGGCCCGTTATCGAAGGTCGGCCGCCGGCCGAAACTCGCCACCGCGTCGTAGCGCCGCCCGTCGACGGCGACGCGGACAGCATAGATGCCGTGACGCAGGCCGCAAGCCGGATCGAGGGCCAAATTCGCAGTCGGAAAGCCGAGCTCGCGACCGCGCTTGTCGCCGTGGATCACCTCGCCCGACACGAACCAGGGAAAGCCGAGCAGATCCGCCGCCGTGTCCAGATCGCCCGCTTCGAGTGCTTGGCGGATTGGGCCCGACGATACCGGCCGCCCGCCGTCGGTGAGCGGCGGCACGATATCGACGGTGAAGCCGCGCAGTTTGCCCTGCGCGACCAGAAAATCCGGCGAGCCGCCGCGCTTGGCGCCGAAATGGAAATTAAATCCGATCACCGCGCCGCTGATGCGAAAGCGCTCAAGCAGAATGCGGGTGACGAATTCTTCTGCTGCGAGTTTGGCGAGCGCGGCGTCGAAAGTGAGCACGATCGCGCCGTCGAGCCCGATTGCCGCAAAGAGCCGCAGCTTGGCCGCTTCGTCCGTCAGCCGAAACAATTTTTCGCCCGGATTGAAGAACACTCGAGGATGCGGCTCGAAGGTCAGCACCGCGGCCGGCCGGTGTAACTCCATCGCCCGCCGCTGCGCGGTCGCGATCACGGCTTTATGGCCGCGATGGACGCCATCGAAATTGCCGATGGCGACGACCGCACCGTGCAGCGTGGCATCGCCCGCGCGGTCGCGCACGACGCGAAAGTTCTGTGGCAGCATCGGTGTTTCGATGGTTAAGAAATCGTGGCTGACGTCGTCGCGACCGTAGGTGCGTGGCGCGAGTTGCAATGTCAAGCCGGCGGCTATACCCAAATCCGGCCAGCGAAATCACCGCGCCGCAATAACTCATTGTTCAACCACACAATGTAGGTTCACCCTCGTGGTTGGAAACGGGGGCGCGGGATAGCCTCGATTACGATTGGCAAAGACTAGACACGGCCAGTCGTGCAAGCGAGGGGTGAAGAGCGATGGCGCTCGATCCGAACATGCCGGTGCTGATCGTCAACGATTACAGCACCATGATCCGCATTATCCGCAATCTGTTGCGTCAGCTCGGCTTCGCCGATGTCGATGACGCAAGCGATGGCGCGTCGGCGCTCGCGAAAATGAAGGACAAGTGCTATGACCTTGTCATCTCCGATTGGAATATGGAGCCGATGACCGGCTACGACCTGTTGTGCCAGGTGCGCGCCAATCCACAGCTTGGCACGACGCCTTTCATCATGGTCACGGCGGAATCCAAGACCGAGAACGGGATCGCGGCGAAGAAGGCCGGCGTCGACAATTACATCGTCAAGCCGTTCAACGCCCAGACCCTGAAGGTGAAGATCGAGGCGGTGTTCGCCGAGAAGGAGACGTCGGCGTAAGAGCCTCGCGCGCCGGCTTTACCACTTCAGCCCGCTCATCACCGCTTTCGGCGCCACCCCGGCATCGGCAAAGACCTTATTGAGCGCTTGCATATCCGGCGCGTCGCGCGAGCCGTAATGCTCGGCGTGCAAGCCCGAAGTCACGAACATCACGTCGAGGCCGAAAGCCGCAGCGCCTTTGAGATCGGTGCGGACGGAATCACCGATGGCGAGCACGCGGTCGCGCGACGGTATCCGTCCGCCGCGCAGCGACGCGGCCGTCGCCAGCGCCATGTCGTAGATCGGCGCATGCGGCTTGCCGCAATAAAGCACGTCGCCGCCGAGCGCGGCGTAAGCGTCGGCCAGCGCGCCGGCGCAATAGACCAGCGCATCGCCGCGTTCGACGACCATGTCGGGATTGGCGCAGACCATGAACAGCGCGCGCCCCCGCATCGCCGCGAGCATGTCGCGGTAACTGTCCGGCGTTTCCACCGCATCGTCGAACAGACCCGAGCACACGACATAGTCGGCGGCCTCAAGCGGCGCGAAGGTCACTTCGAGGCCGGTAAAGATCGAATGGTCGCGCTCCGGACCGAGATGGAAGACACGCTGGCCTGACCGCCGTGCGACAATGCCGCGCGTGACGTCGCCCGAACTGACGATCGCGTCATAGACCGCGTGCGAGACATTCATCCGGTCGAGAACGCGCACCACCGCGTCGCTCGCCCGCGGCGCATTGGTGACGAGGATCACCGTGCCGCCGTCGCTGAGAAAGCGGCTCAGCGCGTCGCAGGCCTCCGGAAAGGCGGCGACGCCGTTATGCACCACGCCCCAGATGTCGCAGAGCAAAACATCGTAGCCGCGAGCCAGAGGCTCAATGCGTTCAATGAAATCGGTCACGGGCGTATCAGAATTGGGCGTATCAAACGCGCCGGCTGAAGGCGCGGGCAAGTTGCGCAAGGTTGCCGGCGGGAGCGGCGGAGGGTGCAGGAGGCGGCGCACCGTTCGCGGCCGGCGCGAACGGAGTTTCACTCACGGCCTGTAGCGCCTCGGCACGCACCGGGCGCGGCGGCGAGAACAATATGCCTTGGCCGAAGCGGACATCGAAGTCGAGCAGATCGACAACGGTGCTTTCGCTTTCGATATGGTCGGCGATCAGATCGATGCCGAAGCGGCCGAGAAGGTCGGAGAAATCGGCCGGGTGAATATCGGTCGACACCAAGCCGACGCGATTGAACAGCAAGGCCGCCGGCGCCTTGACGAAACGGAAGCCGCGCTCGTTGAGCTCGCGCGCCTCGACCCGCAAGTCTGTAAGATTGTCGATCGAGAAGCGGTAGCCGCGTTCGGCAAGCGCGGCGAGGCTCTCGTGCTCGATCGGGCCCATGGCGCGGACCGCGCTTTGGGTGAATTCAAAAACCAAAGCTGGCGCAATGGCGCGGTTGGCTTCCATGAATTCGAGAAATCTCGGAAACGAGGAATCGGTCAGCGTTGCGCTCGACAAATTGCAGAACAAGCCGACGTCGCGGCTCTTGAGCAAAAGCCGGCGTACCACCTGCACGCAGCGGACGACCGAGAGGTTGTCGAGGCTCGGCATCAGCCGGCCGGCCTCGGCGTAATCGAGAAAGTCATCGGCCAGGACAAGATCGCCGTTATCGGCTTTCAACCGCGACAGTGCTTCGTAATAGCGCACCTTGCGCTGCGGTAGGGTCACGACCGGCTGCAGGAAGAGATCGATCCGGCCGCTGTCGATGGCGCGGCGGATGACGGCGATAATGCCGTCGCGATCGAAGCCGGCGAAAGCCGGGATATTCCGATCGATCGGCGGCGGCGCAGACGCGG
This sequence comes from Xanthobacteraceae bacterium, assembly GCA_049677525.1. Lineage (GTDB taxonomy): Bacteria > Pseudomonadota > Alphaproteobacteria > Rhizobiales > Xanthobacteraceae > BOG-931. Next base: position 14,546 of record JBAUCK010000057.1, read on the forward strand.
CTTGCGCCACAGGCGCGGCTGCGGCTGAGTTCGGCAAGCTGGCGGGCGCGACCGGGGGCGCCGCGGCGACAGGAGCGGCGGACGCCGCCGCCTGAGCCTGCGGCGCCTGATAGGCGCGGCGCTCGACGGCCAGCACGGTGTTGCTGATGGCCGTCTCATGCATGGCCACCGAGACGGCAAGCTGCTTGACCAGCGCTGACATTTCTTCGATCTCGGCGGCGAGCGGCTGGGCTGTCGCCAGAGCGCGGTCGACGACGGTCTCGACCTTGACCTCGACTGCGCTCAAGCGGCGACCGAACTCGGCAAGCTGGCGGGCGAGATCGTCGGAGCCGCGCGCCAGATTGGCAAGCTGGTTGCTGGCCTCCAGCCGATCATTCTTGCGGGCGGAGATAGCGTTATAGACCGCAAGCGCCGTGAGCGTTCCAAGCCCCACCAGCGCCGACTCGGCGCCGGTGAAGCCAAAGCGCAGATAAACCACAAAGCCGAGCGAGCCGGCTATGAGCACCATACAGGTCGAGATAAAAATGGCGCTGATGCGCACCATGCCGGAAAGCCCTCGATTCGCGGCCTCGCACTAGCAGTGTCCACAAGCGCCGCAACTGCGCAAGTTTTGCCGTGCTCAAGGCTGTGACAAGCTGAGCATCGTGGGCATAGCTAAGCTTTTGCCGTGCTTTTATAACCGATCCGATGCGCGCCGGCGAACACTCGATGGAAGTTCCCGCTGCGGCGGCGAAACCGGCGCCTTTGGCCCGCCTATGGAAAGGGATCGAGCACCGGCCGCGAGCCGCCTTTGGCGGCTTTCTGGCATTGCACTTCGCGGTGTGGACCGCGCTGCCGGCGCTGCTTTACGCCAATCTGCCGCTCGATCTCATCGAGGCGCTGATTTATGGCCGGCAATGGCAGCTCGGCTACGACAAGCTGCCGCCGTTGCCCTGGTGGCTCGTCGAGATCGCGCACCGGCTGTTCGGGACCGACGTGGCCTATTACGCGCTCGCGCAGGTCTGTGTGGTGATCGCCTTTGCCCTGGTTTTTGCCACGGCGCGGCCGCTGGTTGGCGCCATCGGCGCACTCGCCGCCGTCCTCATTATCGACGGCATGCATTACTTCCAGTACACGGCGGTCAAGTTCAACCACGACGTGGTCCAATTGCCGTTCTGGGCGCTGGCCGGCTACGCCTTTCATGCCGCGCTCAAGCGCGGGCGGCTCGGGCACTGGGCTCTCCTCGGTATCGCGTTCGGCGGCGCGCTATGGGCAAAATATTTCGTCATCGTTCTCGCCGCGCCCTACATGCTGTTCGTGCTGCTCGACCGGCAGGCGCGGCCGGCTCTGGCGACGCCGGGGCCCTGGCTCGCACTTCTCGTCGCGCTCGTCATCGCCTCGCCGCACGTGGGCTGGCTGTTTCAGACCGACTTCCTGCCCTTCGCCTATGCCAGCCATCGGGCGACCGCGGTGCGCGGTTGGTTCGACCATCTGCTGCATCCGGCCATGTTCACGGTGAGCCAGATTTTCTTCCTGCTGCCGTCGCTGTTCATCGCCGCGGCATTGTTCTGGCCGAAATCAAAAGCCCTCCCCGCCAGCCTAGGTTCGGATATCGCCGACCCGTTCGATCGCCGCATCGTGACGCTCCTCGCCTTTGGGCCGGCGGTGGCGATGATCCTGCTCACCGCCATCAGCGGGCGCGGTGCGGTGGCGATGTGGGGCTATCCGCTCTGGCTCTTTATCGGGCTATGGACCGTGATGATGGCCCGCGTCACTTTCGATACGGACCGGATGGCGCGGATCACGGCCGCCTGGGCCACCGTATTCGTGATCTTCGTCGTCGCGTTTGTCGCCGATTACGCAGTACTGCCCTTCATCGATCACCGTTATCGCGCCGTGCTGTTCCCCGGCGACGCGCTCGGCGCCGATCTCACACAGCGCTTTCACGATGCGACCGGCGCGCCGCTGCGCTATGTCATCGGCACGATGTGGGACGGCGGTAATCTCGCGCATTATTCACCGGACCAGCCGCAGGTGCTGATCGATGGAGCGTCGGCACGCGCGCCATGGATCGACCTTGCCGATCTGCGCAAGAACGGCGCTGTCGTGGTATGGACGCAAGGCGATCCGGCGCAATTGCCGGCGCAATTCAAGGGCGTCGCCGCGGACGCCACGGTCGGCGCGCCATTTGATTTGCCGATGCGGTGCGGCGGCGGCACGGTTCATATCGGCTGGGCGATCGTGAAGCCGCAATAGTAACTAAGCCGTCGCCTTAATCGCCTTCCCGACCCGCTCAAAAATCTCGCCGATCTGCGCTTCGCTCACGATCAAGGGCGGCGACAGCGCGAGCGTTTCGCCGGCGACGCGGATCATCACGTCTGTCTCATGGAAGCCGCGCTCCATCGCCTCATAGGCGCGTAACCCCGGGCTTCCCGGCCGCGAGGCGAGATCGATGCCGGCGCACAGCCCGACGGTGCGAATGTCGAGCACATTCGGCTGCCCCTTGAGCGTCATCGCCGCATCGGCAAAGACCGGCTCGAGCGCCTTGGCGCGGGCGAATAAATCTTCCTTGCGATAGAGATCGAGCGTGGCAATTCCCGCCGCGCAGGCCAGCGGATGCGCTGAATAGGTGTAACCGTGGAATAGTTCGATGGCGTGTTCCGGCCCGCGCATGAAGGTTTCATAGATGCCGTCGCGCGCGATCACCCCGCCCATCGGCACGGCACCCGAGGTGATGCCTTTGGCGAACGTAATCATGTCGGGAAGCACCCCATAGCGTTCGGCGGCAAAAGCATAACCAAGACGCCCGAAGCCGGTGATCACCTCGTCGAAGATCAAGAGCAGGCCGTGCTTGTCGCAGATGGCGCGCAGCTTTTCGAGATAGCCCTTGGGCGGCGGCAACACGCCGGTCGACCCCGCCATCGGCTCGACGATGACGGCGGCAATGGTCGAAGCGTCATGCAGCGCGACGATGCGCTCGAGCTCGTCGGCAAGATGCGCGCCCCAGGCCGGCTCGCCCTTGGTGAAGACCTGCTGCTCGCGATTATAGGTCGCCGGCAGATGATCGACGCCGGCCAAGAGCGAACCGAACATTTTGCGATTGTTGACGATGCCGCCGACGGAAATTCCGCCGAAGCCGACGCCGTTATAGCCGCGCTCGCGGCCGATCAGCCGGGTGCGGCCGGCCTCGCCGCGTACATTATGATAGGCGAGGGCGATCTTGAGCGCGGTATCGACAGCTTCGGAACCGGAATTACAGAAGAACACGCGGTTGAGATCGCCCGGCGCCAAAGCCGCGACCTTGTTGGCGAGCTCGAGCGATTTCGGATGCGCATATTGGAAGGCCGGCGAATAATCGAGCTCTTCGGCTTGCTGTTTGATCGCAGCCACAACGGAATCGCGATTGTGCCCGGCATTGGTGCACCACAGCCCGGCAGTGCCGTCGAGCACTTTGCGGCCCTCCGGCGTTACATAATGCATGTCCTTGGCGCGCGCGATCATCCGCGGCCGGCGCTTGAAGGCGCGGTTCGGCGTGAACGGCATCCAATAGGATTCAAGATCGTTCGGAATGGGGGCAGTGGCCGGCATCGGGACCTCTATCGTCGGACCCGGTTTTAAGCCGGGCGTCGCTTGCCGCTATGGGGCCTGACTGCTACCACCGCGCCGTCGTGAACGCACGGCGCAAATCGAGACGCTGACCGAGAAATGGCCGACAAATCCGAAAAGTCCAACAAGCTCAAGGCGCGGCTGCCCCGGGGCCTCGAAGACCGCACGCCGGGCGAGATCGCAGCGACCCGTGCGATGATCGAGAAGATTCGTGGGGTCTATGAGCTCTATGGCTTCGAGCCGGTCGAGACGCCGACGTTTGAATATACCGACGCGCTCGGCAAGTTCCTGCCCGACCAGGACCGTCCCAACGAGGGCGTGTTCTCCTTTCTCGACGACGACGAGCAATGGCTGTCGCTGCGCTACGATCTCACCGCGCCGCTCGCCCGCTATGTCGCCGAGAATTTCGACACGCTGCCGAAACCCTATCGCAGCTATCGCGTCGGCCATGTCTATCGCAACGAGAAGCCCGGACCCGGCCGCTTCCGCCAATTCATGCAGTTTGATGCCGACACTGTCGGTTCCGCTTCGCCGGCGGCCGATGCGGAAATGTGCATGATGGCGGCCGACGCCATCGAAGCGCTCGGCATTCCGCGCGGCAGCTACATTGTGAAGGTGAATAACCGCAAAGTGCTCGACGGCGTACTCGACTGCATCGGGCTCTCCGGCGAGGCCAATGCCAGCAAGCGCCTCACCGTGCTGCGCGCCATCGACAAATACGACCGGCTCGGCCGCGAGGGCTTTGCACTCCTGCTCGGCGAAGGCCGCAAGGATGACAGCGGCGACTTCACGCGCGGTGCCGGCCTTGATGCCAAGCAAAGCCAGAGTGTTCTCAGCTATATCGAAACGCCGCTCGCCGATCGCGGCGGCGATGTCGAGAGCGCCTTGGACAATTGGGGCAAAGCGACCGGGCTGAGCTCGACCGGCAAAGAGGGCATCGCCGAATTGAAGCAGATCGGCGCCTTGGTGCGGGCCGCGAATTATGGTGCGGATCGCGTCAGCTTCGATTCGAGCGTCGTCCGCGGCCTCGAATATTACACCGGCGCGGTGTTCGAAGTTGAACTAACATTCCCGACCGACGGCAAAGACGGCTCGCCGCGCTTCGGCTCGGTCGGCGGCGGCGGACGCTACGATGGCCTCGTCTCGCGCTTTCGCGGCGAGCCGGTGCCGGCGACGGGATTTTCCGTCGGCGTGTCGCGGCTGCTCGCGGCGCTGGAATATATCGGCAAGATCGAAACCAAGGCCGAGATCGGCCCGGTCGTCGTCACTGTCTTCGACAAGGATCGCATTGCCGACTACCAGAACATGGTGGCGTCGCTGCGCAATGCCGGCATTCGCGCCGAGCTTTACCTCGGCTCCGGCAAATTCGCCCCGCAGATGAAATATGCCGACCGCCGCAACTCGCCGTGCGTCGTCATTCAGGGCTCCGACGAGAAGGCCAAAGGCGAAGTCACGATCAAGGACCTGATCGTCGGCGCCGAACTGGCGAAACTCGAAAAAGGCCGCGACGAGCATTTGCAGAAGCAGGCGCAGGCGCAGCGCGCGGTGCCGGAGGCTGAGCTGGTCGCCACGGTGCGCGAAGTGCTCGCGCGGCACGGGATTAAGCCTTAAGTCCTCTGGTCCGGGAATTTTTTTACCGTTAGGGTGTTTGCGATCTGAGGAAGGCCCGCGAACGGGATTCGGGCGGTGCACGTTTTTTTTCGCAAGCGGCTATGGCAGAAGCGCCTCATAGCGCTGGGCGCAGCTTATGCGATCGCACTTGCCGGGATGGCGGCCGCCGCAGCGGCACAGCCGGGTGGCACCATCTGCCATACCGATTTTGCCAGCGGCCATGCGCCCTCACCCGCGCCCTCACCCGACAGCGGCACCCATAAGACCTGTATCGACGATTGCTGCACCGGCTGCCTCACGCTTACGGCAGCGCTGCCGCCGGCGCCGGTGAATGCCGGCACGATCCCGCCGTCGGCAAGCGTACGCATCGTGCCGCTCGCTGTCGCGGTTTTCGTTTCCACTCTACGAACCAAGTCCCATCGCGCGCGAGCGCCTCCGCAGACGGCGTGATCTCCGGTTGCCGCGCGTGCGGCAGCTGGAACGTTCATACCGCAATGGAGACTTGCTATGTTCCGCCATTCGTGGTGCCCGCGCATCTGCGCGCTTGCGCTATTCTTCTTCGCTCTACCGGTTTCACACGCTTTCGCGCATTGCTTCGTCGGCGCGAGATTCTTCCCGGCGACGCTTGCCACCGACGATCCTTGTGTTGCCGACGAAATGTCGCTGCCTACGGTGTCATGGTCGAAAACCGGCGACGTGCCGTCGGCCGGCGAATTCGATGTTTCCGGAGAATTGTCCAAACGCATCACCGAAGATTTCGGCATTTCGATCGGCAGCACCTGGACGCAAATCCGCCAGCCCGGTAGCCCGACGCTGGCCGGTTTCTCCGATCTCGAAACCACGCTGCAATACCAGCTGATGAAGAACGACGAGCACGAATTGGCCATGCTGCTCGGCCTCATCGTCGACTGGGGCGGCACGGGAGCCACCAATTCTGGCGTTGGCACGCCCTATAGCCTGCTCACGCCAACCTTCTATTTCGGCAAAGGCTTCGGCGATCTGCCCGACGAGGCCGGCTGGCTGCGCGCCTTCGCCGTGACCGGACAAATCGGCTATCAAATGCCGACAACGTCGTTCAACGTCATGCAAGGCACCTTCAATCCGCAAGTCCTGGTCTATGGCGGGTCGCTGCAATACAGCATGCCGTATCTGAAATCGGAGATCCAAGACTACCAGCTCCCCGATTTTATCAATCACCTGATCCCAATCGTCGAAGCGCAGTTCCAGACGCCGGCAGCGAATAATTTCGGCAACAGTTTCGTCACCACCGGCACCATCAATCCCGGCGTGATCTGGGTCGGCAGCTACTTCCAGGTCGGCTTCGAAGCGCAGATTCCGGTGAACCGGGCGAGCGGCACGAGCGTCGGCTTTCTCGGTCAGCTCCACCTTTATCTTGACGACATGTTCCCCACGACCATCGGCCAACCGCTGCTCGGCGCAAATACGGCAGCAAGTCCGCGCAAGCTCAGCTTCTAGCGCATGTCCCGGAAAAGCGGGAACCGGTTTTCCGAAAAGAACATGCGCAAAATCGAAAAGGAGACATGCAATGCGAACACGCTTCTTCGTCGCGACGTTCTCGATGATGTTACCGGCCCTCGCGCTCGGCGCGACCGCGGCGCGCGCGCACGCCTTTCTCGATCACGCGAGCCCCTTGGTCGGCTCGACTGTTGCCGCCGCCCCGCATGAAGTGTCGCTGACATTCACGCAGAATCTCGAACCCGCCTTCTCGACCGTCAGCGTGACCGATCCAAGCGGCGCGCAGATCAGCGAGGGCAAGGCGCAAGTCAGTGGCAATACGATGCGGGTCGGGCTGAAGTCGATCGGACCGGGCAGCTATAAAGTGAACTGGCACGCGCTCTCGGTCGACACCCACTCGACGCAGGGAAGCTTCACCTTCCACGTCGGCGGCAAATAATCGGCGCGGAGTACTCTTTGAAAGATCCGATGGTTTGAAAGATCCAATGATTTATGTGCGCGCCATTCACTTTGCCGCGACGCTGATGACGGTGGGCGTGGTCTTCTTTGCCGTTTTTATCGCCGCGCCGGCGCTTCGCTCGGCGCCCGGCGACACGCGGGTGCGCGCGGCGCTGTGGCCGAAGCTCGCCTTCATCGCCTGGTTCAGCCTGGTTCTCGCGATCGGTTCAGGTGCGGTGTGGCTGGTATTGACCGCGGCGTCGATGAGCGGCGAAGCACCGTCGGATGTGTTTTCCGGCGGTGTGCTGGGAACGGTGTTGTCGCAAACCCATTTCGGCCTGGCCTGGACGGCGCGATTCATTTTCGCTTGTATCCTCGCCGCGATCTTAGTGCGACTTTTGTCGGCGAAGCCAAGCAAATATTGGATCGATACTGTAGCGGTGCTCGCCGCGTCAGCTTTCGCCGGCGCTCTCGCCTGGGCCGGTCACGCCGTCGGCGGCCAAGACGTCGAAGCCGTCGTCCACCCGGCTGCCGACATTTTACATCTCGTGGCTGGGGCGGCATGGGTCGGAGCGCTCGTTCCGTTCGTCCTTCTGCTGGCCACGGTGGAAAAGGATGAAACTTCGACCGTGATCGCGCGCGCGGCGGTGCTGCGCTTCTCCACGCTCGGCATTGTGGCAGTCGGCACGCTGCTCCTGACCGGAATCGTCAATACCTGGTATCTCGCCGGCAGCGTTGAAGCGCTGACCGGCACTTATTACGGCCAGCTCCTGCTCGCCAAGATCGCTTTGTTCTTCGCCATGGTCGCGATTGCCGCCGTCAACCGGCAATGGCTGACGCCGCGTCTGATGCGGAGCGCAAGCGAGACGGAGCGCGCTACTTTCGGCGCGATGTCCCAATTGCGCCGCAACGCCACCATCGAGGCGTTCGCCAGCGGCGCCATCATCTGCATTGTCGCCGTCCTCGGCACCAAGGCGCCGGCGAGCCATGCCGATCACCATCCGGCCTATGGCGCGCTCCCCGCCGACTCCGCCTTTGTGCACATCCACGCCGAACAGGCCATGGCCGATGTCATGATCGAGCCGGGCCGCGTCGGGACGGCGCATGCGACGGTTCATCTGTGGAACGAAGACTTCGAGCCGCTCGCGGCGCGCGATCTGAAATTCTCGGTCGCGGCGCCGGTGGCGGGAAGCACGCCGACAACGCATACTGCCGTGCAAGACTCCGACGGTGCTTGGCAAATCGATGGCCTCGGGCTCACGCAACCCGGCAACTGGATGGTCACAGTCGACGCCGATCTCGATTCCGGCAGCCACCTCGTGCTTGCCGCCCCGATCGTGATCGATCCTGCGCCTTAAGGCGAGCGCGATGAGCGCGAATCGAACCGCAGTCCGTCATGGCCGGACTTGTTCCGGCCATCCACGTCTTACGGCGCGCGAAAATAAGACGTGGATGCCCGCGACAAGCGCGGGCATGACGAGCCTCACATGCCCTAAAACTGCGAATGCAAGCGCGCGCCGATGACTGAGGCCGGACCGCGATCGGTGTTGTAGCCGGGATTGGCGATGAACTGATAATCGAGCGTGAGTTTGAAGTACAAGACCGGCAATTGGTAATAGGTCTCGATGATCTTCTCCGGACCCGGATGCGGCAATTGACCGTCGCCGACCAGGATGCCCAAGCCGCCGTCATTGAGGAACTGCTGGTGGATGCTGGTGATGCCGTTGACGACGCCGGCAAAACCGAACGTATCGTCAGGCCGGCCCCACTGCTTGCCGTTGATCGAGACGCCGGCCGACGCGGTGCGATCGACGTCGGTGAAGTCATAAGGCTCGACATTGCCGTTGGCGAGGCCGGCGCGGGCGAACACGCCGACCTCTGCGGTGACCTGCTGTTCGAGATTCATGCTGACGCCGCCGCGGCCCCGATATTCGCGCACGGCCGCGATGTCGGCCGGCGTGCCGGTCGCATTGGCCAAGGCGATGGCGTCGACGAACGAGCCCATGCGGCCACGGGTCAAAAATCCGGTGACCGCGAGCTTGCCGGGCTGGCCCCACAATTCGTAGCGCCGCTCGATTTCGCCGACCCATTGGAATTGCGCGAATGTCGTATCGAGGTCGGCGGCGTTGGGCGCGGTCGACTGATCGAAGATGCCGCCACGCACGGTCCAATCGCCCTGATACCATTCGGCGGCGGCGCCGTAGGTGAAGCCCCAGGCATCGGCGGCATAGTCGAACGTTCCGGTATCGACGATCGTCCAGTTCATGAAATCGCTGCGCGGATCGTGGGCGTATTTGTTGATGTCGAAAACATCGGTGACGCTGAATTTTCCAATGGTGATGACGAGCCGATTCGCCGTCACCGAGCCGCTGAACTGATTGGCACCGGCGTCGAGCTTCTGTTCGTCGCCGCCGAGATCGATGGTCTGGCGGACGAAAGCGCGTGGAATGCGGGCGTAAGGCACCGACTCGCCCACCTTATAGGCTTCGCCGCTCGGGAAGCCGGCAACGCCGACCGTGCCGCTGAGGCCGAAGCCCTGGTCGATTTCCGGATTGACCCAGAACTCGGCGCCGTCCCAGAGCCGCAGGCCGAGAAAGGCCGTGGCATCCCAGGTCTCGCGCCCCTGGTTCGGAATGAGACTGTTCGGCCCCGTATAGGGTGAGCGAAAGGACGGATCGTATTGTTCGAGAAACGTGGTCTGGGCGTGGACCGCGAAATTGTCGGTCTGCAGCGCCGGCGGCGTCACGTCTTTATCGGTGGACGTCGAACCGTCGTTGTTGAAGCGATAGTTCAAGCCCAATGTCAATTCGTGCAGCGTCAGGTCCGAGGTGAAGCGCTGCGCGCCGGCCGGGAACGCGACGGTCGTATTGCCGTAGTCGGTGAACAAATATTGCAGTTGCGCGGTCCAGTGCGCCGGCAGTGCGACTTGGACGCCGCCGCCGACAGCGCCACCGACGCGCGGCGCAAGGAATACGTTCTCGATCGTGCCGGGCACAGCCGCGCCACCGGCCGGCGTTCCGGCAAGCTGCGTGCGGGTGAATTGATCGTAGCTGAAGGCCAAACCGCCGGTTGCGTAAAAGAGCCAATGGCCGGCTGCAAAACTTGGCGCATAGCCGACACGGCCCAGCACGTGGCCGGAGAACTCGACCCGTTCCAGCTCGCTCACCGTGCCGGTCGCAATGGACGAGATCGTGTTGGTGCCGCCGACAAAACTCGGAAACGAAACGTCGGCTTGAACGCCAAACAGCCAGCGCGAGGCGGTCATATAGTCGTAACCGGCCTGAAAGCCGAGAAAATAGCTGCCGGTGCCGCTGGAAAGATTATAACCGTTGGAGAAATCGAACGCGCCAGCAACGCTCGGCACTCCGGCCTGCGCTGACGTCCAATGGGAGCCGCCGAACGCATAGCCGGCGTGGCCGCCGAGATAAAATCCACTCCAGTCATAGGCTGCGAGCACCGCGGGCGGCGGCGCCTTGGTCGGCAAAGCCCCGGAAAGATCGGCGGCAAAGGCCGACTCACGATCGAGGCCGACGAGGAAAACGAACGCAATGACACTGGCCGCCATCGCGATGTTTTTGCGACGGGAAAGCCTACAGTCGTTGGTTGCTGGATTCGGTGTCGACATGGTGCCCCGTCCCACGTGACAAAAAAAGTCAGGCGCGGTTCCTGTCAAGCTGGCTGACTTGATTGGTGTGAAGTGTCTCTTTCCGGCCACGCTCTATTTGCGCGTGACGGCGACGTGACACCGCACATTTGGAGGCAAGTTGTAATTGTATAACAGCGCTCTCCCATTCCATATAAGCGCCAATGGCGCACGATCATGCCGGACACGACCATGCGCATGCCGCGAACCACTCGCACGGGCATGATCACGGCCACACGCATGGTCATGCTCACGGCCACGCGCATAACCACGGACCTGTGAGCGGCAATTTCGGCACCGCCTTCGGCTTGGCCACGCTCATCAACTTCACGCTCGTCGCCGCGGAAGTGATCTACGGTCTCTCGGCGCATTCCGTCGCGCTGCTCGCCGACGCCGGGCATAATTTCGGCGATGGGCTTGGACTGTTGATGGCCTGGGGCGCCGCCATGCTCGGCCGCGCGCTGCCGACCGAGCGTTTCACCTATGGTTTCCGGTCGGCGTCCATCCATGCGGCGCTGATCAATGCGGTTTTGCTGCTGGTGGCCACCGGCGCCATCGCTTTGGAAGCGGTCCGGCGACTCGGCGAGCCGCATCCGGTCGGCGGCGCGACGGTGATGATCGTCGCCGCGGGAGCGATCGTCGCCAACGGGCTGGCGGCTTGGCTTTTGATGTCCGGCCGCAAGGACGATCTCAACATAAGAGCGGCCTTCGCGCATTTGGTCGCCGATGCCGGCGTGTCGGCGGGGGTCGTGGTTGCCGGCGCGGCGATCCTCTTCACCGGCGGGACCTGGATCGATCCCGTCGTGAGTCTGGTGATTTCAGCGGTGATCGTGTGGGGAACGTGGAGCCTGCTCGCGGAATCGGTGAGATTGGCGATGGACGCGGTGCCCAATGAGATCAGGCCGGTCGAGGTCCGTCAGTTTCTCGAGACGCTGCCCGGCGTTACCGGCGTGCACGACCTGCATATTTGGGCCATGAGCACCACAGAGAACGCGCTGACCGCGCATCTGGTCATGCCCGCCGGCCATCCGGGCGATGCCTTTCTCGTGGAGATCTGCGAGCGCCTCGACCTCCGCTTCAAGATAAATCACCCGACGGTTCAGATCGAAATGAGTGACGCCACGCCCTGCATGTTGGAGCCGGCGTCGCGGGTATAACCGGGCGATCTGAAGCCGTTCAGTTGCCCCATTCGATTGCTCACGTCGGCCGGCTCGCGGCACAGGACTGGACATCCGGATCGCCCACCGATACCATACCCCCTACCCTATATGGATCGAGGCGGTCAATCGTGTCGCACACGAAGTCCGAGAAAACCAAGCTGCTCAACCGCGTTCGCCGCGTGCGCGGCCAGATCGAGGCGGTGGAGCGCGCGCTCGAAGACGAGAAGGGCTGCGCCACCGTGCTGCACCTCATCGTCGCCGCGCGTGGCGCCATGAACAGCCTCATGACCGAAGTCATCGAAGACCATATTCGGCTCCATGTCATCGATCCGGCGAACGACGCCGAGCGCTCGCGTGGCGCCGAGGAGTTGATTGAGGCGATGCAAGCCTACCTGAAGTGAGTGGCATGAGCGTGACCGATACCGACTCGTCGGGCCATTCGCACGTTTTCCTCGGCGCGGGCCACGACACGAACGAACGCCGCACTTGGCTCGTGATTGCGCTGTGCAGCGTCATGATGGTCGCTGAGATCATCGGCGGCTGGCTGTTTGGCTCGATCGCGCTGATTGCCGACGGCCTGCACATGTCGACGCATGCGAGCGCGCTGTTGCTCGCCGCTCTTGCCTATAGTTACGCACGCCGGCACGCCGACGATGATCGTTTCAGCTTCGGCACCGGCAAGCTCGGGGACCTGGCCGGATTTACCAGCGCTATCGTTCTCGCGATGATCGCGCTCCTCATCGGCTACGAAGCCGTGGCCCGCTTCATTTGGCCTATCGCGATCGACTTCAACGAGGCGATCCCGATCGCGGTGCTCGGACTGATCGTCAATATCGTGAGCGTGCTCTTGCTCAGCGGTGGGGGCCATCATCACGGTCATTCCCATTCCCATGCCGGTCATGAGCACGATCACGACGAGGCGCATTATCTGCAAACGCCCCTCGGTCCGGTGACGCTCGAAATCTTCGAGGACGGCGTGCCGCCGCGCTTTCGGCTCTCCCGTGCGGGGATAGACCTCTCCGCCGCGGACACCACCGTCGAGACCGTGCGCCCCGGAGGCGCCCGCCAAGTCATTGCGCTGGCGGCGCGTGGCCGCTATCTCGAATCTACTGACGAAATTCCCGAACCTCATGCGTTCACGGTCAATATCTCGCTCGAGCATGGTGCCGACCGCCATGCGGTCGAGTTCCAGGAGCATGACCACGCCCACGGTTCGGCGCATCGCGACAATAATATGCGCGCCGCCGTTATTCACGTCCTGGCGGATGCGGCAGTTTCGGTGCTGGTTATTGTCGGCCTGTCGCTCGGCCGCTTTCTCGGCTGGACATGGATGGATCCGGTCGCCGGCCTGTGCGGTTCCGTCGTCATCGCGGCTTGGTCATACGGTCTGGTGCGCGACACCGGCGCAGTTTTGCTCGACATGAACCCTGATCGCAACATGGCCGAACGCATGCGGGCCATCATCGAGACTGATGGCGATCACCTGACCGACCTGCACCTGTGGCGCCTCGGCCCCGGTCATCTCAGCGCAATCGTATCAGTCGCCACGCCGCGGCAGCGTGGAGTGGACTATTACCAATCGCTGCTCAGGCGATTTCGCACTTTGTCGCATGTGACGGTGGAAGTGCGGCATCGGTGATCTCGCGGCAAGTGATGAAGTTTGCCTAATTGCCAATATCGGCTGGTCCGCGACATTTATGCGTCGAGGGATCGCGATAGCGTTTAGCGCCGCAGCCACCCAGGATCTGGCTGGGCCACAATTCCAGGTCGGGGATCGGCGCCCCTGCCCTGACCAGTCTCGGCTCGGGCAGGCGGACATAGCCGCTTTTAAGCGCCAGCGCGGCGACAAGGAGAGCAGCGAAGCGTCGCATGAATGTCTCCCGGCGTTTGGTGACATTTCTCGACTCACAGCTTCTTCGAAATCCCGAAAAAATAACCGCGGCGCGGGCCGAATTGCGACGCGAACACGCCGATGCCGCTGCCATTTCGGATCTGATAGATCTCGTCGGCCAGATTCACCACGTCGAAGCGCAGGGTCACCGGCTTGTTGTCCGGCATCCAGAAGTCACGGGCGATGCCGACATTGAACTGCTCGTAGGGCCGCTCGCTCGAAATATTGGCGTCGCCGTTGCGCAGGCCCGAGCCATAGATCATGTCGGCCGAGACCTTTGTGCCGCATATGCTGTTCCACCAAAGTTCGCCGGGCGTGAGCGTGCGCCCACAGAACTGATAGGACGCGCCCGCCGAGCCGGTGACAAACTGGTTGTGGTCGGTGAAGATCCAGTGCGAGTTGACATATTGAAATTCGGTCTGGCCGCCGAGATCCGGCTGCGGTGTCGTATTATCGAACAGAAACTGGTTCGTCACCGGCTGCGTTGCCTTCTCCTGGCTGACGGCAACGTTGAGATAGCCGTCGAAGCCGCCGTTGTGATATTTCGCGCTGAGCTCGACGCCCTCGGCCATGCCATGGGCGTAATTGAAGGCATCGAGCACCAGCGCCTGGCCGAACTGGCCATTGTCGAGCAGATCGCTCGCGATCTTGTAGTAGCCGTCGAGGCCGATATCGAGCGTGGCGCAGTCGCGCTTGAGCGTCGACGAACAGCCGAGCGGAATGACCTGATCGACGCCGGCGTCGAAGTAGTGCGAGCGCTCGGGCAGCACTGGATTCGATCCGGCGGGATTGGACACCTGGCCGGTCGTGTTGTTGAACAACGCGATATCGGCCGGCGCCGCTTCGGCCTGAACCGGCGGCGTGAAATAGCGGGCATAGCCGGCATGGAAGGTCGTGTTCTCGAACGGCTTATAGGTGAAGTTCACCCGCGGGCTGAGCTGATTGGCGTCGGTATATTGCCACATCTGGTCGAAGCGGGCGCCGTAGTTCATGGTCAGATTGTTGGTGATCTTCCACTCGTCCTGGGCATAGATGCCGGCAAGCCAGCCGACCTTGGCGTTGTCGTCGGTGATCGACATGGGCGGACCGCTATCGGTGCCGTCGCAGGCCGTGCACGGTTCCACAATCGACGTGTTATCGACCCAGGTCTTCTCTCCGCTCACCGTGAAGCCCACGCGTACCGTATGCGCCGGCGTGACGATGTAGGACGCGTCGCCCTGCACCCCGTTCGTATAGGCCTGCCGGCTGATATCGGAAGCGATACCGTTCAAGAGCAGATCGCCGGTCGGGTCCGGCATGAAGTGCAGATTGTCGTAGCGGGTAAAATAGGACAGTTGGCCGTCAAAGCCGTTGACCGAACGCTGCAGTGCCAGCACGCCGAACTGCGTATCCTCATCCTGCCTCTCGTTGAGCGACAAAGAATTGAACGGCGCTGGTGTGACGCTGCCGTTGATCGGCGCATTGGGCACGTTCGGAATCTGATAGCTGTTGGTCGACGTGCCCATCATCATGGTCAGGCGCGTCCACGGGTCGATGAAAGTTGACAGATAAGCGAAGCCTTTGTCCTGCCGCGAGAAGTCGTGGATGGCGTTGAGCGTCGGGAGCGGGTTCTCGATACCCTCCTGGGTCTGCAGGTAACGGCCGGTGAAAAAATATTGCACGCCGCCATAGCAACTGGATGATTTCGACGCGGGCGTCCCGGCCGGACAGTTGGCGCCGAACGTGCCACCATATTCGATGCTCGGCGTGATCGTGCTGCGGCTGCCGCCGTAAACACTGATGCTGCCGGAATTGTTGAAAATGTCGGTGCGCGTGGTGATGTCAATCAGGCCCGTGGTGCGCAGGCCGTATTCGGCCGGTAGCGCGCCGGTGACCAGCGAAAGACTGCCGATCCATGACGGATCAAGGAAGCTCGAGAAGCCGGTGACGCCGTCCGGCATCATAATGCCGTTGATGCGGACTTGCGCATTAGCGTGATCGTTGCGGATGTGAAGATCACCGCTGGCCGCGGAATCCTGCGACACGCCGGGAAATTGAAGCAGCACCTTCTCGACCGCCTGATCGGTGCCTTGCGGCAGATTTTGAATGTTCTGGTGACTCATCGTGGCCGACGTCGTGCCGATCGTCGTGAACAGATTGCTGCGCGCCTGATCGAAGCTGTTGCTCTGTTGCGTGAGTTGCTCGGTCGGCGACACTGCAGGGACCGTCGATGACGCCGGCGCGGTCGCGGGCACCGGCGTGCGGCGCACGACCTGCCGCGGCGCGGGCTTTTCTTTCGCCGCCGTCACATTGATTTGTGGAAGACTGCTGTTCTGCGGCGCTGCGGCCGGGGCGGGCGCCGCGGGAGCCGACGGCGTTTGCCCTGGCTGATTTTGCGATGGCTGCTGTTGCGCAGGCTGGTCCTGCCCGCGCGCTGCCGAACCGGCGCCAAGCAGCGCCAAAACGGCTGCCCCGCCAAGAATACTCGCGCGACGCGCCCGATAAATTTGAACCGACATGACGCTCCACTCGTGACTGCTGCAGGAACTGGCGAAACGGCCGGATCATCGGCAGTCGGTGGTCACGACATCTTACGCGATGTGGGATGCGAAAAAGATGCCGCTTCGGACCTTCGGCAAATTACCGGTGCATTGCCATGCCCGGCGATGCCGAAGACCAGCACCGACCACTGTCAGGCAGCAGGTGGAGCGCGGGATCGGAAAAAGACCGGACGCGAGAGGCTCGCGCTTTGCTCGGCGGCAAATGTGAGCGCAATACGCTCGAACCCGAGCGGGACCGGCAATTGCGGCGGCTGCGCCGCAAGCGAAGTCGAGGCGAGAAAGATCGAGGCGCAGATCGCGCAATAATCGTCGTCGTCGCTCGGGTGCTTCGCCGGGAGCTTTTGCGGCGCCGGCGCGGCCTTGAGGTGAAGAACCTTGGCAACGGCGCCCGAAGCCCAGGCAGCGCCGCCGACATGCACATTGCCGATGTGAATGTGCCCAAAGGACAGCGCGATTTGCAGCACAAGTGCCGCAAGTCCAAGCCGCGCCCCGCGTCGCCTGTGGAACCGAACCCACCCCATCGCTGGCATGCTAATGTTACAATGTTACATTTGGCAAGAGGGACGACATTTCGCGCGCTACTAGAATGTGGCGGCGAGAGTGAGCCGCACCGCCAACGGCTCTATAGGATGCAATGCATAGTCCATCACGCCGTTCTGGCACACCGCCGTAGGCGCCGTCGGCGGCCCGGCTTTGGGAAAGCACATGGCGAACAGGCTGTCGGTCTTGAGCAGCGAGCCATAGGCATAGGTCGCCTGATCGGCGTGCGAGTTGAGCAAATTCAAACCGTCAAGCCGAATGCGCCAGCCATTGTCGAAGCGATAGCCGATCTGGCCGTTGAAAATGCTGAGCGGCGCCGACTGAAACGTACCGTCCTCGGTGAGTGGGCGCGAACTGATGAAGCGCCAGCGCAGATCGCCGAACCATCCTTTGTCCTCGCCGAGCGTGACGCCGGCTGACGCCACCATCCACGGCGCGTTGAAAACATAATTGCCCGGCGCGTTGCCGATCTGCGCCTCCGGAAAGCCGGCCAGCGACAGGTAGGTCTGCTCCTGCGCCTCGTCGAAGCCGAGAAAGCGCGCGCGGGTCAGCGCAAGATCGGCGTCGACATGAATCCACGATGCCGGACGATAGTCGTTGGTGAATTCGACGCCGGTGCGCACGCTCGGCCGGCCCGGCATCGTTTCGCCGGTGTCGCCGTCGAAAAACAATTCGGAGTCCTGGTGCAGGTAGAACAGGCTGACCGAGCTATCGAGGCCGGGCACGATCTTGGTTCGCACGCCGACTTCGGCGCCGCGCGAGCGCACCAGAAATGGCGATGGCGACTCCGGCGTCGTAGGATCGCCGGGCACCTCGCTGATGGTCGTCGCGCGCGCATCGTTGCTGTGATAGCCCATGCCCGCGCCGACAAAAAATTCGGTCGCGGCGAATGGGCCGAACACCATGCGGAATTTGGGGCTGCCGATGGCAGCGGACGTGCTGCCTGAATTCGCCGGCTGCAGGATCGAGTTGATCGACGCCGCATAATAATCGCCGCGCCAGCCGAGCGTGGTTCGCAGCCAGTCGGTCCAGTGCACGGTGTTCTCGGCATAGATGCCGGCATTGCCCTCATTGACGTGATCGGCGAGGACGAACTGGGTGATCTGCCGCTGCACCGTATTGTTGAGCGCCAGGTCGATGTCGTCATAACGCGACTGGATACCAAACACCGTTTCCGTCGGCCGGCCGAACAAAGTGCCGTCGATGGTGCGCGAGGCGCCGGCGCCGCCATAGACACGATCGTCGTGCTGCTGAAACTGGTCGCCGTTGACCGGATTGGTGAGAAACCAAGTGAAGTCGTTGTACAGGTCGAGTTCGTATTTCACGGCATAGGCGTTGGCCTTCCACGATCCGTCGTCGGTGGTTTGCGCCATGCGCGCGGAGAGCGAATAGCGGCCGGTGTCGCCACCGTCCGACGGATCGATCTCGCCATAGCGGCCGATGATGCCGGTTTCGATCGCGCGCGCCGGATTCTGCTCGGTCGTGGTCCAGGTGTTTGAATAGGCCATCGCGGTTGCGGAAAAGCCGTCGGTCGCGGTGCCTTGGCTGTAGCGCGCCAGACCGGAAAATTTCTTCATATGGTCCGGCGTGTCCCAGGGGCCGTTATAAAAATTCGTCTCGCCGGCATAGAGCAGCGATCCGCCGCCGAGCTTGGTCGAACCCATGGTAAAATATCTTTGGTAACCGAAGCTGCCGAGCGACACTTCGGCGACATTCTTCTCGACGCTGTCCCTGAGATTGATGAAGAGCGAGCCAGCGGTGGCAAAATCTCCAACATCGGCGAAATACGGCCCCTTGCGCACGTCGAGGCTGCTGACGGTTTCGGGCATCAGCCAATTGATATCGGCATAGCCCTGCCCGTGCGCATGCGTCGGCAGATTGATCGGCATGTCGTCGACGAAGATCGCCAAGTCGGTGCCATGATCGAGATTGTAGCCGCGCAGATAATATTGATTGGCCTTACCGCCGTCGGCGTGTGAAACGACGGCGAGCCCCGGCGTCGCTTCCAGAATTTCGCCGGGCCGGGTGACGGCGCGCTGGTTGAGGTCCTTCCCGGAGATCGTCATCTGACTTGCCATGGTCAGCGGCGCCGATGGGCCGCTGCCGACATTGGGCGCGCCGGTTTGATAAGGCGACGGCGGCGCTGTCGTAGCGCTGGTCCCGCTCGGCGCTGCGGCTTGGGCGTTGCGGCCGGCTGAGGTTTGCCGTGCTTGCTCGCGGATATTCGGATTGTCGGCAGCGCCGTTCCGCCAGTTGCCTTTGGCGACGGCGCCGCGGCTTGAGGCGTGGACGGTTGCGATAGGGGTGCCGCCGCCGGAGGAGCAGCAGGCGCGGCTGCAGGACGGTTACTGGTGGGCGCGTTGCTTGCCGGCGCGGGCAGCGCCATCTGCGCCGACACAGGTCCACACAATGACGAAAATAAAAATCCTGCCGCCGCTAATGCGCGCGACGTCATCGATACCCCCGAACCACATTTGCTGGCGGCGCGATTTAGCGCCGCCCTCTCATACCCAGCAGGCGATTTCACCTTGCAAGGAGGGTATGACGTTGTCACTAAAACAGCTTATCGTGGTATGCTTTTTTTATAAAACGTCATACTGTTGCTTAAGAGCCGCAAATTCGAAAGGAGGTAGCTCATGATTTCGCCAAAGTCCGTGCTGGTCTTCACCGCGCTTGTCGTTGCGGGCACGGCCTCGCAGGCGCATGCCGAGACTCCGGAGGAATGGATCGCGCTCGGCACCCGAGTCCACGGGGGGTTCGGCTCCTTCATTCCGGCCGGCATCCGCATCGGGCTTGACGCCTTGCAGCGTCTTAATGCCCAGCCGCGCGGCGTGACCGTGGTCTATTTCAGCGGGCTGAACGCGCCCTGCCCTTGTCCTGCCGACGGCATTGCGATCGCGACGGTCGCCAGCGCCGGCCAAGGCACCTTGCGCGTCGAGAAGGTCCCGGACGACGTGCTCGGTGTTGCCGTGATCCGCGGCAAGGCGACCGGCGCCGGCCTCAGATATACGATTGCCGCGTCGTGGATTCCGAAGCTTATCGAGATCAACAAGCAGTTCGATCCGCTGGGCCGCTACGATGCGGTCATGAATGCCACGAACTTATTCAGCGTCGAGCCGGTGCCGCCCGAATTCACCCCGAAATAGCGTGCTGCAATGCTATGATGCCGCCGCCACCGAGGAGACAGCGATGCAGCGCGTGACGATCACCATCGACGACGAGCTCGACGAGGAGCTTGACCGCTACATGCGGGCGCGCGGCTATGACAATCGCTCGGAGGCCTTGCGTGACCTTGCCCGCGCCGGATTGCAGCAGGCCGCGCTTGAGGTCGCCGGCTCGCGGCCCTGTGTCGCCGCGCTGATCTATGTGTACGATCACGACGCGCGCGATCTGCCGAAGCGGCTCACCCACGATTTCCACGAGCGCCACGATCTCGCGCGGGCGACGCTGCACATGCATCTCGACCACGACAGCTGCATGGAGGTCACGGTGCTCAAAGGCCGCGGCTCCGACGTGCAGGATTTCGCCAACAGCATCATCGCCGAGCGCGGCGTGCGTCACGGTCATGTCGTCTATTTGCCGGCCGACAACGTCCACGATCACGACCATAGCCATGATCACAGCCACGGCCACGCGCATGGCCACACGCATAATCACGCGCAGAGCCATACGCAGAGTCGTGCCCGCGGCAGCCGCAGCGGCGGAACGCGCAAAGCCAAAGCCTCGCGATCATGATTATCGGGACAGTGTGAGTATCGAAATTTGGAAAACGCCGAGCGACGTTTGATCTGCGAAAGCTGCGGCCAAGAGTTCGGCTGCCGGCGCGACAACATCAGTGAATGCTGGTGCAACGCCGAGCCCTACCGCCTGCCGATGCCGGTCGCAGGCGCACAGGCGTCCGCCGACGACTGCCTTTGCCCGGCCTGTCTGCGCGCCGCCCGCGAGACTGTTGACGCCGCCCGGCGCCGACAAGCCGCGCTGACCATCCCGCCGGCCCTGCTGCACCCTCCGTTAAGCATCGGAAGCTCTTGAATTCGCAGGCATTAACAGCACGCGACAATCTTCATCGAATAGCGACGCTCGCCATGCTAAAGGGCCGCCGCAACGAGTGATGGCGATGTTGAGCAATCCACCCAATCCGTCTCGGAGAAAGCCCGACCCGCGGGCGGAAGCGCTTGTCGCGTCCTATACGCGCGGTGCCGGCAATCCGTATGTGCGGATTGCGCCTCCGGTGCTGCAGCCGGCCGAGCCGTTTCTCGATCTCGGTGGCGAGGACATCCGCCGCCGCATGTTTCTGACCACCGATCCCGACGGCCGCGAATTGTGCCTGCGGCCCGATCTGACTATCCCGGTATCCTGCGACTATCTGGCGTCGGCAGACGCCGGCAAGCCCGCCGGTTTCTGTTATCTCGGCCCGGTGTTTCGCCACCGCGAAGGCGCGGCGGCCGAATTCCTGCAAGTCGGCATCGAAAGCTTCGGCCGCCAGGACAAGGCGGCGGTCGACGCCGAAATGCTGGCGCTCGGGCTCGAAGCGACCAAACAATATGGCGTGCAAGCGCCCGAGATCTGCATGGGCGACTTCGCGCTGTTCGCCGCTTTCATCGACGCGCTCGATCTCGCGCCGGTCTGGCGGCGGCGGCTGAAGAAGGATTTCAACCGCAAGGCCTCGCTGGCGCACGATCTCGATGAGCTCACACTCGCCCCGGCGAACGGCTCCAAGGAATATCAGGGCGTGCTCGCGGCGCTCAACGGCTCCGATCCGAAGGCTGCGCATCACCTCGTCACCGACCTGCTTTCGATCGCCGGCATCGCCACTGTCGGCGGCCGCTCCGTCGCCGAAATCGCCGACCGCTTCCTCGAACAATCGGCGGTCAATGCGCCGACGCGGCTGCCGCGCGAGATCCGCGCGCTGATCGAACGCTTCCTGTCGCTGCAGGGCGATCCCGACAAAGCGGCCGCCGAATTGCGCAAGCTCGCCGCCGACGCCAAGATCACGCTCGGTAAGGCGCTCGATCTATTCGAGACGCGGACCGGATTTCTGGTCACCCGCGGCATCGACGTGCGCGCGATCAAATTCTCGACCGGTTTCGGCCGCCACATCGACTATTACACCGGCTTCGTGTTCGAGCTGCACGATCCACGCGTGAAAAGCGCGCTGGTCGCCGGCGGCCGCTATGACGACCTTCTCGCGCGGCTCGGCGCGCGCGAGCAGATCCCCGCCGTCGGCTTCGCCGCCGGGATCGAGGACCTCATCGCTTGCGGGAGCAAGCCATGAGTGCGCCGATGATCCTTGCGGTGCCGTCGAAAGGCCGCCTGCAGGAAAATGCCGAGAACTTCTTCGCGCGCGCCGGCCTCGATCTGGTCAAGCCACGCGGGGCGCGAGAATATCGCGGCGCGATCAAGAATTTCGACGGCATCGAAATCGCCTATCTGTCGGCCGCGGAGATCACCTCGCAGCTCGCGCAGGGCGCGGTGCATCTCGGCATCACCGGCGAAGACCTTATTCGTGAAATGATCCCGCAGTCGGATCAGCGCATCGTTTTCGTCACCCCGATGGGCTTCGGCTATGCCAATGTCGTGGTCGCCGTGCCGCAGGCCTGGATCGACGTGCGCAACATGGCCGATCTCGACGATGTCGCGACCGCGTTCCGCCACCGCAATAATCGCAAGATGCGGCTCGCCACCAAATACGCCAATCTCACGCGCGGCTTTTTCGCCGAGCACGGCATTGTCGATTACCGCATCGTCGAGAGTTCCGGCGCCACCGAAGGCGCACCCGCGGCCGGCACCGCCGAAATGATCGTCGACATCACGACGACCGGCGCGACGCTTGCCGCCAACGGCCTCAAAGTGGTCGATGACGGCACCATCCTGCGCTCGCAGGCTAATCTTGTTGCCGCGCGCGCCGCGGCTTGGGACGAGAGCAAGCGGGCGACCGTGCGGCTTCTTTTCGACCGCATCGCCGCGCAACGGCGCGCCGAAGCGTTTCGCGAAGTGCGCACCCGTTTTGCCGGCATGAACGACGCGCTGCTTGCGGCCGCCCGCGAGAAATTCGGCGTGGTCTCGCCATTCGGCGGCCCGACCTCCTCCGGCATGCTCACCCTGCACTGCCCGCCCGACAAAGTGCATGCGCTCGCGACCTTTTTGCGCGAGCATGGCGCCGAGGCGGTCTCGATCGTGGCGCTCGACTATGTCTATGACCGGGAAAACCCGCTTTACGCCAAACTCGCGGCGGAACTGGACTGACGCGGCTGGGGCATGCCCCCGAAAAGTGGGATCCGGTTTTCGGAAAAGGTCATGCCCGAAATAAAGGCCCCTGCGTTGCCCGGTGCGAATTCCTATATGATATGGAACCCGACTTTCTGACGCGGAGAACCGCCATTACCGACGACCCCAAAGACGACGACGAACGGCCGTGCCTGCATTGTTCGGTTGTCGAGACGATCGACAACTTCTTTGCAGACTATCCCGTGTCGGAGGACGAGCCTCACGCCATCGACAGCGATGAGATTGTCATTGCGCTTGCCAAAGTCGTGGCCGAGATGACCTGCAGCATGGACGACGCCGGCCGCCAGCAGATGATCGAGCAGCTGATGCGCGAGATCATGAATTACGACGCGGAATTCCGCCAGCAGGACCAGCTCGGTGTCGCCGCGTCCGGCGCGCGCCACTAGGGCCGGCACGCCGCATCACGGCGTGATCGCCGCGAACTGAACCACCTTTGCCCATTTGTCGCTTTCCTGAGCAATCAGCTTGCCGAAGCCTTCGGGCGTTTCCGACATCGGCGTGTTGGCGACGTCGGCGAGTTGGGCCTTGAAGGCCGGCTCCGCCAGGATGGCGTTCACCGCGGCATTGAGCTTGGTAACGATCACCGGCGAACAATCGTGCGGCGCGGTGATGCCGTTCCACGAATAGGCCTCATAGCCCGGCACGAACTCGCCGATCAAAGGCACATCCGGCAGCGCCGCCGTGCGCGTACTCACCGCGAGCGGGGTGAGCCTGCCGGCGCGAATGAGCGGCAGCGACGCCGTGAGATTGTCGAACATGACTTGAACCTGTCCGCCGATCAGATCGGCGATGGAAGGCGGCGAGCCGCGATAGGGAACGTGGGTGAATTTGGTCCCGGTCAGCATCTGAAACAGTTCGCCCGCGACATGTGTCGAGCCGCCGGTGCCGGCGGTGCCCATGTTGATCGCGCCGGGATTGTCCTTGGCGTAGGCGATGAATTCGGGAACGGTTTTCGCCGCAAACGACGGGCTCACTTCCATCACCATCGGGCTGCGGCTGAAGACCGCAACCGGCGCCATGTCGTGAGCGAAATTGAAATCGAGCTCGGGATAAAGCGACACATTGATCGCGTTCGCCATGCCGGCGAGCAGCAGCGTGTAGCCGTCGGGGGGCGAATGCACCACTTCATCGGCGCCGACATTGCCGCCGGCGCCGGGGCGGTTCTCGACCACAAAGGGCTGACCCAATCGCTCGGATAATTTCTGTCCGATCAGCCGCCCCAGAATGTCACTCACTCCGCCGGGCGCATAGCCGACAACGAGACGCACCGGCCGGTTCGGATAATCTTCGTCGCCCGCAGCCGCGATCTTCGGCAGCACGGGCGTAACCGCAGCGCCGGCTGCCAGTTGCAGGAATTGACGGCGTAGCAACATCGTGGTGCACTCCTAATAACGCTCGCATGCGGCATTTTGAGCGACATGCATCGTGAGCAACAGTCTTCGGCAACAGCCGCCTTCGGCAAGATTCGCGTCTTCAGCAACAGTCCTCCGCTGCGACCTTTTGACCAATCACTTCTTGGACGAGAAATTGCATGCAATTCGCATACCGCACGCCGCACTTCCCCTATCGCATTTCCGCAGAACGGCAATGAGCACCGCAAAGATCGCGCTTCGCGCCGTCGCCGTTGCGATCCTCGTCCTCGCCTTCGGGCCGGCGCGGGCGCAGCCCGCGCTCCCCGGCAAGGTCACGCTGATCGTGGCCTTTGCGCCCGGCGGCATCGCCGACACGCTGGCCCGCATGATCGGCCAGGGCCTCGGCGAACGCCTGCACCAGACTGTTGTGGTCGAGAACCGCGGCGGCGCCGGCGGCAATATCGCGGCTTCTTTTGTCGCGCGCTCGCCGGCTGACGGCGCGACGCTGCTCGCCACGACGACCGCGATTGCCATCAACGAAACGCTGTTCGCCAACAAGGATTATTCGGCAAGCGACTTCAAGACCATCGCGATCGCCGCATCGAGCCCGGAAGCCCTGGTGACCGGACAGAGCAATCCTGCGGGCAGCCTCACTGAACTGATGAAATCCGCCGACGGCAAAACAATCAATTTCGCCGTGCCCGGCGTCGGCACCGGCTCGCATATCGAGGCGGAATATTTCTTCAAGTTCCTCGCCAAAGTGCCGGCGCAACAAATCCCGTTTCAAGGCGGCGCGCCGGCCATCAGCGCCACGATCGGCAACCAGGTCGACTTGATGGCAACCACGCTCGGCGGCGGGGCGGCGGCCCAGATCGCAGGTGGCAAGCTGAAAGGTCTCGCGATCGCCGCCGACAAGCGCGCCGTGGTCGCGCCGAATGTGCCGACCTATGCCGAACTCGGCTTTCCCGGATTCACCGCCGCGTCCTGGGTCGGCTTCTACGCACCGGCCAAGACCGATCCGCAGATTCTCGCGACACTCAACGCAACGATCAACGACATTGTCCAGACGCCTGACGTGCAAAAAAAGCTTACCGATATGGGCTTCGATCCGATCACCGGCAGTCAGGCGCAAGCCGATGCTATGTTCGCCGCCGAAGTCAAGAAATGGGGCGACATGGTCAAGGCGCTGGGGCTGACGATCAAATGACTCCGGGCGAAGCAATCGGCGCGGCTAGCTCGATAGTGCTCTACCCGCGCTTCTCGCCGCGACGTCGCCCGTTACAGCGGCCGGTGCATTCTTCCCAATAGCCAGCCAAGGCCGAGTGCGATTGCAACCGCCGTATAGGGCTGGTTCTCGATCGTGTTGCGGAGCGCCCGCTCGAACGAGCCGGCGGTTTGCCGCGCCGCGCGTTGCGCGCTGTCCGCAAGATCGGAAGCGCTGTCGCGTGCCTGATCGTAAAGATCGGACGCCGCACCAGCGGCGTCATCGGCGACGCCGCTGGCCTGTTTCTTGGCATCACCGAAGGCTCTGGTGAAATCGGTGGTGGTGGTACGGGACTGTGCCATGTGAGACCTCGGGGCGGATGCGATTGAGTGTCGGATCCATAACGCGCCAACGTCATCAAAGGTTCACTCGTCCCGCGCTGCCGTCACCGATAGCCCCTCGCCTGGGTTTCAGGCACCTTTATCCGCGCCGTTCGCCCCGCGCGGGCGGAACACCACGAAGTGGGACAGCGTGAAATTGACCACGAAGCTCGCCAGCACGGCGAGCGCCTTGGCCAGCCACACCGGCAGCAGCAGAACCTGTGCCGCCACGATCAAGGTTGCGGTATTGGCGATCAACCCGGCGATGCCGGAGACGACGAAGGCCGCGTAATCGCGCCAGCGCAATTGGCGTCCGGATTCGGCGGCAAAGGTGATCGAGGAATTCAGAACATAGGAGCCGCTCACCGCGACGATCCAGGAGGTCATATTGGCGGCGATCAACAAGACGGTTTCGGGCGCACCACAGCGGCAGATATCGGCAAGCCAGGCAAACGCTGCCAGCGCCTGCGGCGAATGCATGAAGGCCGCGCGCGCGGCGAGGAAGACGGTATAGTCGACGGCGGTGTTCAGCACGCCGATAATGGCAAAAAAGAAGGCCTTCCGCGACAGTGCCCGGCTGCATGGGGCGCTGGCTCCGCCAGCCGAATTGGGGGGTGATGCCTCTGTCATCGCGATCATCCGCATAGCATGTTCGGCAATATACGCCAGGCGGCGAAACCGGCCGGAATGCCGCGCCGACGCAGACACAGCCACATTCGAGCATCACACGATGCGGCGTTGGCCGGTTTCCACAGGAATTGGCTCGGGTTGCGGCCTTCGCCACCGGGATTTACTTCGTTCACCAAAGACCTCGGCCGCGGCGTGCCGCGCGCGACAGAAGCGACCGATTCCGCTATAGGTTGGCCGCGTAGGGACGACTGTATGAGTGCTGCCCATACCAAGATGGCGCCGACCGGCGCGGCACAAGGCCTCTCGATCGTGGTGCCGCTCTATAACGAAGCGGCTTCGCTCGAACGTTTGCATGCGCGGCTGATCGAGGTGGCGCGGCAGCTGAAGGCAAAGCGCACGCTTGCCTGTGAGCTGGTCTATGTCGACGACGGCAGCCGCGACGGCACGCTTGCCATCGGCCGCAATCTGCCGGCCACGGGCGTCGACGTTCAGGTGGTCTCGCTGTCGCGCAATTTCGGCAAGGAGGCGGCGCTCGTCGCCGGCCTCGAATATGCGCGCCGCGGCGCGGTGCTGTTCATCGACGGCGACGGCCAGCATCCGCCGGACATGATTGAAACGCTGGTCGGGCATTGGCTCGATGAGGATTGCGACGTCGTCTATACGGCGAAGGCGCATCGCGCCGGCGAGTCCTTGCTGCGCCGCACTTCGGTGAAGGCGTTCTATACGCTGATCAATTGGGGCGCGAAGCCGAAAATTCCGGAAGACGCCGGCGATTTCCGTCTGCTGTCGCCGAGGGCGGCGAACGCGCTGCGACAATTGCCGGAGCGCAACCGTTTCTTCAAGGGCTTGTCGAGCTGGATCGGCTTTCGCCAGATGCGGATCGACTATGAGCCCGAGCCGCGCGCCGACGGCGCGAGCACGTGGAATCTGCGCCGGCTGATCGGACTGTCGATCGACGGCGTGACCGGCTTTTCGGTGGCGCCGCTGCGGCTCGCCACCGTGCTCGGCATGGCGCTCGCGGCGATCGCCTTCATGTATGGCCTTGAGATCGTCTACGAGACGTTGGTCTACGGCACCCAAGTGCCCGGCTATCCGTCCTTGTTCGTCGGCGTCATGGTGCTCGGCGGCGTGCAGCTCATCATGATCGGCGTGGTCGGCGAATATATCGGCAAGATCCTCAAAGAGATCAAAGGCCGGCCGGTCTATTTCGTGGCCGAGCATGACGTGAAGCCGGCCCAAGATACGCAATCCGATATGCAATCCGATGCGCAGTCCGGCGCGCGAACTGCGGCGCCCGGCGCACGCACCGCAGCCGAATGAGTGAACAGCAACCGCGGCGCGTCTGGCTTGTTGCCGACGACTACGGCATTTCGCCCGCGGTGAGCGCGGCGATCCGCGATCTCATTGCGCGAAATCGTTTGAGCGCCACCTCGGTCATGACCTTGACGCCGAGCTTTTCGCGGAGCGAGGCCGCTGCTTTGCGCGATGTCGCCGGCTCCCGCGCCGCGATCGGTTTGCACGTGACGCTGACGGGTCCGTTCAATCCTCTGACGGCAGATTTTGCGCCGCTGCGCGACGGCGCATTTCCGATGCTGGCGGCAATGGCGGGACGCGCGCTCGCGCATCGGCAAAGTCCCGCTTTGCTCGAGGCCGAAATTCTGCGCCAGTTTGCGGTATTCGAAGACGCCTTCGGCCGTCCGCCGGATTATGTCGACGGCCATCAGCACATTCATGTGTTTCCGCAAATCGGCGAAGCGCTGTTGCGCGCCGTCAAAACGGCGGCGCCGCAGGCGTGGGTGCGCCAATGCGGCCGTGCCCAAGCGGCGCCCAAGAGCGTGTCCGACCCTAAAGGCTATATTCTCGACGCCTTAAGCCGGCGCTTTCGCCGCCTCGCCAAAGCACAAGGCATGCGCACCAATCCGGCTTTCGCCGGCACCTATTCGTTCGCGCCGGGCGCCGAATTCGACAAACTGTTTCCGGGGTTTCTCGACCGGCTCCCCGATGGCGGCCTCGTCATGTGCCATCCGGGCAAGGTCGACGACGAATTGCGACGGCTCGATCCGCTGACAACGCTGCGCGAGTGCGAATACGCCTATTTCCTGAGCCAGGATTTTCCGCGCGTGCTCGCCGAGCGCGATTACGTGTTGGCCTGATCCCCTCGCCCACTCCTTCCGCACAAACAGGAACTCAACGGCTTACGCGAAACCTTTCGGTAGCGTGCAATCAGAGCTCGGTCCCCGTCTTCGCGGGACGATGGGCGTGCAAGAACTAGAGCGTGTACTCGTAAAACGCGCAGAGCAGTGTCCGCTATTGGAGTGATTGTGTTGCAAAACTCTTTGGTCCTCTTCTCGGGGCCTCGGCTGTGAGTTTGAGCATCCTGTTTTCCGGCGTTCCCGTTGGGGAAGCCGGCGGGAACGCACAATGCCTGACGCAACACCTAGGCTGGACAAGCTGCTGCGAACGAAGGCGGGGCACGACCGAGGAGCTTGACGAGCCGCCTCAAGTTCTGCGCGGTCGCAGTGAGCAGCGCATTTTCGAAGCCAGCAATTTCCAGGATCTGAACGGCCAGCGCATCGACAAAGTGATGACGACGCTGAAATTCGTCGAGGACCACATCACCAGCGTGCTCGACGAGATCAAGACCATGTCGACGCTGACGTCAGCCGACCGCTCGCAATATCTGCACGGCCCGCGGCTCGAGCATGACCCCGGTCATGTGTCGCAGCTCGATATCGACGCGATTTTCGATACCTAGTTTACACGTTTCGGCTAGCGTTATTGCGGCCCCGGTGGCGCGGCGGGCGGGCGCGGCTTGCCGCCGCCGCGGGCAACGCCTTCGGGCGCGCAGCGCACATAGACGCCGGTGCCGTAGCGGCCGCCGACTTCCGGGTCCATCCACTTCAGCACCATGGTACGGCCGTCCAACGACACGATCTCACGGTCCTGCGCGCCGCCGGCGTCGCCGGGCGGCCCGATATAGTTCTTGCCGCTGGCCGAGCCTTTGAGATGCAATTCCTGTAATTGCGCGCTGTCGGCGAGATACATCATCACGCCGCCATTGGGGCCGCGAGTGATCTCGACCGGCTGTCCGCATTGGCCGCGTGCGGCCGCGGCGGTCCGCGCCAGATCTTCGTCCTTGTGGAAGGCGCCATAACCCCAGCGGCCGACAACCTCTTCCGGCCGATATTGCGAGGCGATCGCTGGCTGGCCCATCGGCGCCGCAGAAGTGTCCGGAGGCGGCGCCGTATTGGTGGTGCAGGCAGAGAGCGCGAACGCCGATAAGGCCGCGACACTCAGCGCCAAACGCAGGGACAACGCACTCATGAAGGGTCTCCCCCAAAACCTGCTTTGACCGGGCAAACCGAGATACCGCCTGGCCGCATCTTGGCGCGAGGCCGCGCCGGAACCCAATCCAGCGCGAAATCTAGCCTCTCGATCTTTAGACTTTGTTTCAGACCGTACCACCGGCTCAAACAGTCTTCAAAGGTTACGGCTCGCTTTTGGCGGTTATGCCGCCGTTACGGCGGCCAGAACCGTTCCGCCGCGCGTGAGATTGCTGCTTGATTGCGGTAGCCTTGCCAGCAGCCTTCCGCCGCGGATCAACGAGCGGCGCCGACTTGTGAATGCTCAAGAGCCGCATCGCCTCCGGATCGTCGAAGAAATCGCTATCGGCGCGCAGGCCCGCGGCATGGATGCCGGCGATGGCGCAGATATCGTCCATCTCATTGGCGTCGCCGGTGACGCCGATGGCGGCGATCACCTCACCGTCCTTGGCGCGGATCAGCTGCCCGCCGCCTTCCAGGAACAAAGGATAATCGGCGAGGTTTTCGATCGACTGCATGAACAGCGGCTTTTCATTCGCCTTCTGCAGCACAAGCTTTGACGGCCGCCCGAGCGCCAGCGAGGCATAGGCCTTGCCGTAGCAGACCTCGAAGCGGAGCATCGAGGCATTGTCCTGCTTCTGAAACGCTTTCACCCGGCCGCCGGCATCGAGAACGATGGCGGTCATCGGCCGGCATTTGGATTTCTTGGCGGCGGCAAAGCACGCAGCGATAATCGTATTGGCCTCGTCAAGGCTGAGCGCACGCATTCGCGGTTATTTCCCCATTTCAACTTTCGGCCGGGCCACCGGCCTTGCCTGCCAGAATAGACGTTTGCGGCGGCCAAACCACTATCATCAATCCACGGTTATCCTGAAGGGATGTGCGCCGCTTGCGCCGGAAGTGAATGAAGCGCGCTGCTCGCACCCGTCTTGACTCCGCTTGGCTGACACCTTATTTCCGCAACGCTTGACTAGCACTCAGCCTTATTGACTGCTAAGTCACGGTAAAATAACAGATTTTCTGCAACGCCAAAGCCGCCATACGCAACATCGGGAGCGGCAAAGAGGGGAATCATGGCGAAACTGAAGTTCCGGCCGCTGCATGACCGCGTCGTCGTTAAGCGCATCGACGCCGAGGAGAAGTCCAAGGGCGGCATCATCATTCCCGATACCGCCAAAGAGAAGCCGCAAGAGGGCGAAGTCGTCGCCGTGGGCCCCGGCGGCCGTGACGAGAGCGGCAAGCTGATCGCGATCGACGTCAAGGCCGGCGACCGCGTGCTGTTCGGCAAGTGGTCGGGCACCGAAGTGAAGCTCGATGGTGACGAACTCCTGATCATGAAGGAGTCCGACATCATGGGCGTGATCGCCTGAACCTTCGTTTCGTCACCCTGACGTGGCCGCGCAACGCGCGGCCCTCGAAGGGCGACGGCAGCCAAGTCGGCGGGCCGACTTGGCCAACTGAATGATCGGTTGCCGTTCATCCTTGGAGGCTCGCTCCGCTCGCACCTCAGGATGACGGTCCAAACAGACAACCCCAGGAGAGAATTAAATGTCCGCGAAAGACGTAAAATTTTCCGGCGACGCTCGCGACCGCATGCTGCGCGGTGTCGAGACACTGGCCAATGCGGTGAAAGTGACGCTCGGTCCGAAGGGCCGTAACGTCATCATCGATAAGAGCTTCGGCGCTCCGCGCATCACCAAGGACGGCGTCACCGTCGCCAAGGAGATCGAGCTCGAAGACAAGTTCGAGAATATGGGCGCGCAGATGGTCCGCGAGGTCGCCTCGAAGACCAATGATGTCGCCGGTGACGGCACGACGACGGCGACCGTGCTCGCCGCCGCCATCGTCAAAGAAGGCGCCAAGGCGGTTGCCGCCGGCATGAACCCGATGGATCTCAAGCGCGGCATCGACCTCGCGGTCGCCGCCGTGATCGAGGACATCAAGAAGCGCGCCAAGAAAGTCGGCTCGTCGTCGGAAGTCGCCCAGGTCGGCACCATTTCGTCGAACGGCGATGCCGCCGTCGGCAAAATGATCGCGAATGCGATGCAGAAGGTCGGCAACGAAGGCGTCATCACGGTCGAGGAAGCCAAGGCGCTCGACACCGAGGTCGAGATCGTGGAAGGCATGCAGTTCGACCGCGGCTATCTGTCGCCCTATTTCATCACCAATGCCGAGAAGATGATCGCCGAGCTTGAGGACGTCTATGTTCTCCTGCACGAGAAGAAGTTGTCGCAGCTGCAAGCCATGCTGCCAGTGCTCGAGGCGGTGGTGCAGTCGGGCAAGCCGCTTCTGATCATCGCCGAGGACATCGAGGGCGAGGCGCTTGCCACGCTCGTCGTCAATAAGCTCCGCGGCGGGCTCAAGGTCGCGGCCGTGAAGGCGCCGGGCTTCGGCGATCGCCGCAAGGCGATGCTGGAAGACATCGCCATCCTCACCGGCGGCCAGCTCATTGCCGAAGACCTCGGCATCAAGCTCGAAACCGTGACGCCGGCGATGCTCGGCCGCGCCAAGAAGGTCGTGATCGAGAAGGAAAAGACCACGATCGTCGACGGCGCCGGCAAGAAAAAGGACATCGAGGCCCGCGTCAATCAGATCAAGGCGGAGATCGAAGAGACCACGTCCGACTACGACCGCGAGAAGCTGCAAGAGCGTCTCGCCAAGCTCGCTGGCGGCGTCGCTGTGATCCGCGTCGGCGGCGCGACCGAAGTCGAGGTGAAGGAGAAGAAGGATCGCGTCGAAGACGCGCTCAACGCCACCCGCGCCGCGGTCGAGGAAGGCATCGTGCCGGGTGGCGGCGTTGCGCTACTGCGCGCCAAGAAGGCGGTCGGCAAGCTGACCAACAGCAATCCGGACGTCCAGACCGGCATCAATATCGTGCTTAAGGCGATCGAAGCGCCGGTGCGCCAGATCGCCGAGAATGCCGGTGTCGAGGGCTCGATCGTCGTCAACAAGATCCTCGAGAACAAGTCGGAGACCTTCGGCTTCGACGCGCAGAATGAGGACTATGTCGACATGCTCGACAAGGGCATCGTCGATCCGGCGAAGGTCGTGCGTGCGGCGCTGCAGGACGCAGCCTCCATCGCCGGCCTTCTGGTCACGACCGAGGCCATGGTCGCCGAACTGCCGAAGGAGCAGCCCGCCATGCCGGCAATGCCGGGCGGCGGTGGCATGGGCGGCATGGGTGGCTTCTAAGTCGTCCCGGGCGGGCGACTAACGTTTTCGATGCGGCAAGTCGTAAGGGCGCGGAGCAATCCGCGCTCTTTATTTTTCTGCAGCAAATGACGTGGCCTAATTGCGCAGCCCGTCAAGCACGACCGCAAATTTCCTGCGCAGGCTACGGACGCCCAGCCCGACATCGGGCTTGGCTTCGTGGATCCAGCTTCGGATCTCGCCGAGATAGATTTTGTAGATCAGGTTTCCGGCGACGGCGGCGTTGCCTCTGAATTTGAGCTCGCCGCGCTTTTTGCCCTTTGCGATGATTTGACCGTGCCAGCTCTCGATGCGGCGCATGCGTACGCGATAACGCGCACATTGCTCGCCGAAATCGATCGAATGCGGTTCGTAGAACGTCATCTCACGAAAAGCGTAACGGCCGAGCGTCAGATTGTCGGCGAAATAGACGTACCAGGGCCGCGCCAGGGCGCACAGCCGGTCGAGCACGGCCTTGGCTTCGGGCAAATCCCGGTGCGCCAGCTCGGCAACCGGATCAAGTTCATCGTTGAGCACGAGAAACAACAAGTCCCGCTTGTCGCGCGCATAGACGAACACGGTGCCTATCGAGACATGGGCGCGGCGCGCGATTTCGCGCGTGGTCGCCGCGTCATAGCCAACGTCGCTGAACACCGCCTTGGCGGCTTCCTTGATGCGCCGCTCTTTCTCGCTCTTGCCGCGCTCGCGCAGGCCCGTACCGCGCGCCGGCGATGTCGGCCGCACGGAAATTGGGCCGTCCGTTACGGGTAAGGGTTCGCTTGCCATATCCGTTAGCCGTGCGCTCGTGCCGCGGAGGACGCCCGATTGACAGCATATCCTATAAAATCATAACGTGCTCAAAAATAAGCATGCTCAAAATTGGGCGGATAGCACAAGGACGGCCACCATGATTCATGCGCGCAGGCTTGCGCATGCGACATTCGAGACCCCGGATGTCGAGCGTCAGATCGCCTACCACACCGACATTCTCGGGCTCACCCTCGTCGAACGCGACAGCGAGGCCGCTTATCTGGCCTCGACGCTCGACCATCATTCGGTACTGATAAAACATGGCAGCTCGCCTGCCTGCCGCCGGCTGTCGTTTCAGATCGGCCCGAATGACGATCTCGGCGAACTGGCGAGCCAGCTTTCGGATCTCGGCGTGGCGTCCGAGCGGCGCAGCAACCCCTTCCCGTCGATGCGCGAATGCCTGTCCTTCAACGATCCCAAAGGCACCGGCATCGACGTCTTCACGCAATACGAAGCGGCCCGGCAGGACTTCAAGAATACCGGCATCGTGCCGAACAAGCTCGGCCACGTCGCCTTCACAGTCACCGACATCAAGAAGATGGTCGAGTTCTATACCAAGGCGCTCGGCTTCCGCATTTCCGACTGGATGGGCGACTTCTTCGTCTTCATGCGCTGCGGGCCGGACCATCACACCGTGAATTTCGTCCAGGCCAAATCCGACAAGCTCCACCACATCGCCTTCGAACTGAAAGATTGGGCGCATGTGGAGACAGCCTGCGATTTCCTCTCGCGCCACGACATTCGCCTGGAATGGGGTCCGGGCCGCCACGGCATCGGCCACAACATTTTCACCTATCACCGCAATCCCGACAATCAGATCACCGAACTGTTCACCCAACTCGATATGATGCTGGACGAGGACCTCGGTTATTTCGAGCCGCGGCCCTGGCACCGCGACAAGCCGCAGCGGCCGAAAGTGTGGACGCCGGGCCCGAGCGCCGCGAACTATTGGGGCGCGCCGCCACCGCCCGGGTTCCTGGATTAGCATGATCCCGAAAAGTGGATACCGGTTTTTGGACGAGATCATGCTCAGTAAGGTGTGAGGCGCGTATGGCGTCCGAAGCAAAACCCGCATTGCCGGCGACGGCCGAAGAGCTGATGGCAAAGATGCTGAAGAAGCGTCTTTACGTCGTGATCTGGAAAAGCTTCGGCAAGCCGGACCTGATCAGGCAGAATCTCGCAAAGCATCTGCAATTCATGATCGGCCTGGAAAAACGCGGCGCACTGTTTGCCTCGGGCCCGTTCACGCCGGGCAACGGCGCGCAGATCGGCGACGGCATGACCATCCTGCGCGCGGTGTCGCTCGACGAGGCAAAGGTCTTCGCCAATAGCGATCCCTTCGTCATTGCCGGCGCGCGCAGTTACGAGGTCCGCGAATGGACTCTCATGGAAGGCCGCATCGGGATCAGTCTCGATTTTTCCGACAACTCATACCGGATCGACTGACATGACAATCAAGAGCGTGGGCGTGATTGGTCTCGGCCGGATGGCGATGCCGATCGCCGTCCTGTTGCTCAAAGGCGGCGCGCGCGTGCCGGGCTATCGCCGAAGCTCGATGGCGGATTTCGAGGCCGCCGGCGGCATTGCCAGAGCCTCCGCCGCCGAAGTCGCCGCTGACTGCGATGTCGTCGTGTCCTGCTTGCCCTCGCCCGAGGCGCTCGACGAGGTGGTGACCGGCCCGCACGGCCTCGTCCACGCGGTGCGGCCTGGCCAGATCGTGCTCGAGCTCGGCACCTATTCTTTCGAGGCGAAAGAACGCCAACGCATCGCGCTCGCTGCGCAAGGCGCCATCTTCATCGACGGCGAGATTTCGGGCACGCCCGGCATGGTGGCGGACAGAAAGTCGGCGGTCTATATCGCCGGCGATGCGAAAGCCTGCGAGATCGCCGCCGAAGTGGTCAAAGGCTTTTCCGATTCCTGCACCTATTTCGGCAAATTCGGCTCCGCGATTCAGGTCAAGCTCATCGCCAATCTCCTGGTGACGCTCAACATCGCCGCCAGCGCCGAGGCCATGGCGCTCGCCGTGAAGACCGGCATCGACCCGAACCTCCTGATCAATGCCGTCGGCAACGGCGCCGGCAATTCGCGCCAATTCGTCATCCGCGCGCCGTGGATGGCCGAGCGTAAGTTCTCTCCGGCTCAAGGCCCGGTGACGACTTTGGCGCATTATTTCGAGCCGATCCAGCTGATGGCCGCGCAATTGGGCGTCGCGACGCCAATGCTCGATCGCGCCGTCGGGCTTTACGAGACGGCGCTCGCGCAGGGCCGCGGTGAGCAGGACGTCGCCTGTCTGGTCGATGTGATCGGGGCGATGCCGTGGGCGCGTGATTGAAGGATAAGAGGCGTGGCATTCGGTTGGGCTACTTGTCCAAATCGAGGCGAGAAGTTCTTCGCGCCGCCGACGGACCAAATCCGCACATTGTCACGGGTTCCCTACAGGCGCATCCCTGAACCAAAGCGCAATTGCCCGCATCGTGAGGCGACACAGGACTGGCGCGACCGGCAATAGAGCCCCACGTTTCCAGTGGCCGCGAAATGATAGCCGGAAGTGCGGGTGGGAGGTTGAGATGGACGAGCAAACCGTGCGGGCGGCGCTGGATCGCCATTGGGCTGCTTCCGACGCGAACGATCTCCAGGTCGAACATGAAATCTACCGCGAGGATGCTGTGCTTGATTATCCGCAATCGGGCGAGCGGATCCGCACCCGGCACAACATTCAAGAGAGTCGCACCGTCCAGCCAAGCAAGAAGCGCTTTACGGTCCGGCGAATTATCGGCAGCGGCGATCTCTGGGTCACTGAATTCATACTTACCTATGACGGCGTACCATCTTACACGGTGAGCATCATGGAATTCCGTGACGGACTGGTGACCCACGAAACGCAATATTTCGGCGATCGGTTCGACCCCGGACCTTCGCGTGCGCATCTTGTCGAGCGCATGGACGAAACCACGCCCAATGCGGACCACCAGCACGCTGCAAAGGCGTAAAGAATCGCGGGAACAGTGATACTCCCGCCTCGTCTCAACCTTCCTTTAGCTTTCGAAAGCCGGATCGATCGGGACGCGATAGCCGTTGGCGAGGCGATTGGTCTCGTTGGCCATGCCGACCACCGCCATCAGTTCTGCGAACTGCTGCGGCGTCATGCCCGCTTTAGCCGCGGCTGCACCGTGACTCGCAGTGCAGTAGCCACAGCCATTGGTGACGGAAACCGCGAGATAGATCATCTCTTTGACGAGAGGATCAAGCGCTCCGGGGGCCATCACCTGCTTGACGCTCTCCCAAGTGCGCTTGAGCGTTCTCGGATCGTTGGCGAGATATTTCCAGAAATTGTTGACGTCAGGCACGTTGCGCGTCGTTTTGATGTCGTCATAGACGGCCCTCACCTCGCTAGAGCCATCGGCATATTCGATCGGTCTAGGTTTGCTCATGTCGTTGCTCCTGCCCGAGGCAATTCCGCACGATTTGAGTGACGATTCAACGCCGATTTGATAATTTTCTCTCGTTCCATGCGACCCGACAATCTAGCTCCGGAACGGGCAAAAAGCATGTCCAGCACGAGACTCAAGTTGACAAGAAATCGGGCGGAAGGGATCATCCGTCTCTAAAAGAGCAGGCGCAAAACCTTGCGGCAACAACGGGAGGGCGCGTTATGGCTATTCCAAATATGAAGAAACCTCAGCTCGCTGTCATGAATGCAGTGCACGACTTGCCTGTGCTGGTCGCGCGCGACAAGGGCTTCTTTAAGGACGAAGGTCTCGACATCGACTTCGTGACGACGCCGGGAATGGCCCAGGTCACGACCTCTCACACCGTTAAGTTCGATTCCATCTTCGACCGTCCGCTCGACTCCGTTTACAACGACGGCGGCATCGACCAATACCGCATGTGCGAATGGGGCATCATGAAACGCGCAGTCGAAGCTGAAACGGTCGGCTTGCGCGGGCGCAAGATCGTCGCGCTGGGCGCCTCGATGTCGTCTTTCGCCATCGTCGTCGACAAGGATTCAAAAGCCTACGAGCCCGAGCAATTGAAGGACGAAGCGATCGCCGTGACGCCGAATAACGGCTCGCATTTCACCACGCTGAAGATGATGGAAGGCTTTCTCGCGATCGAGCACATCAAGACGACGAACGCCGGATCGATGCCGCGGCGCATCGAAGCATTGCGCAAAGGTGAAGTCGCCGCGGTGAGCCTCATGGAGCCGTGGATCAGCTACGCACAAAAACTGGGACTGCGCATCCTGATCGAATCCCATTCGACCCGCAGCGAAGCGGCGAGCGACGAACTCGATGGCAACACGCTTGCTGCGATGTTCCGCGCCCAGGCGCGGGCGGTCAAAGAGCTGGAAAGGGATCCGACGCCCTATGCCCACTATCTCACCCAAGAAACGGGCGGATTGTTGCAGCCCCACGAACTGCAGACCTGGCGGCTCCTCCATGCGGCGCCTCAGCCCTACACGCGCGAGCGGTTCGACGACACCTATAACTGGACGGTGAAGTGGAACATGACCGTGCCCGGCGCCACCTTCGAGAACATCGTCGACAACCGCGCCTTCGAATAGGACGGCGATCCAGGCGTTCTCGATCAATCTGAGTCCGTCCGGCGCCTTCAATGTGAGGTAGCTGTTCCACTGCGAAGTGCTAAATTCGCCATCTTCGGAGGTTTTGGCCGTGAAGTTCGAAGGCGGATGCTATTGCCGTAAAATTCGCTACGTAAGGCGCAGTGCCATTGCCGCGAATGCCAGTATATCAGCGGCGGCGCGCCGAACATGTTCATGCTCGTGGCGCCGGAAGGCTTTCGTTACACGAGCGGCGAACCGCGCAAATTCTCGCGTTCCGATCTCGAAAGCCCGGTGACGCGCGAATTTTGTAGCGAATGCGGCACCCATCTCGCAACGCGACGACCGGGTCTGCCGTTGATTATCCTAAAGGTCGGCACGCTTGATGATCCGAGTCTGTTTGGCGCGCCGCAAATGGCGATCTATACCGTCGACAAACAGCCCTTCCATATTGTTCCCGAAGGCTTGCAGACATTTGAGCGTTTGCCTCCGCGCTAACCGAAGGCGCTTCCGTCGTTCGTGGGCGCTCAACCGATCGACTTGTAGCTGAGGCGGCGTTCACTCGCCTCTTGAATTTCTGCCAGGAATTTTTCGACTTGAATCTTCAAAGCATTACTTTCGCGTGACAGGGCTTGTGTGGCCGATAAAACCTGCGCCGATGCGGACCCCGCCTCAAGCGTCTTGTGGCTGAGGCCTGCCAGATTTCGTGCGACATCGGTCGCTCTTTTTCCAGAGTCGCTTGCGTAATGCGCAATTTCCCGTGTCGCCGCGTCCTGCTCTTGTACTGCGTCTTGAATCGACAACGACCCTTCAGAAAAGAGACCAATCGTCCGCCTGATCTCGTCTATCGCGACAGCTGACTCTCGGGCGTAGCGCTGCATCTCCGTCACTTGTCGTCCGACTCGCCCGGTCGCTTGGGCGGTTTGCTTGGCCAGCGATTTTACTTCTGACGCGACAACCGCGAATCCGCGGCCTGCAGCGCCGGCTCTGGCGGCCTCAATGCTGGCGTTGAGTGCAAGCAAATTGGTCTGGTCGGCAATATTGGTTATCAGCTCTACGACTGCACCAATCTGCTCTGCCTCTTTCTAGAAGTGCTGTACCCTACAATAGTGCCAGGACTCTTAATAGCCCTGGGGTGATGGAGCCTTTGCGCACCAATGAAACGCTGTGGCCGTCGCCCACGGGCAAGGCAGTCAGTTGATGTTAGTCACACGCCGCGTCAATCATTGCCTGGCTGTTCAGTTAGCTTCTTCAAGGCCTGACCGACCGAGAAACTTCCTGGCGGCTGGCGTGGCGGAAATTGCTGGAACGTTGCCAAGTGCTGCCCCACGATTGTTATCGCCGGAGCAAACAAAAATATACGCTCAACGTACCACTTGTCATATGAACCGGATTCGTAATCGGCGCGCTCGAACGGGTCTGTGCGCAGATTAAAAATCTTCGGCGCGCGCAGCGTAATGAGCGGCTGTTGCCAGACTCCCAAGCCGTGCGCTTGCTGCTCCATGAATACAATTTTCCACTGGTCGTAGCGAAGCCCGGCGAGATCGCCGTCATCGGTCCAATAGAAAAATTCATGACGCTTCGTCGAACCTTTGCTCGCTAGAAGGTCGGTTTCATCGTAGCCGTCCAAGTGAACCGTGAAGCCATCGTAACCTTGCAGTAGTTTATTCGCGACGTCCGGGACGCCGGCGGCCGCGGCAAGTGTCGGGACCCAATCCTCCGCCGAGAAGATGTCGTTGATTTCGGTGCCAGGTTTTATCGTGCCAGGCCACCGCACCATCGCAGGGACGCGATAGCCCCCTTCCCAATTGGTGTTTTTCTCGCTGCGGAATGGCGTGGTGCCACCGTCGGGCCAACTGAATGTCTCCGCCCCGTTGTCGGTCGTAAAGATCACGATTGTGTTGTTCGCAATGCCCAGATCGTCGAGCTCTTTGAGAAGCTGGCCGACCTGGCCGTCATTCTCCACCATGCCGTCGGGATAGACGCCCAGCCCCGTTTTGTTTTGCGACTCCGGCTTGAGCCGGGTCCAGATGTGCATACGCGTCGGATTGAACCATACGAAAAACGGTTTCTGGTTCCGGTGGGCTCGATCAATGAAGTCCAGCGAGGCCCTGAGCAATTCATCGTCAACCGTCTCCATACGTTTCATTGTCAGGGGGCCGGTGTCCTCGCATTTCTGTTTGCCCCATGGGCCGAAACGTGGGTCTTCGCCCGGAGTTACCGTCGCGGTCGCCATACATTTCAAAACACCGCGCGGCCCAAAGCGCGCCAGAAATGCCGGGTTCTTCGGATAGTCCGGGTTCTCCGGCTCGTCCTCGGCATTTAAGTGATAAAGATTTCCGAAGAACTCGTCGAAGCCATGAACCGTCGGAAGAAACTCGTTACGGTCGCCAAGATGATTCTTGCCGAATTGTCCAGTTGCATAGCCTTGCGGCTTCAGCAGGTCGGCGAGCGTCGGATCCTTCTCAGACAGGCCTTCCTTTGCTCCCGGTAACCCGACTTTCAGTAGACCAGTTCGCATCGGGCTTTGGCCGGTGATGAATGCTGCGCGACCGGCCGTGCAGGACTGCTGACCGTAATAATCGGTAAATATCGCGCCTTCGTTAGCGATGCGATCTATGTTGGGCGTGCGATAGCCCATCATGCCGTGGTTGTAAGCGCTGATGTTCCAATAGCCGATGTCGTCGGACATGATGACGAGGATATTGGGTTTGCTTGCCGGCGCTGGCTGTTGTGCAAGCGCCGATGGACCGAAGCTCAAGGCAACGCATGCAGCCGAAAGCACGGGCGCGATAATGCGTGCAAGGCCGCCCTTGGTTACGTCCATAAGATACTCTCCACTGGATGATGACCGTCAGATTATTGCAACGGTAGCACGCGCGGCACCGCGATAAGGAGGTATTTCTCGGTCAAGTAGAGACTCGATAATGGCCGGTTCTGGCCCTTAGATGGGGTAATTGGCCGGCGGCTTGTGGATAGCTGAAGATTTTGGGTGCTGCGCTTCAAGCTGATGGTTCAACGAGGTCCGTGTGTGCGGCCTCAAGCATCAGAAGGAGAAGCGCAGCATGGATCATTTTGCTGGACTGGCCGTATCGGTCAAGGAGACCA
>JBAUCK010000058.1:0-9501 GCA_049677525.1 Xanthobacteraceae bacterium
CGAGCCCGGATAAATGCAGCGCAGTCCGGCGGTGATTGCGCGCAGCCGTTCGCGTCGGTCGGTCCAGTCCATGGTCTTGGCCCTCTGCCCCTGATCTTCACTGATGTGATTTTAGCGATGCGGGTGCGGCCGGCAAAGCTGCCGTGCTTGAATGTCTTGACTCGAGACATATGAACGCCGGGCCGCAGTTTCATATTGACCGGATATCTTACTTGATCCCTTGCTTGCCCTGCGCCGCCGCTTGCTTCTGCAAATCGTCGAGCCTCTTGCACCTCGGGCAGGCTTGCCACCAGCACGCAATTATCTTTGTCGTCGGCCGCCTGCTTTTTCACTTGTTCCCATTTGGCGATGGCGTCCTCTTCGTTCCATGGCCGCCTGGTCTCAGGATTGAAGGCTCCCTGCTGGGCGAGGCTCTCCAGCGAGTGGTGATACTCCTCGAGATTGAGAATGCGGTCACGCTGGCGGAAATAAAAATTGCTGCCGTCGAGCTCTTTGCAATGTGGTAATCCGCCGGCAAAAGTTTGCCGCGCCATATTTGCATCAAAGATCTTGCCCTTAAGGGCGTTGATCTCGGCGGTCTGTGCGAGCTGTGCTGGCAAATGCCAAACCGAACACCACGCCGAGCGCAAGCAAGAATCCCGGATACACGGCCATAAGCCGCAAGCCGATCCGCGTCATGGACTTGTCCCCATCAACATCGGCTGCCGACGCCGATTTTCCCCGGGCGTCGCCGCACTAACACATTCAGGGCAGGGGGATTTAGTTCCATTTGGGACAATAGGTTACGAATTGTTCACCAATCACGGTGATGTGGCCGCATCGACACCGAAAATGTCGCTTGGTGCCTTCTTCCCGCCCCATGTGACCGGCAAAATTTCGGGTGAAATAGGGTGTTGGGGGATCCTCTTGGCCATCAATCTGCGCGTGATCGTCGCTGCGTGTGCTGTCGCGGCTGCTTGTGCCGGTTCGATCGG
Organism: Xanthobacteraceae bacterium; assembly: GCA_049677525.1. Classification (GTDB taxonomy): domain Bacteria; phylum Pseudomonadota; class Alphaproteobacteria; order Rhizobiales; family Xanthobacteraceae; genus BOG-931. The sequence continues at coordinate 975 of JBAUCK010000058.1, forward strand.
CACGGCCGCGGCACAATATTATCCGCCGCAGCCCGGCGCCTATCCGCCCCCTTACGCCGACCGGCCGCTCTATCGCGATGCCAATGGTGCCCCTTTGCAGGAGGACCCTTACGGGCGGCTCTATGCGCCGCAGCCGCTGCCGTCCAAAGACGGTCAGGCCTATGCGCGGCCGCCGGCCGATGTTGCGGGCGGCAATGCGGGTGACGTGACCGGTTCGATCCGCGGCGCGTCTGCGCCGCAGCTACAGCCGAACCGTGGCACCGTGGTCGCTTCGCTGCCGCCGGAAGATCAGCCTGACCAAGGTCCTTCGAACCCGGCGCCGCAGTTCCGTCGTCAGGTCGTCGACTACAATACGATCGAGCCCGCCGGCACCATTATCATCGACACACCTCACACCTACCTCTACCTCGTGCAGGGCGGCGGCAAGGCGCTGCGTTACGGCATCGGCGTCGGCCGCGAAGGCTTCACCTGGACCGGCACCGAACGCATCAGCCGCATGAAGGAATGGCCGGATTGGTTCCCGCCGAAGGAAATGATCGACCGCCAGCCCTACCTGCCGCGCTTCATGGCCGGCGGCGACACCAATCCGCTCGGCGCCCGCGCCATGTATCTCGGCAATACGCTCTATCGGATTCACGGCACCAATCAGCCGTCCACCATCGGCACGTTCGTGTCGTCGGGCTGCATCCGGCTGACCAACGACGACGTCTCCGATCTCTATAGCCGCGTCAACGTCGGCACCCGCGTCGTGGTTATGCCGGGCGCGCGGGCGAGCGCGGCCCCGCCGCACACCCAATTCGCACGATAAAGGTCGTGCGCTAGACAGGCGTCGGCACGGTGCGCATCGGTCGCTGATGCGCGATTGTCGCAAAGTTGCACATTTTTTGCCTCAGCATTGCCGCGCAAATCATTTTTCCGATTGATTTTTCAGCGACTCAGCTAAGCTCCGAATGTCGAAATGTATGACACCGGGAAGGCGTGCTGCTGTCAGCTTGAATGGATGCCGGCGAAGCGCCGCATAATCCGAAAAGTGATCGTATAATTCGATCTGGAAAATCGTCCTCTCGAAGGTCTCTCGCCCCTGTGTCGCGTGTTTCTCCCGGGATCGCGCGCTGGACTTTTTGCGAGGTGGAATGTTTCCCAACGTCCGCTTGATTATCGCGGCGATGTCGGCCTCGATGCTGGCAATCGTCTGCGCTATGTCGCTTTTCCTGGGAATGTTCGCCGCCTTCAGCGTCACTCACGAGCCGTTCTCGACGCTGCCGTCCACGAAGCCGCCGCTCCAAATCGCCTTCGGCGGTGAATCCTTGGCGCCGGTCGTCGATGGCCGGCCGTCGCCGTTCGGCATTCGCTTTCAGTTGAACGCACCGCAGGCGCCGAACGGACCGGTGATTGTCGCGGTGCCGGCGGCCCTCGACCGCGCGGCGCTGGCTGAGACCAGAACCGAAGTTCCGTCTAACCCGGCGGCCAACGCACAGGCCAATTCACAATCCAGTTCGCAACCAAGGTCGCAATCGATGGCCGCGATGCCGGAGGATGATGCGGCGGTTCAATCATCGCTGCGCGACGCGCCGGCGGCGGCTCCTGCCGCAGCCGCGCCGTCCACTGAGGTGAAGCCAAGCCCGGCGAAGCTGGATGAAGCGAGCAAAGACGACAGCACAACCGCTATCACGGCGCCGGCGCCGCCGGTATCCGAGCCACCGGCTGCCGCCCACGCGCCGCATCATATTGCGCCGGAGATCAAGATCGTGGCGCGGGAGGCGGATAATCCCGCGAGCGTTACCACTTCGCCGGCGCCGACGCTGGCCCGCAAAGCCATCAAGCGCCGCAGGCTTGCCTTCCATCTGCATCAATCGCATCACTTCCGCAGGCCGCGCATTTATTCGATCGCGACCAATCCGGCGTCCGGATACGTGCAGCCGAACGCTTATATTCAGCCCGGCGGCGCAGCGCAGATCGGTATGACCGGCTATTCGCAGCCAAGCGCCCATGCGCCGCCCGCGGTTTCATCCAGCAAGGCTTCCAGTTCACGCCGACGGCGATCAAGCCCAAGACCGTGAGGTTGCGCCATGCAGCCGGAAATCCTGCCAAAAATTCCGCCAGCCAGTAATCTGGCGCAGTGACGGCCGAAGGCCCATCTAATGGCCTTGTAAGTGATTTGCTCCGTCCAAATAATCTCATTTCAGAGTTCTGCGTGATCCCGCTCTCCATCCTCGATCTGTCGCCCGTGACCACCGCCACTCCGGGCTCGGTCGCTTTGCGCAATACGCTCGATCTGGCGCAGCTCGCCGACCGGCTCGGCTACAAGCGCTACTGGGTCGCCGAGCATCACAACCTTGCCAATGTCGGCAGTTCGGCGCCGGAAATCATGATCGGGCAGATCGCGGCGGTGACATCGCACATGCGTGTCGGTTCAGGCGGCGTGATGCTGCCGAACCATGCGCCGCTGATGGTGGCGGAACGATTTAAGGTGCTCGAGGCGCTGTTTCCAGGCCGCATCGATCTCGGGCTCGGCCGCGCGCCGGGCACCGATCAGATCACGTCCTATGCGCTGCGCGTCCGGCAGGATCCGCGGCAAGGCGACGATTTTCTAGAACGCTTTCAGGAATTGTTGTTGCTTGAGCAAAACGGCTATCCCGAGGGCCATCCGTTCCGCAAAGTGCGCGCGGTGCCGTCGGACGTGCCACTGCCGCCGATCTGGCTTCTTGGGTCGAGCGGCTATAGCGCCGAGCTTGCCGCTTCGCTCGGCCTCGGCTTTGCCTTCGCGCATCACTTCGCCGATTACGATGCGGCAAGCGCGATGTTGACTTATCGCGATCACTTCAAGCCCGCGGCGTTGCCTGCGCCTTACGCGATATTGGGGACCGCGGTGATTGCGTCGGATACCGACGCGCAAGCCGAACGGATCGCCGCGAGCGCCGATCTGCATTACGCCCGCCGCGCGCAAGGCGAATATCTGCCGCTTGCGTCACCCGAAGAGGCCGCCGCTTACCCTTACACACCGATCGATCGTGAACGTATCGGCCGCCAGCGCACGCGGCTCGTGGTCGGCGGCGTCGCTCGGGTCAAGGAGCGGCTCCTCGCGCTCGTCGAGGCGACGCGCGCCGACGAGATCATGATCACATCGATGATCTACGACCACGGCGCGCGCCGGCACTCTTATGAGCTTTTGGCGGAGGCCTTTGCGCTGAAGCCCCCGGCCTGAGCCGGGCGATAGGTCAAAAGACACGGAACCGGCCCGTTGCCGCATTTGGCCGAATGCTGCATTGCCAAAGGGTATCTGTCACAAAACCTGCAAATAACGGGCTCGTGTTCCTGGAACTGCTCCGGAACCGTGGCGTGCACGCCTCATTAACGTAAAAACTCCTTCAACCATTCCGCGGTATGTAGAAAGGGCCGATTGCGTCGGGTAAAGTCGGTGGTTGCGGCCTATATCTCAATCTCCCGGTGGTTTTCCGGCATTCATGTGGGGGCTGAGTTGAGTACCAAGTACGCGCGGCATCATTGCGTAGCTTCATCCCTTGGTAACACGAGCCTTGGTGACACGACCTTTGGGGGCACTAAGGCAGCGCTGCTCGGCACGGTGTCGGTTTTCGGTATCGTTATGACGCTGGCTTTGGCGCTCGGGGTCACACCGGCGGAAGCCCGGACCAAGAACAAGGCCCTGCATAAAGAGGCCGACCGCAACGGCGGCGAGCGGTTCGGCCAGACGCCGAAGGGTCCGGTGCAGATCTTCGTATCCATCGATCAGCAGAAACTGCACGTCTACAGCGACGGCGCCCATGTCGCCGACACTTCGGTCGCCACCGGCGTGCCGCGCCTGCCGACGCCGACCGGCGTGTTCAGCGTGATCCAGAAGCAGGTATTCCACCGCTCGAATCTCTATAGCGACGCGCCGATGCCGTTCATGCAGCGCATCACCTGGTCCGGCGTCGCGCTGCACGAAGGCGAGAATATCGGCCACCCCGCCTCGCATGGCTGCATCCGCATGCCCGGCGAATTCGCCGCGCGGCTCTACAAATTCACCAGGGTCGGCGCGCGAGTGATCGTCGCGCGCGGCGAACTCAAACCCGTCGATTTTGCCGATCCGCATCTGTTCGTGCACAGGGACCTGCAAGCCGCAACGGTTTCCCCCGCGGTGAGAACGGCCCAGTCCGTCGACAGCAATAAAGCCAGCGATGCCAGCGCTGATGCCGCCACTCCGGCGAAGGCAACCGATTTGGGCCTGCGCGGCACCGGCGGCAATGTTGTTCTCGCTTCAGACGATGCCAAGGATGATGCCAAGCTCGGCGTCGCTACCGACGCGGCAAGGCCAGCCGTTGCGGCCGACACAGCGAAGCCCGATGCACCAAGCTTGGACGCACCAAAAGCTGACGCGACGAAAACCGATACGCCGTCCGCGGCCGACGCTAAGGCCACATCAGCTCCGCTGGTCGTCACCGGCAGTACCCCGGCTGCGCCCGTAATCGCGGCTCCCGAAACGCCGGCGCCGTCCGCGCCGGCGGCCGACGCCGCCAAAGCCGCGCCGATCAAAAAGTCGCCGATCGCGATCTTCGTCAGCCGCAAGGCGAGGAAGATTTTCGTGCGGCAGGATTTCGAGCCGGTCTTCGAAGAGGCGATCACCATCGCGCAGCCCGACCAGCCGATGGGCACGCATGTCTTCACCGCGATGGAATATCTCGCCGATAACTCAACGTTCCGCTGGAACGTGGTGTCGATGCCGGCCGAGATCGCCAAGGCGGCGGCCAAGGCTCCGCGCGTCATGGCGGACGAAGAAGTCGTCTATGACCGCTATGGCCGCCGCTACGAGCGGCTGGTCAGGCGCAAGCACCACGACGAGGATCAGAAAGCCGCCGAAGTGCCGCCGCAAACGCCGGAACAGGTGCTGGCACGCCTCGAACTGCCGCAGGACGCTGTGGATTTCATTTCGCAGCGCATGGTTCCGGGGTCGTCCCTGATCGTCTCCGATCATGGGCTTGGCGACGAAACCGGCGAGGGCACCGACTTCATCGTCGTCACACGCTGAGCAGGTGCCAGCCCAAAGTTTCAGTCCGCTTGGTGCGGACTGCGGCGGTTTAAAACCACCCATTCAATCGACATGCGTACCGTTGTATGGTGCGCGCCGTTGCATGTTGGCGGGAGCGGCCGCGGCCGCGTGCCCGCATGATCGAGATCAATTCATAGCAGTCACAGGAGGATCGCTTGGGTAAGCATTTTGCGTTGACGTCAACCGACAGTTTCAAATTCGGCGCCTATCGCGCCGATCCGGCCGCCAAGGCCAAGGGCGGCATCGTGCTCCTTCAGGAGATTTTCGGCGTCAATCATCACATCCGCGCGGTCTGCGATCGGCTGGCCGGCGATGGCTATGCGGCGCTGGCGCCGGCCTTGTTCGACCGCCAGCAGCCCAATTTCGAAAGCGGCTACACGCCTGACGAGATCGCCAATGCCCGCAAATTCGTCGCCAATCCGGATTGGGGCGCGATGCTGCGCGATGTGCAGACCTCGATCGACGAACTGAAAAAGCAAGGTCCGGTGGCCATCATGGGCTTCTGCATGGGCGGCACCATTTCGTTTCTCGCCGCCTGCAAACTCAACGGCCTCTCCGCTGCGGTCTGCTATTACGGCGGCCAGATCGCCAAAAATGCGGACCAAAAGCCGAAGATACCGGTGCAGATGCATTTCGGTGAGAAAGATGCCTCGATCCCGATGACCGATGTCGACCTGATCAAGACCAAGCGCGGCGGCGATTGCGAAATCTATGTCTATCCCGACGCGCAGCACGGCTTTAATTGCGACGAGCGCGGCAGCTACAACGCCGCCGCCGCCAAGCTCGCCTGGGAGCGCTCGATGGGGTTCCTGGCCAAGAACGTGAAGTAAACGGGAAAGCCGCTGTCGGTCATCAGATTACTTGTTCTGACGACCGGCCTCTCGCTCAGAACCAGCGTTCCTGAACCTGCACGGTGTCGCCGGGCAGATCGGATAAGTGATCGGCACTTCGAAGCGATAGGTGCCGCCGGCAAAATTGCGGCTGATGGTCATCGTTCTGTGGTAGCCGCGCGGCGTGAAGCCGCCGGCGATCGCCACTGCGGTCTCTACAGTCATGTTGGCGACATAGGGATATTGGCCGGGCTGCGTCACCTCGCCGAGGATGAAGAACGGCCGGTAGGCTTCGACTTCGACCGCGACATTCGGTTCGCGGATGAAGCCTTGGCGCAACTGGTCGGAGATCCGCGCCGACAATTGACTGGTCGTCAGTCCGCGCGAGCGCGGCCACCGTGCCGATACGGCCGGAGGCGTCGACCACATAGGAATTGGTCAGGCCGTCCTGGCCGAACACGACGACGCGCAGCCGGTCGCCGGAATCGAGCGTGTAGCCGCCTTGCTGGACCGGCGTGCTGAAACCGGGCGGCGCCATCGCAGGATTGACGACAGCGGGAGTAACGAACGGACCGGGGCCGGTCATGGCTGCCGGCATTGGCGGGGGCATCGGTGCCAGCATGGGTGCTGCTATAGGCGCAGGCATCGGTGGCGGCGCCATCATGGCGACACGGGTCGGCGGCCGGGATCGCAGTCGGCGCGGTGGCGTAGGCCGGCCCCGAGCCGAAGAATCCGCGATAGCCGGGAGCCGTCGGGGCAGAGGGCGGCGACGTTACGACGGGCGCGGCGGTTGCGCCATAAATGACATTATCGACGCCTTGCGCGGCGGCAAATGGGATGCGCGGCTGGTACGCGCATCCGGCCGCGGCACAAATCAGCAGAATGGTGCGGGTGCCCCGCATACGCGCAATCCGACTCCGTGACCGAAACCTGGAGCCGATTAACGCCAGTTATGGTTAGAAATCCCTCACCGGCTGGAACCTGCTGTGGCGGCTAAGTCGTGGTGCGGGCGCTATTTGTGGCCGGTGTGATTGGACCCGGTTTTGCGGTTATCGCTCAGCCAGTCGGCGGCGGCGAGAATCAGCATGACGAGCGCGAAGACCAGCGGAAATCCCATCACCCAGATGAGCTTCGACGTGTCGGGCTCTTTTTCGAGATCGAAATACCACGCCAGCGCGTCAACCGCGGCGATGCCCACGACCGAGCCGAGCAGCTTCTGCTTCAGCGCGCCGAAATCGACCTGGGTGAGCCCTTCGGGCCAGTCCGGATGGTCGGACGCCTCGATCCTGCGGATGAAGTTCTCATAGCTCGAGAAAATGACGATGAGGATGAGATTGGCGGTCAGCGCCAGATCGACCAGATTCAGCACATTGGTGACGACATCGTGCCAGTTCGTCATCGGGGTCTGAACGACCAGCAGGAACAAATCGCCGAAGAAACGGTACATCAGCACGAAGAGGCAGAGCAGAAGACCGAGCAGAAACGGCGCCAGCAGCCAGCGGCTGAAGAAAATCGACGCCTGGATGTAGCGTCCGTCGGGCCAGCGCATGAAACCCCCCTGGGAAATGCGGACAATGCCGCCGAATCGACGCCGCAAAATAGCGCGGCTTCGCGCCATCCGCACGCTCGGCGCGTAGCGCGGCTGCCGATAGTGCCAAAAAGCGGCCTTGGCGACGGCTTTTCCCAGCCACTTTTGCCGCTTATGGTGCCCAGCTGCCGCTCGATTCGGCAAGCAACCGGCTTGGAGGGTGCTCGCGTGATGTCTCGCATGTTTGCGTTGGTTTGTGCGCTGGGAGGCGCGGTCGCGATGTCGGCCGGCCCGGCGCTGGCGCAGCAACCCGCGGCGCCGCGAGCTGCCGCTGCGGTTTCCACGGCAACGCTGCCCTATGGACCGCCGGTGACGCTCGATCAGGCCAAGCGCGCCATGGCTGCCGCCGAACTCGAAGCGATGAAGAATTCCTGGCAGGTCGCCATCGCTATTCTCGATAGCGGCGGCAACCTGGTGATATTCCACAAGATCGACAATACCCAGCTCTCGGCCAGCGAAGGCGCCGAAGGCAAGGCGCGCACTTCGCTGCAATTCAAGCGGCCGAGCAAAGCGCTCGACGACGCCATCGCCGCAGGCGGCGGCGGCATGCGGTTGTTGGCGCTCAAAGACATCACGCCGCTCGAAGGCGGCATTCCGCTGGTCGCCAACGGCGCCATCGTCGGCGCCATCGGCGTCTCCGGCGCGCTGTCGGCGCAGGATGCGCAAGTCGCCAAGGCGGGTGCCGATACGCTCGCCAAGCCCGGGATGTAGCGTCAGTCCGGATTGCCGCTCGCACCTCAGGATGACGGATTGATCGCTGCCTTCAGCGCGGTCGCCGCAGCCGCGTAGCCGCCGCGGGCGCCGTCGACGAAATGCACGTGATCGCTGCGCACCGGCGACGGCGTGAAGCAGGTCATCATCGCGGCGTCCTGGCGGAACAATCCATAGCGCGCGATGCCTGTCGCGGCGGCGAGCCGTTGTTCGAGCGCGTCGGCGAGCTCGGGCGTGCAATCCAAAATCATGCGCAGCCCGTCGTCGTATTTGCGATAGTCGGAATTCTCCACCACCTGCCGCATATATCGCGCCGGGACAAAAGGCCCGATCGGGCGGCCGGCGCGCATG
>JBAUCK010000059.1:0-13923 GCA_049677525.1 Xanthobacteraceae bacterium
AAATTATTCCGCTGGCTTGCGTCGCTCGCGCGGCCGTAGGAATGGTTCCCTGTCCGAATCTTCGAACATCTAATCATGACGAAGCAGATAACTCAGCGTGGCGGCAAATTGGCGCCCCGATTGACCATTGTGCTGCCGCTGAAGGGCCGCCACCTCTTTACTTTGCGGTATCTTTGGTACGCCAACGAGGCGCGTTTGCCATATCGTTTCATCATCGCGGACGGCCAAGTTAATGAAGTCATGGCGCGCCACCTCGAGAACAGCCGGGAAGCGTTTCCGCATCTCGACATCGATTATGTGCGTTATCCTGACGACGCCAATTATAGCCGATTCTTTGCCAAGATGACCGATGCGATGTCCCGCGTGCGGACGCCCTATGCGATGCTCGGGGATAATGACGATTTCCTCGGCGTCGATGGCATCGAACAGGCGCTCGATTTTCTCGAAGCCAATGCCGACTATGTCTGCGCGTGCGGGCGGGTCGCGGGATTTATGGTCTATTCAAAATTCGGCAATCCGAAGGGCGCCGTCCATGGCCGGCTCAACCACCTCTATATGGCCTCCAACCCCAACGACGCGGCGGCGCCCATGGCGGCGGACCGCTTGCGTCAGGGCGGCATCTATCCCCTAATGTACTACGCCGTTTATCGAACCGCGGCGTTGGCGGCTATTTGGCGGGAAGCGCGTCAGATCGATTTTTCGGATCTTGTTCTACACGAGAATTTCCACGCCCTGCGCACGCTCACGCTCGGCAAAGTCCGCACCAATCGGGCGACCATCACGCATTTTGCTCAAATCCTTACGTCGCTGAATACGCAGGCGTCGCAGGACTGGGTTCACCATCTTCTGCGAAGCTGTTATACGTCGGAAGTTCACGCGATCGCGGAACGCCTGTCGGTCGCCGTAGCATCAGCGGACGGCGTCGAGGCTGCGCCGGTCGCGGAAGATGTCCGCGGCATGTTCGAGCGCTCGCTGCGCGACGTTTTGTTAACGAACTTCGGATTGCTGACGGAAATCAAGCGACGGATCCGGGCGAAGTGGCCGCTTCTGGAACGCCACTACCAGCACCGATGGCGGATTTCGATAGACCGCAAAAAAACGGCACTATTGGCGCAGCTGGCGCACGAGGGAGCGGCGCCGGAGCGTGTGGAACGGATCCGCCAAGAGCTTGCTGCGATCGAGACGGCAATATCGCCCCAGGCATTCGCCGCTTTTGCCGCTCCGTTTCACCAAATGGCGCAGGCTGACGCCGCCCGGAATTGGTTCTGAGCAATTGGCTCCGCATAAAATGGGCATTGCCGCTGAGGGCCGCGCGGTAAGCAACGGGTTGCCGAGCCGGCCAGTGGCGCCCGACGTGCTCATTCATCTCCATATCGCCAAGACTGGCGGTACTTCGGCAAGTAGCCTGATGAAGCATGGTTTTCGTGCCGACGAGATCTTCGAATGGACGCGCCACGGCGTCGAGGAATACACGGCGTTGCAAATGGCGACACGCGAATCTTGCGAGCGGCAGCTTGCCGCATTCGGCTTGGATCGTATCCGTTATGCCGCCGGCCATATGCCGATGGGCGTCCATACTCTGTTCGACCGCTCGGCGAAATATTTCACAATTCTGCGCCATCCGGTCGATCGCGTTATTTCTCTGTTCTATTTCCTCATCCAGCTCGGCGTTCCGCTTTGCAAGGACGGCAAGCGCCTGACATTCGAGGACTATATCGAGAGCCGTTCCGACATTAACCTATGCGATTATCAGGTCCGTGCCGTGAGCGGCTGCGCGGAGCTTGATGCGCCCCCGGGGCCGCCCAATGAGGTCATTAACGCCCCGCCGGTGGAAAAGCGCCACCTGGAGGTGGCCAAGCGCAACATCGAAGAGCTCTTTGTCGCGGCCGCGCCACTCGAACAGGTGACCGAGCTCGCGCTGCTTGTGCGCAGAGTCTATGGCTGGCCGATGCGGCGGTTGCAGACCGAATACAAGAACCCGACCAAGGAGCGGCCCAAATCGGTGGAGGTTTCGCCGCGCCTGATCAAGATCATCGAAGAGTGCAATTCGTACGATCTGGAATTGTATGAATGGGTCGGCAACAGATTTGCCGAGCAGCGGCGGCTATTCGAGCCCGGATTGTCGCGTGACCTGCGCGTCTTCGGCGTGGTCAACCGCGCCTTGAACAAGGCCGGCGAAATTCTGCCATGGTCCGTGCGCAAGCGGATCGCGGAAATTCTGTTCTACGCGAAATGATCTGAACGCATGCGGCTTCACAATCTATTATTCAGGGATCTTTTGACGCGCCTCGGCTGGCGCCTTCCGGTGCTGGTTGCGTGGACGGCGCTGGTCGGCCTGAGCGAAGGCGTCTCGATCATCCTGCTGTTGCCCCTCTTGAGCCGTGTTGGCGTGGCGGCCGGAAGCAGCCAGGGCCTGGTGACCGGGCTCATCAACAAGAGTCTGGCCTTTGTCGGAGCGACCGAACCGCTGTCGATTCTTGCCGTCATTGTCCTGGTCGCGGGATCCCATGCCGTGCTCACCATCGCCCTGAACTGGTGGAGCGTCAAACTTGCCCGGCACTACCAGAGCCGCCGCCAGCTCGAAATGTTCAGCGCGTTCATGCGCGCGAAGTGGAATTTCATCGCCGCCAGAAAGGCAGGCGAGATGACCAATGTCATCGTCACCGAAAGCGAGCGATTGGGCAGGGCGTTCACGATCTCGCTGTCGCTGATCGGCAGTCTGGTGGTTGCCGTCATTTACCTAATCCTGTCGCTTTTGATCGCCTGGCAGGTCTCCGTCAGCTTGATTGCTTGCGCGGCGTTGGCGGCGCAGGCGATGACCCGCCTCTACAGAAAAGGTCTCGCCGCCGGTCAAAGCCTCGCTCCGCTCGGCGCCGAATTGCAATCGGCGTTGAGCGAGCAATTCGCCGGAGCAAAATTCATCAAGGCAAGCGGCATCGACGACCGTGCATTGGTGTTGATAGAGCCGCTCGTGAAGAGGCTTGAAGCGGCCAATACGTTCGCCGGCGCCGCGACGGGAACGGTGCGCGGCGTTCTGGAGTTTGCCGGCCTCATCGGTCTTGCCGTGATTCTTGTGCTCGCCAGCGAAGGCATGGGCGTCGCGGCGGGAAATATCGTCATCGTGCTTGCACTGTTCGGACGGATTTTCCCCAGGCTGACCGCCGTGCAGGCGCAAATGCACTATCTCACCGGCAATCTCCATGCCGTCGAGGTGATCGATAAGCTGCAGAGAGCTGCGGAAGCCGAGGCGGAACGGCAGGATCGCTCCGGCGAAACGCTCAAGATCGATCTGCCGACATCGCTGTCGGTGCGCAACCTGCAAGTCAGGCTTGGTGAGCGCGTGGTGCTCGATCAAGTTAACCTGACACTGCCAATCCCCGGCGTGCTTGCCGTCGTCGGTCGCTCGGGGGCCGGGAAATCGACGCTGGTGCACATGGTGCTCGGCCTGGTCGACGCGAGCGCGGGTTCGATCCGGCTCGGCAACTATGATCTTGCGACCGCGCCGCTGCGCGCCTGGCGCCGCGCCATCGGCTATGTACCGCAGGAAACAATTCTCTTCCACGCCTCGATTCGCGACAATCTCACGCTCGTGAAACCGGATGCGTCGCAGGCAGACATCGAAATCGCGGCGCGGCGCGCGCATGCCTACGAGTTCATTCAAGCGTGGCCCGAAGGCTTCGAGACGGTCATCGGCGACCAGGGCGTCAAGCTGTCGGGCGGCCAGCGTCAACGCCTCGGCATCGCACGCGCTCTGCTCACCAGTCCGAGCCTGCTCCTGATGGACGAAGCGATGAGCGCGCTTGATACGGAATCCGAAGCCGAACTGTTGCGCACGATCGAGGACTTGCGCAAGGAGATGGGCGTTCTCATCGTCGCCCACCGCTTGGCCGCGGTGCGAACGGCCGACGCCATTTGCGTCTTCGAGGCCGGTCACGTCGTCGAAACCGGAACCTGGAACGAGCTAATGCTGCGCCGGACCCGGCTTTACGCGCTGGCCGAGGCTCAATCGCTCGCCGACGGCCCGGCGCTCGCGGCGTCCTGATCCTTTCAATCGAGGCGAAATGTAAAAATGTCGAATCACAGACTCGCAACGAAATGCCGTGTATGCGGCGGCCCCATCGAAGCCTTCATGACGTTCGGCCGGATGCCGATCGCCAATGGCTTCTTGAAGCAGTGCGAAGTCGCGGACGAATATTTCTTCGAGCTCGCGCCGGCGTTCTGCGGAGCATGCAGCATGTTCCAGATCGTGGAGCAGCCGGATGCCGGTAAAATGTTCCATGAAAACTACGCATTCTATTCGAGCACGTCGCGTTACATGCAGGCGCATTTCGAGCGCTACGCCAATTTCGTGCTCGGCGAAATCCTCGAGGGCCGACCGGATCCGTTCATTGTCGAGTTCGGCAGCAATGACGGCATCATGCTGCGCCACTTCCACGACCGCGGAATGCGGCATCTGGGCATCGAGCCTTCGGCCAACGTCGCCGACGTCGCGCGCGAGCGCGGCATTCAGACCATCAACAAGTTCTTCAATCCGGCGCTCGCCGAGGAGATTGTGGCGGAGCACGGTCAAGCCGACGCGATCCTGGCCGCGAACGTGATGTGCCATATCCCCGATATGAACGGTGTCGCCACGGGCGTCCAGCGCCTGCTCAAGCCCGACGGCGTCTTCATGTTCGAGGACCCCTATCTCGGCGACATGGTCGCGAAAACGTCCTATGACCAGATCTACGACGAGCACGTCTTTATCTTCTCGGCGACGTCGGTGAAGCGCGCCTTCGCGCCGCACGGGCTCGATCTGGTCGACGTCATGCCGCAAGTCACGCATGGCGGCTCGATGCGCTACGTGTTCGCCCCCAAGGGCAGCCGGTCGGTCGCGCCGCGCGTCGGCGAGCAATTGGCGAAGGAGAGCGCGCAAGGCCTCGACAATGCCGAGACCTATCGGCGCTTCAAGAAGAATTGCGAAAAATCCCGTACCGGGCTGATGCAGGCGCTCGAAAATCTCCGGCGCGAGGGCAAACGGGTCGTCGGCTACGGCGCGACATCGAAGAGCACGACGGTGACCAATTACTGCGGCATCACGCCGGCGCATGTCGAATTCATCTCGGACACGACGCCGATCAAGCAGGGTAAGCTGTCGCCCGGCGTTCACATTCCGGTAAAGCCGTACGCGGAGTTCGAGCGCCAATATCCGGATTGCGCGCTCCTGTTTGCCTGGAATCACGCCGCCGAAATTCGCGAGAAGGAACAGTCTTTCGTTGCGTCGGGCGGGCAATGGCTGGTCTACGTTCCGGAAGTGAAGATCGAGTCATGAGCATGCAACCCGGCGCACAACCAATTCCATGGGCGGCGCCCGCCGCGCAGTATCGCGCCCACCAGGCCGCCATCCAGGCCGCAATCGCACGCGTTCTCGACAGCGGCTTCTTTGTGCTCGGCGAGGAGGTTGAGTCCTTCGAGCGCGCGTTCGCGGCGTATTGCGGTGTCACTTATGGCGTCGGCGTCGCCAACGGCACCGACGCGCTCGAGCTTGCGATGCGCGCGCTGGGTGTTGGGCCGGGCGATGAGGTCATTACGGTCTCTCACACCGCCGTGGCGACCGCGGCTGCGGTGCTGGCCTGCGGGGCCACACCGGTGTTGGTCGATATCGACCAGGCTTATTACACGATCGATACGTCTCGCATTGAAGTGGCGATCACGCCCCGCACCAAAGCGATTGTTCCGGTTCACATCTATGGGCAGGCGGCCGATATGGACGCCGTTTTGACGCTGGCGCGTTCACGAAAGCTTCGTGTGATCGAGGATTGCGCGCAATCTACCGGCGGCCGCTATGGTTCCCGCCGTCTCGGCAGCCTGGGCGATATCGCTTGCTTCAGCTTCTATCCGACCAAAAATCTCGGCGCTATCGGCGACGGCGGCATGGTCATTACATCCGATGCCGATCTTGCCGCACGCGTCCGGCGCCTTCGCCAATACGGCTGGGACGAGGCCCGCAAGACGCGCGAACTCGGCCGGAATTCGCGGCTCGACCCGATACAGGCAGCGATCCTTGCCGCCAAGCTGCCGCATCTCGACGCTGACAATGCGCGGCGCGCGGCGATCGCCGCCCGGTATCACATTGGTCTTGCCGGTCTGCCGCTGACCTCGCCGTCGGCGCGGGCGAATTCAACGCACGTCTACCATCTCTATGTTATCCACTGTGAAGACCGGCAGCGCCTGATGGAGCGCTTGAAAGCCGATCAGATAGGCTCCGCCATCCACTATGCTGAACCGGTGCATGTTCAGGTGGGCTATGCGGAGAAATCCGTCATGCCGAAAGACGGGCTGCCGGTGACCAGCGAAATCGCCGGTCGAATCCTGTCGCTGCCGATGTATCCGGAAATGACCGATCCCGACGCCGACCGAGTCGTCGCTTCGATCCGCCGCTTTTTCGGGCGATGACCCTTGCCTCGGCTGCAATGAACCAGCGTCTGACAATTCTATTGCCGTTGAAAGGGCGCGCGCTGTTCACCTTGCGGTTCCTCTTCCACGCCAGCAAGGCGAGGCTGCCTCATCGCTTCATCGTGGCCGACGGGCAGGTGCAGGAGGAACTGGCGCGCCTTCTCGAAGACTCGCGAAAGCTCTTTCCAGCGCTCGATATCGAATATGTCCGCTATCCTGACGATTCGTCTTTCCGGCAGTTCTTCACCAAGGTCGTGGACGGGCTTTCGCGGGTGAAGACGCCGTATGTGATGATGGCGGACAACGATGATTTTCTCATGCCAACCGGACTGGAGCGCAGCCTCGATTTTCTCGACGCTCACCGGGATTACGTCTGCGCGGGCGGTGGCATTGCCGGCTTTTCTGTCCATTCGCGACAAGGCGGTCCGCTCGCTGGCGTCGTCGGCTCGATCAACAGGCTCGCCTATCGTTACGCGCCGCACGACCGCTCGATCGATCTCAATTCGCCGTCGGCGATGGAGCGGCTCGCGCAGGGGCTGCGGATATCGTGGGGCTACTACGCGGTTTACCGGACGCCGGTCCTGTTGGGGATCTGGCGTGAGGTTCTGGAAATGAACCTGAGCGACCTTCAGCTCCATGAGCGTTTCTGCGCGTTGCGCGCCTTGACGCAGGGCAAAGCCGGGTCGGACCCGGCGACCATCGCGTATATCCGCCAATATTGGACGTCGTTGCAATCGGCCTTCACCAAGGATTGGGTCCATCATCTCGTGCGCAGTCATTTCAGCAGCGATTTCGCCGAGATCGTGCGGCGAGTCTCGACTGCTGCTGCCGCGAGCGACGGAATCGCGCCAAGCATTGCGGCCGAGCAATTGCGCGACGGCATGGAGCGCTGGTACCAGAACTTTCTGAGTCGCAGTTACGGAACGTCGGCTGTCGCTCGGCGCTATATTCGCACGCGGGCGCCGTCGTTCGTGAATTGGGTGAAGATGCATTGCCGTTATCCCGCCGCGATCGAGCGGTGGAGACTGTTCGCCAGGCTGCGCGGAAGCGGCGCACCGGACTCCTATTTGAAGTCTCTGCGCGCCGAGCTTGCTTTGACCGAGAGCATCATTACCGGCCGCGAATTCCGCGATTTCGTCACACCGTTCATCGGCCGGCTCGTGCCCCAGGAAAGCCGCGAATGACCGTGGACACGTCCACCCTCGCCCGGCCGCAGCGAATATCGGGCGCGGGCAACCTATGGGTCACGGGCGGCGAACAGCGCGGCGTGCCGCATTGGACGCGGGAATGGCGGCTCTACAAGAAAGCCCTTGTCGTGAGGGTCGAAGGCGGGCGGGCCAAGCGCGTTCTTGAATATGAAACACCTCCCGAACACTGCCCGGATGAGCCGTCGTCAATTCTTTTCAAATCCGCGTCGATCGCGCGGGATCACGCGTATCTGTGCACGCAGACCGAAATCGTGATCTGCGATTTTCCCTCCTTCGCAATCCGGCGAGTCGTCTCGCTGCCGTGCTTCAACGACTTGCATCATGTCGCGGTCGCGCCCGACGGCCGATTGTTCGTGGCGGTGACCGGGCTCGACGCGGTGGCCGAGCTTGCTCCGGACGGCAAGTTGCTGCGGCTGGTCAGCGTGCTCGGCGGTTCGGTATGGGATCGCTTCTCGCAAACCACGGACTATCGCAAGGTCGCGACAACCAAGCCGCACCAGGCGCATCCTAATTTCGTGTTTTTCCTCGACGGCGAGCCGTGGGTGACGCGCTTCCAGCGGCGCGACGCGGTACCGCTCGACAGCGCTCCGTCAAAGCGGGCAGCGTTCAATCTCGGTACCGAAGGCGTACACGACGGCCATTTAATCGGTCATCACATCTACTTCACGGCGGTGAACGGACTCGTTCTGCGTTTCGATCTGAAATCGAACGAGCGGCAGGTTTTCGATTTGAACCTGGTGCACGGCGCCGATGCCGAACGACCGCTGGGCTGGTGTCGCGGGCTGCTTCCGCTCGGCAACGAAGTCTGGGTGGGATTTTCCCGGATCCGCTATACCGCGCTGCGGCAGAACCTCGACTGGATCCGCCACGGCTTTCGCGACGCTGATCGCTGTCCGCCTGCGCCGACGCGCATCGCGCGCTATGAACTCATTGAAGCGAAGCTAATAGAAGAATTCGATCTCGAGTCCGCCGGAATGAATACCGTCTTCAGCATTCTCAATGGCTGAGCGATGACCGTCGCCCCGCGCTTCACGATATTCACGCCGACTTACAATCGCGCCCATACGCTGCAGCGCGGCTACGATAGCCTGCGCGCGCAGACGCTGCGCGACTTCGAGTGGATCGTGATCGACGACGGCTCGACCGACGGTACTGAGGAACTCGTCGGCGGATGGATCGAGGCCGCCGGCTTCCCGATCCGCTATCTGCGCCAGGATCACGCCGGCAAGCACATGGCCCACAATCTTGGGCTCAGGGAGGCGCGCGGCTATTTCTTCTCGTGCCTGGATTCTGACGATGCGCTGACGCCGAGTGCGCTCGAGCGGCTCGACTATCATTGGCGGACGATTCCCGACGCCGAGCGCTGCGGCTTCTACGCCGTCGATGGATTATGCTGCGACCAGTACGGCAACATCGTCGGCGACAAATATCCCGCCGAACCGCTGGACGCTACGATTTCGGAGCTCAAATACATCTACCGGCTCCGCGGCGAGAAATGGGGCGTCGGCCTCACCGAGATTCTTCGTCGCTATCCGTTTCCTGACGTCGCGCGCGGCACCTATCTTCCCGAAGGCATCGTCTGGCAGGAGATCGGCAAGACCTATAAGAGCCGTTCGGTCAACGAGATCGTTCGCGTCTATTTCGTCGATGAGGGGCATTCGGGGGTGACGGTCGACAAGAAGCGCAATCTCACCGCGCATGCTGCCGGACGCTGGCACTATTATACGTGGCTGCTCAATAACGACCTTGGCTATTTCTTCCGGGCGCCGCTGCCTTTCATCAAGGCCGCGATCATGCTGCCGATCGTGGCGCGGGCGTCACGGCAGACGCTGGCGCGGACTTTTGCGGGGCTCAACGGCCTTGCGGCAAAGCTTCTGGTCCTTCTGGCGCTGCCGCTCTCGGCGTTGCTGTGCCTCTATGACAACGCGAAAACGCGGGCACGGCGAATGGAACGGCACGCGCGATGACGGCGTGTTTGCGGCCGTTGCAGCGCCTGCGCCCATGGGAGACCGCTTCGCGTTCGGGAAGAATTGGAAGTCGTTCATCAACCGGCTCGACGCGACCCGCATTCTCGAAGCGGAAAAATCATTGCAGTGGCTGTTGGGAAAAGAACGGTCGGTCGGACCCGGCCCGGTCCTTGATCGCGATTTTCTCGAAGGATCGCGCCCGGACCCCGTAGTGGTCCGGAAGCGGTGCGGATGAGCTCTGGCGTTTCGACGTCGTCTATTCATGGGGCGTTCTGCATCACACGGTGCGGTGCATGAGGCAATCGGAAATGCCGCGCGGCTGGTTTTGCCTGGCGGGCTCTTCGTGTTTGCGCTTTATCGCAGGACGCGGCTGTGCGGGTTTTGGACGCTGGAGAAACGGTGGTACTGCCAGGCTTCGGCGCGGGCGCAATCCGCCACGCGCGGCATATATCGGCCTGATGCGTCTGGCGTTCCTCGCAGTCGGACGCGATTTCAACGCTTATGTGGCGAATTATCACGACGCCCGCGGCATGCATTATCTGCACGACGTACACGACTGGCTCGGCGGTTATCCTTACGAATCCATTCGACCGGCGGCGGTCGACGAAATGTTGAACCGCCTCGGCTTTGCCCCGGTGCGCAGCAAGGTGCAGCCCTATTCGACCGGCCTGTTCGACTCGGGCTGCGACGAATACGTCTATCGCAATAGCGCCGATCCTAGTCGATGAAACCGGTTTCGCGGGCCTTCTTGTCATCGAGCCGAAACTGTTCGCCGATGACCGCGGCTTCTTTCTGGAAACCTTCCATGCCGAGCGCTACCGTGCTCACGGATCACCGAAGATTTTGTGCAGGACGACCAGTCGCGGTCCCGTAAAGGCGTGCTGCGCGGCCTGCATTTCCAGGTCAGATTTCCGCAGGCGCAGCTTCTCACCGTGATGAGCGGTAAGATATTCGACGTCACCGTCGATTTGGGTCCCGGCTCGGCGACGTTCGGCCGCTGGTTCGGCGTCGAACTGAGCGATCGGGGGCCGCGGCAGATTTATATGACGCCTGGCTTCGGCCACGGCTTTTGCATGCTCAGCGAGCACGCCGATCTGCACTACAAGGTGAGCCGGCTCTACGACCACGGCGACGAGGGCGGCATCCATTGGAACGATCCCGACGTCGGCATCCGCTGGCCAATTGCGGCGCCGACAGTTTCGCCACGCGATGGCGCATTCCCCAAGCTGCGCGATCTCGGCCGTGACCGGCTGCCACATTGCTGAAAGCTGAGTCTAACGATGGATAAGCAGTTCAAGATTTGGGACGGCGTTTTCGGTTCTTTCGCCGAAGCCCACGCTGACGAGGCGACCTTTGACGGCGACGTGTGGCTCGACAAGGCTCGAGCGACCGCGCACGAAGCGATCGCTGCCTCACAAGGCGAGACCGAAGTACCCTCCATCGCCGAAACGACGAACTATGCGCTGCCGTTTGTGGCCGCGACGGTGGCGCGTCGCGATCGCACGCTGCGAATCCTCGACTTCGGCGGTGGCATGGCGGCTAGCTATTTTTCTTTGGTCGCGATGTTGCCGCCCGACCAGCCGCTCGACTATGTCATCGTTGAAAACGACGGCGTCTGCCGGGAAGGTGACAAGCTCCTAGCCACCGATCACAGAATATCCTTTCGCATTGATCTTCCTGAGCCGGGCACGCGCTATGACATCGTGCACTGCGGTAGTTCCCTTCATTACGTCGACGATTGGCGGCAAATGCTTGGGCAGCTTGCCGCCTATCGGCCGGCGTATTTGTTGTTTGCCGATCTGCCTGCCGCCGACAATTGCAGCTTTGTCACGGCGCAAGCCTATTACGGCCGCCGCATTGCGGTACATTTTTGGAATTTGCGCGAATTCATCTTGGCGGTCCAGGATATCGGCTACGATCTTTTGCTCAAGGCCAGATACCGTGGGCGCTTTCTCGGTCCCGCCGCGGCGATGCCGACCGAGCACTTTGATTGCGCGCATCGGTTGACATACTGCTCTCAGCTTATCTTCCGTCGCGCCGCCGGATGCTAAGACCGTCAATCCCCACCCCACCTCATCCTTGAAGAGAGGAATAATCGATGAGTAAGTCGAAGTCGAAAGAAATTTTGGATTTTTGGAATCAGCGCTCTTTGCTCGGCGCCACCGCGGGAACTAACGACTTTGTGCTAACGGGGATCGAGCAGCGATTCCTTCTCGACTATGTGCCCTCCGGCATGCATGTTCTCGACATCGGCTGTGGTAACGGCTCGAGCCTCATAAATCTCGTCAAGAACAAGGGCTGCACCGGGATCGGGTTCGATTTTTCCGAGAAAATGATCGAGAGCGCGCGGGAGAATGTTCAAGCTGCCAAGTTGCAGGACCGCGTCGAATTGCATCGCCGCGACGTGCCGCCGGTTTCGCATGAATGGGGCCAGGTCAAGCTCGCTTATTCGCAGCGTTGCCTGATCAATCTGGAAACCGTCGAGCAGCAGAAAGAGGCGGTGCTTTCGATCGCTAGATCGTTGACGCCGGGGGGCACCTATATCATGTTGGAATGCTTCAACGAGGGCTCCGAGGAGACAAATCTTCTGCGTCGCCGCCTTGGCCTCGAAGCCATGGGCGCGCCCTGGCACAACCGGTTCTTCAATCTGCAGGAGGTCAAGAGCTGGTCGTCGCCCGAATTCTACGTCGAGCGCGTGTTTCATATCAGCAGCACGTATCATTTCCTGAGCCGCGTGGTTTACGCAAGACTAGCTCAGCAGTCGGGAGAGCAGTTGCGCTATGACTCGGAAATTAATCTCTTGGCGGCGGAACTGCCTCAGGAAATCGGCGAATTCGGTCCCGTCAAAGCCTGTATTTGGCGGAAAGCGGCTTGACCTTCAGACGGTGGTGAACATGTCAGACATTGTCATGGCCGGCCCTTGGATCACCGAGCACGAGGAAAAGATCGTGCTCGATGCGCTACGCAACGGCTGGTACGGCAAGCAGGCCTATTATTACGTCGAGACGCTCGAATCGGAGTTCGCACGCTATCACGACCGCAATCACGCGCTGATGACGCCGAACTGCACCACGGCGCTGCATCTGCTGCTTGCCGGCCTGAATATCGGCGAGGGCGACGAAGTCATCGCGCCGGAATGCACCTGGATCGGTTCGACCGCTTGCATCACCTATCAGCGCGCGCATACGGTGTTCGCCGACATCGACCCGCGGAACTGGTGCCTCACGGCGGAGAGCATCGAGCGCGCCATCACACCGCGCACCAAGGCGGTGATCGTCGTCGATCTCTACGGCAACATGCCGGACTGGGACGCCATCAGCGAGATATGCGGGCGCCGCGGCATCATCGTCATCGAGGATGCCGCGG
The DNA here is from genome assembly GCA_049677525.1 of Xanthobacteraceae bacterium. Classification (GTDB taxonomy): domain Bacteria; phylum Pseudomonadota; class Alphaproteobacteria; order Rhizobiales; family Xanthobacteraceae; genus BOG-931. Next base: position 12,977 of record JBAUCK010000059.1, read on the forward strand.
AGGCGCTGGGCTCGACCTTCAAGGGCGTGCGCGCCGGCAAGTTCGGCATCGGCTCGACCTTCAGCTTCCACCGCACCAAGACCATGACGATGGGCGAGGGCGGCATGCTGCTGATCGACGACGACGCGCTGTTCGAACGCTGCAAGTTCCTGCGCGATCACGGCCGCGCCCCCGGCACCTACTACAACAGCGAGGTCACGTTCAAATACATGCCGTTCAACCTGCAGGCCGCGCTTGGCTATGCGCAGTTCCAACGACTCGACGAATTGGTCGCCAAGAAGCGCTGGATCTGGAACGGCTATCGGGAGCGGCTGGCCAACATTCCTGACCTGATGGTCAACCCCGAGACCAACAATGTTCACAACAGCGTCTGGAACACGGCGCTGGTGTTCGGGAAGTCGCACAACATGACCCGCGACAAGGCGATGGCCGAACTGACCAAGCTAGGTGTGCCGTCGCGGCCGTTCTTCTATCCGCTCAGCTCGCTCCCCGCCTATCCAGGGCGGGAGGAAGAAGGCCGGCGCAACAATCCGGTAGCCTATGATGTCTCTGCCTGCGGCATCAATGTGCCGTCGCCTCTCAATCTGACTGCGACCGACCTCGACACCGTCTGCGATGGTATCCATCGCGTGTTGGGCTATTGAAGTTGCAAAAGCAGCCGTGCCGCAGATGAATCCCGTGCCAAGCTCGGAAACTCAGCCGGTGTCCGAGGAACTCGCGACTGTTGCCGCGGTCCGGCTGATCGAATTGCCGCGCTATAGCCGCGACGATGGCGAGGTCGTCGTGGCGCAGGTCGCGGCGCAAGTCGCCTTTCCGATCGCGCGGGTGTTCACGGTGACAGCGCCGCTCGATGCGTTGCGCGGCGAGCACGCGCATATTCGCTGCACGCAATTCATGCTCTGCGTCCATGGCGCGGTCGAGATCGTCTGCGACGATGGCCGTGAAAA
>JBAUCK010000060.1:0-4195 GCA_049677525.1 Xanthobacteraceae bacterium
CCGTCACTGTAGTTTGAAGGGCGGTGTGGCCAGTGACGTTGCCGCCGGGATGATTGAGGCTTTGAACAAGGCCAACCTCGACCGGATTGGACCCGAGCGAAAAGACGATTGGGATAGTTTGGGTCGCCGCCTTGGCGGCAACCGCCGACGCGGTAGTATTGGGTATCGCAATGACGCTCACATCACGTCGAACCAAATCAGCGACCAGTTCTGGAAGTCGTTCAAAATGGCCTTCCGCAAAACGGAATTCGATTGCGACATTTCGGCCCTCTGCGTAGCCAGTTTCAGCCAACCCCCGGCGGAAATAGGCTAGATATTCGGGAGCATCGCCGGACGACCAGCCGCTAAGATAACCGATCACCGGCATCGCGGCCTGCTGCGCACGCGCCGCGAGCGGCCAACTCACCGCTGCGCTGCTGATCAGCTTTATGAACTCGCGCCGCTTCATGGACCTTGGCCATCTTTTTCGAGCAATCCGAGGGCACGTCGGAGCACATCCGCCGCCGCTTTGCGCTCATTGTCCGACATGCGTTCGGCGTTGACTTCTAACCGCAGATGCGCCGTACGGGTCTCTTCCACATCCTGTTTTCGCCCGAGGACCGCATAGGTAGCGACCGGTTGCGCAATGCCTTTGACCTGTACGTCGCCGCGCTCCTCACAGGGCACGTCGTCCTTCACGTGCGCATAGGTCTCGAATGAGATCAGCACCCCGCCGGGAGGCGCCTCATGCTCCAGCCGCGAAGCAAGGTTCACGGTGCTGCCGACCATCGTATAGTCCATGCGGTCATCGCTGCCGAAATTGCCAACCGTGCAGTAGCCGGTATTAATGCCAATCCGGCAACGTAATGGCGTCTTGATGCCGCTGTCGCTCCATTCACGTGCCAGTTCTTTGACACGCTTTTGCATGGCGATCGCCATCTGGACGCAAGCCAGCGCATCTTCCTTCACGCCCAGCGTCGTCGGATCGCCGAAGAACATGACGATGGCATCGCCGACATATTTGTCGATCGTCGCGCCATATTGCAGTGCGATTCTCGACATTTCAGTGAGATAGTGGTTGAGGAGCTGAGTGAGGTCCTCGGACTCCATCTTGTCGGTGATCTCGGTAAAGCCGACTAAGTCGGAAAAGCAAACCGTGAGTTTCTTGCGTTTGCTTACAATCTTGACGTCTTGCTGGCCGGTGAAGATCGAATCGTACACTTGCGGCGCTAAGTATTTTGCGAGCTTAGACGACAGTGCGGCCAAGGCACTGGACTTGTCGGTGAGGTCTTGCTCGCGCTGCTTGAGCTCGGTGATATCGGAATAGACTGCCACGGCGCCCCCGTCTGTGGTGCGGCGCTCGCCGAACATCACCCAGCGGCCGTTGTCGAGCCGCAGCACCTGCGGCTCGCCCGGATCGCGGTGCTGTTGCAACCGTTCCACGATCCATTCCTCAACTCGGCCTTCTGCGTCCTTGACGTAACCGCGCTCAGCGGCCCAGCGGATAATGCTTTCAAAGGTCGTGCCGGCGCTTAGATCGATTTCCAGGCCCGGGAAGAGGAGGTCGCGATAGCGCGAGTTGCAGATGACAAGCCGATCCTCCCCGTCGTAACAGACAAAGCCTTCAGAAATGCTCTCGATCGCCTCGGCGAGCCGCCGTTCGCTGCGTAACCGGGCCTGCTCGGCGCGGCGCAACGGCGTGATGTCATAGAGCCAATAGAGCCGCTTGCCCCCGGCGAACGCAACGTGCCCGCTGTGGTAGGCGACCTGGACGTAAGAAATCAGCAGATTGAGCAACTCGCCCTGCTTGGTCTTCCAGACCACTCCTCGTTTAGCAATTGGCCGCCGCGCGTCCGTAGCAGCTCGACAACGCGCGCACGGTGAGCAACGTCGTGCCAGAACCGCCTGGAGTCGAACAGTTCAAGTTCGTCTTGCTCGTAGCCGGTCAATTCGCGCAGCCGTCGATTGTGGAACAGGAGCCGCCCATCCTCGTCGACGACATTCACTGCTGCCGGGCTATAGTCGAGGATTTCGCGAAGCTGCTGCTCCTGCTCGGCGACTTGTGCCTCGTGTTGCGTCAGTGCGGTGATGTCGTAAACCCACAGCACGCGCTTGCCGCCGACAAAACTGATATGCCCTCCGTGGTATCCGACCTGGACGTAGGACAGCAAGAGATGAACCAGCGTGCCTTTCTTGGTCCGCCATGTCGCCTTTTCATTCAGAATCTGGCCACCCTGATCGCGTAGCTGGTTGATGATCCGCGTGCGTTGATCGAGGTTATGCCAATGGGTACGGGTGTCGCAGAAATCCAGCTCGTCTTTGCTGTATCCTAGTATTTCGCGGAGCCGTGCGTTATGGAAAAGCAGCCGGCCATCCTCGTCGACCACCAACAGCGCCGCGGGGCAGAACTCCAGCAATTCTCGGAATTGGCGCTCGTGTTCGGCCGCCTCGGCTCCTAGAGTCGTGCTGCCATCGGCCGCCGCCGAGCGGCTTGCTTTGGTGTCAGAAGAGAGGGGCTTTCTGTCGAACCGATCTAGCGATAGGTCGCGCTCGCGTGTTCGGAGTTCAAGTTCGTCCGGTGGCTCGACACTGGATTGGTGGTTAATCGACGCTTTCCGCGCCGTGCGCTTAATCGTGTGGCTCCGGTTCTTTGCCGGTCCACTCGCACTACTGCGCCGCCGCATCTGCCGCCCCGGCAATTGACCACGCTAGAAGCAATTCAAAGGTAGCATATGTGGACGGTCCGTGCGTGTGGCATATTGCGCAAATGCTGAGTTAGTCAGGCTAGTCTAGCCGACGTGATACAGTAAAATCGTACTGACTCCTTTACTCCAAAAGCAACATTAATTGGCTGCTCGAGAGCGTCATGCGCCTGAATCATTGTTATAATTTCCATGATTTTCGCGAATTGGCGCGACGGCGTCTGCCAGGCCCTATCTTCAACTATATCGACGGCGCTGCAGATGACGAAACGACGTATCGAAGAAATACGCGCGCATTCGAAGAATGCGACCTTGTGCCGAATGTTCTTTCCGGCGTTGAAACCGTCGACCTAACGGTGACCGTCCTAGGACATAAGCTGAAAATGCCGTTTTATTGCTCGCCGACCGCTTTGCACCGGCTGTTTCACCATCAGGGCGAACTTGCCGTGGCGCGCGCCGTGGAAAAATTCGGAACCATGTTCGGCGTTTCGTCGCTGGGCACGGTAAGCCTGGAAGACATCTCGAAGTTTTCGTTTCCACAAGTTTATCAATTTTACTTCCACAAGGATCGTGGACTAAACAAAGCGATGATAGAGCGGGCCAAGGCCGCCGGCGTTCGCGTCATGATGCTGACCGTGGATTCGATCACCGGGGGCAACCGCGAGCGCGATCTTCGCACCGGGTTCACCATTCCCTTCCGGCTGAACTTGCAAGGTCTGTTTCAATTGGCGGTCAAACCGAAGTGGGCGATCGACTATCTTACCCATGACAAGTTTCGACTGCCGCAATTGGACACTCATGTCGACATGAAAGGAGGCACGACCTCCATAGGTGATTATTTCACCAATATGCTCGACCCATCGATGAACTGGCGCGACGTTGCGGAAATGGTCAAGCAGTGGGAAGACAAGTTCTGTCTTAAAGGAGTGATGAGCGTCGAAGATGCCAGGAAGGCCGTCGACATCGGTTGTTCGGGTATCGTCGTTTCGAACCATGGTGGGCGCCAACTGGATGGTTCGCGCAGTTCCTTTGATCAACTGGCGGAAATTGTCGACGCCGTCGGGGATAAAATCGAAGTCCTTTTCGATGGCGGAGTTCAACGCGGGACCCATGTCCTCAAGGCGCTCTCATTGGGCGCCAAGGCGGTGGGAGTAGGCCGCCTCTATCTTTTCCCCCTCGCTGCGGCCGGCCAGCCTGGTGTCGAGCGCGCGCTCGGGTTGATGCGTGCGGAGCTTGAGCGTGACATGAAGTTGATGGGCTGCACGTCCATCAAGCAACTGTCGCGGGCAAATCTTAGATTTCGCAATTAGATTGCTCGACGTCCTGCAATGTAGCCGCGCCCTAAGAGTCCGCTATGGGTCATGTGTGGACGGCGCCTTAGCAAGAACTTTCTGACGTTGCTGCAGCATTGGTCGGGTGCGGTCATGTGTCCGGCCTGTTTGTGCGGCCGATATGGCCGCTGGCCATAATGCTTTGCGCGGATCGGGTCCCAATCGTTAGCACGCACTTTAAAG
>JBAUCK010000061.1:0-1778 GCA_049677525.1 Xanthobacteraceae bacterium
GTCAGTGACCGGATTTTGCGTCTTCTCCGGTCAGTTACCAAAAAGAACGGGCGAATAAGCCAGCGACTGCGCATCTGCACTTGGACCATCGAAACAACAAAAACCGGTCAGTTTGCAAGCGGACCGATGAGCAGCCACGCCGGCATCGACGTTGCTCTCGACGTTTTCCAAAGTGCCGTGGCCTTTTTATTGGCCCGCTTACCCCAGCGATCCTCCGGTCAACGATACCTAAGTATATGGAGCCCCACCCAACGTTGAATGGATTGCCGCTGCCCAGGTGCGGAATGTGTTGTGGCTGGCGGGAGCTTCAATGAAACAGCAGATCATCAATACGGACCTGCCGACCGATCTGCTGGTCACGACGATTGCGCTAGGCACTGTGGTGGCCTGGCCGTGATCGGCTTCATGTTCACTTTGGCAATAGCGCCATTTTGACTGGCAATCCTATGGTCACAGCTACGGAATATCGGGAGTTAGCGTTGAAGTTTTATAGATGGGCCGCTGAGTCTGAAACCGAGGAAGTACGAGATACCTATTTGCGTCTGGCACGCGGATGGACGTTAGCGGCGCTCGGTGTAAATGACTTATCGGCGTCGCCCTATGAGCATTCGATTGTCACGGCTACTCGCCACTAACCGGCCCGGCCCGGTACTCGACCTTTTCGGACGAGCACCATGTACAGCGCACGCGCCAGCTTTTTGTTGGAACAGTGTTTGGTCAGCCGTTGGGTAGTTAAGGTGTTCGCAAGACCAAATCCCAAGCCAAGTTGGTTTCCCTACGCGCTGGCAGCGGGCGTAGGATTGACGTTTTTCTTCTTGATAGCGACGTTGGATATCTGGGTGCACTAAAGAGTGCCAGCGGCCTTTGCACGAGCAACGCCAATCACGCATTAGTGTGCGGTAACCCGTATCCTACTTCGGAACGAAGCGCGGCTTGTCCGATTGCGGACTCGGACGGACGGCACCGCGACCGAGTCCCCCATCCGCCGATGGCCGTTTCGGCTATCTTTCGAGCTTAACCTGGAGTTTGTGATGAGTGAAAAGATCAAATCGGAAATGATTTCGCGTCGACGGGCTTTCTCGTTTCTGGGCCAGGCGGCTGTGTTGAGCCTCGTGGTTCCGGCGACGGTAATGACCGCAACGGATGCTGACGCACAAGCACTCGGGATGGAACGGCGCCAAGACCGGCGCGCCGGTCGTCACGAGCGACGTACCGAGCGACGCACCGAACGCCACGAACGTCGCACGGAGCGGCACGGAGGTGGCACGGAGCCGCACGGAGGTGGCACGGCGCATTCGCCCGAGGAGCCCGACGATTGATTGTTCGACGCCGGCAGCTTAGCGAATAAGATTAGAACTCTTTGCCCGAGCAGCTGATCGGCCGAATAACGCCCCCGCCGATCGCCGCAGGCGAGCAAGAAAGCGATACAAACGTAGGTCTTCGCAACGTTGTTGCTCACCCGCGTTGATGTTCGGGCGATTGGACGTTGAAATGACCCCCAGCGAGTCTAGGCCGCCGTGTCCCGATTGCGGCAGCGCCATGTGGCTTATGATGAGCCACACGACTCCCGCGAGACTGGAGACGCGCACTTATCGGTGTGACGTTTGCAAAACCGAACAAACCCGTGTCACGGAACATAAAGTCGTGAACCCGACGACATAGCACCATCCCTAGCGGCTGGGATCGCCGCGCAGCCCGTGCAACGATCCTGGCATGGGCTTCAACCGCCGCAAAGTGGATGACGAGCGCCGTCGCGAAGCCGAGAAACAGGGCGCTGC
>JBAUCK010000062.1:0-4250 GCA_049677525.1 Xanthobacteraceae bacterium
GAAGCCAAGACAGGAATTCCCAGTGCCTCTTCGACTTCGCGCGGTGAAGTAAACCCGGCCCGCAACTTTTCCATTGCGAACGCGCCGCCGACCCCTAGTCCGAGGCCAGCTAGCAACGCGGTCAACAAGACTTTTCTTGTGTCGGGAAAGCTCTGACCGCCGGCTTGCGCCGGCATAATAACTCGGACATCGCGCGCCCGAAACGTTGATTCCTCGTCGGTGATTTTGGCCTTCTGCAGAAAGTCTTCGAACAGGGTCTTATTCACAGTCGCCGTTCGCTCCAGTTCACGCAATCGGACGGCAATGTCGTTATCGGGAACGCCTTGTCCGGTCGCTTCATCCATGGCCTGCTGTATTGCATCAAGGCGACCCTTCGCCAGCGCATAATCACTCTTAACGGACTCCGCCATGCGCTGGGTTTCAGCAGCAATGCTCCGTTCAATATCGCGCTTCTCTGCTTCCACATTCACCACGGCCGGGTAGCTTCTATTGTAGCGCGCCAGCAGATCGGCCTCGCGCTGTGAGGCGTCAGCGAGCTTCTGGCGCAAAGCGGCCATCATGCTCGATGCCGATTGTAAGGAGTCCGGCAGCGAGTCCAGCGTCTTTTTGCCTGCCGCGAGATCAGCAATAAAGTCGACACGCGCCTTCTTTTCCGCAGCATCGGTGCGTGCCGCGATCAGTTTGCCGTTCAAATCCGCAATTTGTTGGTCATTGAGGGCAACGGTTGGCCCACTACGTGTAAGGCCATGCTGCCGCCGAAACGTTGCCACTGCATCTTCCGAGTCGCGAAGTTGCTGGCGCAATTCGACAATGCGGTCGCTCAACCAACCCGAGGCCCGCTTGGCCGATTCCAAACGAGCGTCGAGTTGATCGACGACATAAGCATCGGCTACCGCATTTGCGAGCTGTCCCGCCCGCACTGGATCGTCCCAAGTAATGGAAATATTGAAGACCTGAGCGCCGCCGCTGTGCGAGATTGCCAATGCTCCACGCAGGCGGTTTATGGCGGCGCGGATCGATTGGTCATCTTCAGTTGTCGCGGCTGCTTCTTCGGCGGCATTTGATTTGTGGTCCGAGTTCTGCGATTGCGTTGCAACTGAAGGTCGATCTGCAAGCCGCTCTTTGAGGACGACTCTTCGCAGCAACGAGTCCGACCCCAGGATGGCGAGTTGGTTGTCCAAATACGAATCATCGTCAAAGCGGCGATCATTGCCGGTATCGAGCCCGGGAGCTTTTTCGTGCCGCTCGAGTAGGACTTGCGTCGACGCCGTGTAGAGCGGGACTGCGCGTACGAGATTGACGATGCCAATGAGGAACGCGACCGCCGTAACTGCAACGATAAACAGCCAATTGCGCCAGACAAAATTGAGATATTGGCGCAGGTCGAACGCGCGCTCGGCTTGTTCGGCCTCGAGGTTCGTGGGGATTCTAAATCCGACGTTCATCAATCGATCCGTCATCCGCGAATAAGCTCATTGCTATTGCCACTGTCCGATTTTAGCTGACCGCAGGCAGGAAGCGCTGCCGATCTTCTTCCAAAACAAGGCAAGTCAGCCGGCCGGTGGCGTAGGCACCGGTATCAATTCCGATGCGGTTGCGACGCATCTCTGGGGCGGCTGCAGGCGTGTGGCCGTGCACGATAACTTTCCCATGCTCCGCCGAGCTCGACAGGAACGGCTCTCGAATGGTCAGAAGATCACCGCGATCTTGACGGTCGAGAGCAACACCCGGCCTCACCCCGGCATGGCAGAAGAAGTAGTCGCCGGTGACTACCGAATCCTTAAGCGCTTCTGCGAAAGCGCGATGGTGTTTGGGGAAACGGTCAGTGAATTGCGCTTGGACCTCCTCAAAATCGCGCCCCCTCATGGCTGGCCCGACATTCACACCGTAGGAATGGAGCGTCTCCAGCCCGCCCTGGCTTCGCCAGAAGTCAAGGAAGCCGGCGTCTTCGAGAAACGTGGTGAGAAACTCCTCGTGATTACCCGCCAAAGCAATGATGGAGGTCGGCCAGTCGCCGCTCGCAAGTCGCTCGATGACACCTTTCGAATCAGGACCGCGATCGATGTAATCGCCTAAGAAAATCGTCACCGCATGCTCGAACGACTGCGTTTTCAGATCGGCCGCGACGCGCTCGGCCATCTCCCGGAGCAGATCGTTACGACCATGAATATCGCCGACGCAGTAGACGACCGTCCCATCTGGCACGCGGCGCGTCGTCGCATTCGGCGGCGTTCTGCTAGAGGACTTGAAGAAGGGATTCGCCCAGCGCGCGAATTTGATAGTCCTGACGTTTTCGAGCGGGTTCTGCACCTGGGCTAGTTTTCGCGGCGACTCTACGCAACCGTGCGGCAGCTTTATGCGGCCGGACAAAGCGCGCTGCGGCGAACCGCCACCGGGACCGCCGTGCCCATCATTTCGAGCAACACGCGAACTCGTCCGGCGCCATCAAGGCGCTCAAGCTTGCCCACAAAGTTTGCAAACGGCCCCGAGAGGATTCGCACTGACTGCCCGGTCGTCAGGCCATCGGCAAACAGTGCCAGATTGGCTCCGTCGGCATTCGCGATCAGCGTTTCCACAATGCCCTCCGGCACCGAAACCGGACGATTGTCGCAGGTGTAGAGCGAGGACCCGCCCACGGGGCGCCACACACCGAAAGTCAGCGATCGCGTCCCAGATCGAGGATAAGACAAATGTATCGTGGGAATAGCGGTGCGCGAACCGTTCGGAGCCGGCGCGCATGGCGAATGGTCTTTATCTATTGTCGGAAAGTGCCGGCCCCCCGAATCCGGCGAAAAGCTAAAATCCCAGGCGGTTTTCGATCTCTTTCGGAGAAACTCCGTTGGCGACAATCGCTTCACGCACTTCACCCCGCACCCAGTCGGGTTGGCTGGCAAGCACGGCCCGAAGTTTCCCGACCTCCTCTCCTTCCGCCGGAGTGCGGGGCGACATCATCGCGGCCACGTCGAGGGCCGCGTGGCTTTTTAGATCCGCCGGTAGTCTTTCCCACAGTGAAACGGCATAAACCGCGCGCTCCCCGATGACATAGCCTTCATTGGGTCCCGTCAGCGTCGACAACTCAAGACTATCAAAGACCTGCTCCATTGGCTGGTCTGTTATTAGCTGCAAACCCGATAATGACAGCCAATTGTACGAAGACATTGGCTTGATCGCAGCTATTGTGGAGAGTGTCTGACGCCGGCGATCGGCCGCTTTTTGGTCAGATGGGTCGATTTGGTAGATCAGGTCAGCTTTCAAGGCAGTCGAGGCAACGTCCGGTGCAGAGCTCCAGGCATTGACGAATTCTGCTCGCTTTTCCGGTGTGTCGATGTTGGCCATGGCGTGCGAGAAGTGCACGATGCCTAAACCTCGAGCGACCGAGAATCCGCAAATCCCGATCATCACGACCGCCGTCCACAGACGGATACCTGCGTGCATGGCCACCGGAGACGTTTTTTCGGTGAGAGTCGTGGAAGTGGAGTTCTAGTCCCCAAGCGTCAGTCGAGAGCTCTTGGATTGCGCGACCCCTGCTCCGAGCAAAGCCATAAACGTCACGCCGATAGCCTGGATTTGCAGGCTAAAGTCGACCAGCGAATGGGCACCTACGAGAAAGGCAGCGCCCGCCGCAACGCAGGGTATCGTCTCGTTCTCTTGCCGTGTCAAAGCGCCTTTAACACAACGCATAACCAACAGGACAATGCTTGCTATCAGCATTGATCCAAAGAGCAGGCCCAGTCCTTGAAAAACTTCCAGATAGGTGTCGTGGGCCCGATCCCATTCACCAAACGTGCTCACGGATTGATCTCGGAACATTGGAAAAACTTCAGTGAAGGTGCCATATCCGTATCCGAACAGGGGAGCATCAAGAATTGATCTCGTGACGATCGTGTAGACTGCCAGGCGGCCGCTATCGTGTAAGCCGAGCTGTGTGATCCTGCCGACAACAACATCGCCAAAAGCAAGAAACGTAACTCCTACCAGAAGAGCAACGAAGCCAATCATTACCCCACGTTGCGCCAGGGAGCCCTGTCTGCGCATTCTTAGCGTCAGCATTGCCAAAGCCAGAAGACCGCAAGCCGTGGCGGCGATCCCGCCTCGCGATCCCGATAGGAGGAGGGCCACGAGGATGACGAAGGCGCCCCCGAGGAGTGCCACTCCCTTTTGCCCAGTCACTCCAATGAAGGTTGCAATCCTAAACCGAATTGATCCGCCGACGGTTGCAAATTCATAGCGATAGAGCCTCAATATAAGGC
>JBAUCK010000063.1:0-10262 GCA_049677525.1 Xanthobacteraceae bacterium
AATGGGGATTGCTGTTTGGCCGGCTCAGATACGCAATGCCGACGATATCGAACGAGTACTGTCGGATTTCAAACAACAGGGTGGCGGCCTTATTGTGACACCGAGCGCACTGACGGCGACGCGCCGCGATCTTATTGAAGATCGGCTTCGATCTCACTGTCGCTCAAGGTTCGACAATCAACCCCCAGGCCGCTAAGCCGGTCCCCAAACGCGACGACCACGCGCTCGCTAAGTTCATCCGGCATATCCTTATCGGCAATGCGCGCTGGGATGGCCTGCAGATAGCGATCAACGACCTTCATTGCGACCGCGTCGTGGCGCCATGGGCGGCCGCCGTCGACGACGTCGACACGTACGTTCCTTCCCGACTCGACGAACTCATGTGTCTCCTGCCGCTTGTGCCGCGCGTGCTTGGTATCAGCATCATCCTCGCCCTCGCCGCGGTGTCCGTCACAGCGATGGCATGCCATCACGGATCGCTGCCGACCGGTCTGTGCCGGGCCGTCGCGCATGCAACCGGTCTCCAATGCCCCTGACGCGAGGTGACCTGATGTTGCTATGAGATAAATATAAATTACTTGCCCTCCGCTTCCGCCGCTACATGCGGCTGCAGATAACGGGATTCGCCTGACCAACCATCCCGCATGATGCACCAACCCTTGCGCAACGTGGCCGGATCTAGACCAGGCTCGCGGCGCAGATCATCCAGCGTACCCAGCACGATCGCGGCAATGAGGTTGCTCGCCACCTGGAAGCAGACGCGGGTCTGTAGATTGCTGCTAAAGGCACTATCCATCGCGTCGGTGGTCGGCTTCTGTGTAGCGGCAATGATGACGATACCGGCACTCCGGCTGCGGGCAGCCAAACGGTTGAGGCCATCGAGGAGATGGACGCGGGCTTGCTTGTCGGTCACGCACCACTGAATCTCGGAATATTCGTCGATCACCAGGAGGATACGCGGCCCCGTCCAATTGCGGCGCAAGGATTCGCGCAGCTCGGCCTGGCGCCGCTGCATCGTTTCCAGGAGTTGGCCGACCACTATGACCAGATCGGCGATCTCCCAGATCACTTGCACCTGGTCGCTGTGGCGCTGGTACCGCCAAAACTCCACGCCCCCTTTGAAATCCACCAAATACAAACGCTCAATATCAGCCCGGCCGACGCATTGCGCGATGGGTTGATGCAAGTACACCGATTTGCCGAATCCAGTAGTGCCGGCGACCAGCATGTGGGTGATATCGAAGAGATCACGGCGCACGACCTCGCGGGAGAAGATGTCGGTGCCCAGGGTGATGGGTGGCGAAATCATTCCCAGCCTCCTTCCGGGCGCGGAAGCTCCAGTGGAACCCGTGCACCATGACCGGCGTGGGCCGAACAACCACACAGCCCGGCGCTGCGCCGATCGCCGCACCTATCTCAATCAACACTGGTCCGCCCCACAGCTCTTCGAGTTGCTCGCGATACGATTCGAACTGTTTGGTGGCTAGCGGCGCGGACAGGCCCGCCCGGTAACAAACGATCCGTGCCGGTAAATCGCACCATCTGAGTTCAGGAAAGGCCGCCGCACCGTTGTGACCTTCGATGCCGCACCACGGCCTGAACACCGCCTTGTACATATCGCGCGAGGCGCCTTGTAGCAGCCTGCTGACGCCGTGCCATTCGCAGCGGCGCATGATCTCGCGCAGCAGGACCGAAGCCTTGTCCTTTTCGTAGATTGACCAGTTGTGGCTTTGCGTGACGCATTCATGGATAGTGAACAGCTTTCTGCAGATGGTGGAGCAGGATGCTTCAGACAGCCTTATTGTTGCGGCCACTATAGGGACGACGGCTGGATGTTTGGCCACACTAATCGGTCCCTAAGGTCCCTCGGTTTTATTCATTCCGCTGTGTGGCGTGGGCCCGCCGTGAACCTGGCCTCAAGAGGCTACTTAGCCGTGTATCCGACAATGGGGGTGGTGGAATAAAAGGCCGCACCTTGAGGGTTGGAGGAAAATTGCGCGTTATTCTCTCGTTGTCACGATTGAAACACCCGAAGAGCAAATGGACATCTATACGCCAGTCGCTAATCAAATCGGAATTCCGATTGAAATTGAGACTTGATCAGGCCGCGAACAATCTGAGCGCCACTCCACGCCTGAATGCTTGTCAAAAATCCGAGACGGCGGAATTGGAGCGGGCCGTTCCAACGCGCGGCCCTTGCTCCAGCCGGCGCCGCACGTCGCTTTCTTCATTTGCCGTTGAGGGCGATGCCGCTCGGTCGCCGCTGCGAAAGCCGGATGCCGGTTGCCGTCTGCCTGTGCCATTCACGGATCGGCATGGCCGGATAGCCGCCGATCGCTTCCCCTTCCCTGACGTCGCGGATGACCCCGCTCTTGCTGGCGATACGTGCGCCCGAGCCGACGTGGAGATGGTCGCTGATGCCGACCTGTCCGCCGATCATGACGCCGTCGCCGACGACGGTGCTGCCTGCGATACCGACCTGGCCGCAAATAACGCAATGCCGTCCAAGCCGGACATTGTGCGCGATGTGCACGAGGTTATCGAGAACAGTCCCCGCGCCGATGACGGTGTCACCGGTCGAACCTCGGTCTACCGCGCAGTTCGCACCAATCTCGACATCGTTTTCGATAATGACACGGCCAAGCTGCGGAATGCGCAATCGCCCATTCCCCGTGGGCACGAAGCCGAAACCCTGTCCGCCAATCCTGACACCGGACGCGATCCGGACTCGGGCGCCTATGATGGCGCAGCTGATGCAGCTATTTGCCCCGATTGCGCAGTCGTCGCCAAGCACGACCCCGCTGCCAATGACGGCGTGACAAGCGATGTGGCAACCAGGCCCAACTTCTGCGCCGGCGCCGATGATGGCTCCGGCGTCAATTCGCGCCCCGGCCCCGATGACGGCGCCCGGATCGATCCGCGCATCGGCGGATATGTTCGGCTCCGGCCGGCTGGGCGGATAATACAGCAAGCCGATCCGGGCAAAAGCGAGCTGCGGTTCGGCCGCGCTCATGAGACACACCCCTTGAGGGGCGCTCCGGGCAAAATCTCGGGTCGTGACAACGGCGGACGCATGGGTCGCGTGGAAGGAGTTCAGGTACTGCGAATGATTGAAGAAACTGAGCTCGCCGGGACCCGCTGTCTCCAACGACGCGATATCGCTGATCATCACGTCTTTGGTTGAAGGGTCCAGGAGCTCGGCATCGACCTCCACGGCAATGTCCGCAAGACGAAATGGGCCGAAGCGCCGAAAGAACCGCGGATCAGCCATCGTGTACTTCTCTTCCTGTTGTTGAATGCGATCATCGAGGGCCGAGATTTATTGTTGAACCCGCTATTGATATTCAGCGTCGTAATCTTGACCGCGCGTGACCGATTAGGCCGTCACCTGGGGTAGGGTGCCCTAAGATCACGGAATGACACCAAGCGGTTCCGCTCCTCGTCCCACAGCGCGAGGCGCACACAGCGAAGGCTTTCGAGAAGCGTCAGCCGGCCGATTGCGCGCAACTCCGGATGATCGCGCAGCACCTCGGGCAATCGGTAATACGGAATGCGGCTGGAGAGGTGATGCACGTGATGGACGCCGATATTCGCCGTGAACCAGCATAGGATGCTCGGCAGGTCGTAATGCGAACTACCCCACAAAGCGGCGTCATGCAGGCGCCATTCGCCGTCTCGCGCCCATACGGTGTGTTCGAACTGGTGTTGCATGTAGAACAGCCACACGCCGGCCGAGGCGGCCAGCAGCATGATCGGAAGATGCACCAGCAGAAATGCCTTGATGCCGATGAGCCAGACCAAAATGGCGACGACCAACGCGATCGCGAGATTGGTCGCCATGGTGCTGATCCAGGGTTGCCAGCCATTGCGCATCAGCCCGACCGGCAGACGCTGCTGGAGCAGGAACAGATAGGCGGGGCCAAGACCAAACAGAATCAGCGGATGCCGGTAGAGCCGGTATCTCAGCCGACCCCAGTACGACAGCGCGCGATATTCGCGCACGGTGAGCGTATCCACGTCGCCGATGCCGCGGTGATCGAGGTTGCCGGCGGTCGCATGGTGAACCGCATGGGTGCGGCGCCAGAAGTCGTAGGGCGTCAAAGTCAGCACGCCGATGACGCGGCCGACCCAGGCGTTCGCATGGCGGTGAGCAAAGAAAGAGCCATGACCGCAATCGTGTTGGATCATGAATAGCCGCACGAGAAAACCAGCGGCCGGAATGGCGATGAGCAGCGAAATCCACGCGTGGCCCAGCGTGAAGGCAAACCAGGCGGCGATCCATAGCGCCGCCAGAGGTAAGGCGGTGATTACAAGCTCGGCAACGCTGCGCAGGTAATTCGGCTGGCGATAGCCACCGAGAATCTGTGTCCATCGGCGCGCGTCGGGCCCTGAAACACCTGAATTATGTCCGATGTTCAAGATGGTTTCCGCAGTCGGCGTCAGCTACGCTTAATCGGACGCTTACTTGGAAGTTTACTTGCCGCTTTCCGCTTCGCCGGACGCGGTGCCGCTTGCGGCTGCGAAGGGGTACTTTCCTTGGCGAGGCGCAGAGCGCGAAGCCGCGCCATGTTGGCCAGAGAAGCACGATTCTCGGTCTGGTATTCGCGCATCGCCTCAGTCTTGTCGCGCTCACGCTCCGCTTTCGCAGCGGCGACCAGCGATTGCTTTGCATCTTGCAAAATCGTCATCGGCTCCTCCTTCGAAAGGCCGGCAATGAAGAGCCCCACGCGTCAACGCGGGGCTCTCGAACCATAATGCTCTGCCAGTACATCCGTGGTCAGAGAAACATGGCTCTTTGCGCGACCGATCAGACGGCGCGCAGATTGTCCGCCGACGACTTGCCGGTGCGGCGGTCGTCAACGACATCGAAAGAAACCTTCTGCCCCTCGTTGAGCGTATTCAATCCCGCGCGTTCGACCGCGCTGATATGAACGAAGACGTCCTTGCCGCCATCCTCCGGCTGAATGAAGCCGAAGCCTTTTTGGCTGTTAAACCACTTCACGGTACCCGTGCTCATCAAAATGTTCCTTCACTGCGGGTATGCACGTTGAACTTGGCGCAAGATATCTCGACGCCAACATTCCGGTTGTCGATTTTGGAGAAATGTCTGAAACGTGCGCGCCCGTAGCAGCGCGAAGCGGCCCAGTTCGTTCGGCCAAGTATCGATAAGTCTACATATAGCAGTCGAGTGGGCTTATTTCAAGGCAAGGCCGGAATTGCGCTCTTGCCGTCAAGAGAGCTCAACGGCGGCCGGCTTCTTTGCGCGGCATGCTTAGTGGGCGTCGAATTTCGGGATTGCCGCAATAACAAGATCGCTTTCCGCGACGGCGCGCTCGTAAGCTTCGTCCTTGCTCTTGATCCGATATTGCGTCGTTCCGTCGTCGGTCAGCCGCAGGCTTACGATCCGGTAGGCGCCTTTGGCCGCGGAACGCAGCGTCGAAGGGATGAGGCCGACTGTCTGACCCACTTTGAATTTATGAGCGCCATCTGTCATCGCGCGTCCCCTCAATTGTCGCTTGCACTTTTGTCGCTTGCGCTTTTTTTCACGCGCCACATCTGATAGCCGTGATCCCTGATCGCAGTCTCCACCGCCGCGCGGGATAGATTATACGGAAATTCGCGGTCTGGGGCGATGGCTCCAGTGGCGTGCCACGGCTTGAACTGACTTGGCAGCTTGTATCCCGCCAGATCGCCGGCGAACGCGTGCAGCTCCTTATTTGTCTCGGACTTGAAGACAAATATCCGCATTGTGCCGGTGGCCGCCACGTCCTCTTTGCTCATGTCATCCTCGATAAATCGCGGGCTAGCGCCGGCGAAATTGATTGCGCTGCGGCGGACGACTGGCCGGCCCGGCCCGTTCGTCCTTGTGGCGAAAGATCAGGCGACCTTTTTCCAGATCATACGGCGACACTTCGACGGTGACCCGGTCGCCGGCAAGGGTCTTGATCCGGTTCTTCTTCATTCTGCCCGCGGTGTAGGCGACAAGCGCGTGGCCGTTGTCGAGTTCAACGCGATACCGCGCGTCGGGCAGTATCTCGACCACCAGACCCTCGAATTGGAGAAGCTCTTCTTTAGGCATGTGCTGATTCCTTCGCACACGGCGCACACACTACAGCGGGCCTGCACAAAACGCGCAGGACCGGCATTGCGGGTGAGCGAGACACCCCACGCGATCGGGCTGCCAGTGAATTAAAAAAAGCGAGCCAGAAACCGTTAGCCAGAAGCCGTCAGACGGTGTCTATACGCGCGGCGCGCACAAAGCCCTTTCATAAGGACATGAGCTAATATGGGCCGAAGATGTGTTCGTTTCAAGGTCGAATGGCAATCGGACGACGCCGAAGTGCCTGCGATTGATGCTAATTTCAGCGTTCTCCGGCCGTTTCAAAGATTATAAAGATTATAGCGACGGTCGATTGCTGCGCATGTTGGGGCGCGAGGTCGTGTCCTGCCGATATTTCCCATTCTCCAACTTGCCGAAGTCCCTCCTGCGAAGCCCACCATCGCGTTGCCACTTCCAGAACTTCCGTCCGCGTTGAGCCGGTGAAGGTTTTTCTATTCATAGTTCGCTCTTCGACGAGTCTAAGTATTCTCTCTTTCCGATTTCCGACCGTCCTCCCACATTTGTGCTAGGATATTGTTTCTAAGATCTATCCTCGATTGCAGGAGCAGCCCAAGGCGCGCCGCGTGACGGCGCATCTGCGCTCGGGCTCGGCCATTGAAAGCGAGATCATGACATTCGACTATTCGTTGCCTGCCGAAATGTACCTGGCAAAAGCGCGGGGGCGGTGAACGCCAGCGGCGTCAGCATCGCCGCTTCCCGACAGCGGCCGAGGCCATTCGCTTCGCGGTCGAAGATTTTACGCCGGTGGGCACGCTCAATGCGTGGATGAGGTCGGAGACGAGTGCTTCGACAGCGGCGGCATCCAACATTTGTATGAAAGCCGCGGTTACCCTGGCGCCGCCGAACGCCTTGAAGTTCAGCCACCATCGGAGTGATTTGGGCCGTCATTGCAATTACAGCAGTCGCAGCCCGAGACGCGCGTCGATGATCTGCTTGGCCAGCGAAATGATGTCCTCTTTGGGACTCTTCTCAAGATTGGTCGGGCTGTCGTGCAGTGGAGCGGTCGCCCCCTGCGAATAGATCGACGCTCTCCAGCCTTTGCAGACCGGATCAATCTCCAGGCGATAGCCTTTATATTCCACGATGTCTGTCGTTGGCTTGCTCTCTGCGCCTTGCCGAAGTAAACAGTCGTAAGGACTGGTTACTTGCAGGTACTGGCGCTGTTATCGCTCGGAAAAGCGTGCGCAAATCGAAGGCTTCCGAGGCGCCCGAGTGGATGGCGAACCATCACTTGAGTAAGCCAAAGCATACCGCATCAGACCGCCTTAGTCCATTATGAACGTGCCCGATACCTGTGACTAGCCGCGCCCGTTGAGCGTGATAATCGCGCACGGCGTCACATCAGATTTTGCCTTCGGTGCGATGTCTTCGTGCCCGCCGGCGAGCGCCGCTGCTGTGTCTCGTCAGCCAAGCACGGTGGCCCCGGCTTCGATTGACGTCAGCTCCACTGACGGCGGTCGAGCCATTTGTTGATCATGGAATGTGCGAGCATCTCGGCTTGCTCACGGTCGCCGCTCATTATTTTTCCGGGCATTTCCTTGTCGCTGGGATGAATGGCGACGAGCCATTCATCGCGTTCGATCCGGGCGCGGATCGTATATCTTACGCCTCTGTACTCCATGAAATGAACATTGCGCTCAAATTGAAACCTGAGCAATGAGACGGGCTTGGATGTCCGCGTGCGCCGCGCTTTAGCTGAGCTTTTGAGGTTGCTTCGATTGTTCCATTCTAAGGACTCGCTATTCGTCTGGAATAGGCGCAGGCTCAATGCGATAGGAATAGCCTCTAGGTCGCAAGACTGCGGGTCAAAAAATGCCCAATATTTTGGACGACGCAAAACGCGATGCTGCCGAGTGCCGGCGCACTGCCGCAGTTGAGACCGATCCGAACGTTGCGGGGCAGCTACTTGCGATAGCCGACGCTTGGGACAGGGTTATTCGTGCACATGACGAGGATATGCGGCGCTTAGCGCGTGAGGCACTACTGAGCGTCGCCGCGCGGTCGGATCGACTGGCGGAGCAAGCGCGCCGGGAATCGAGCCAAACGTAAGATCGCCTGGCGCCGGGGCCTCGATGTTTTTTTAGGCTCGGACCCTTCTATCGCGCCACCGGCAGCCTCAGCGGTCGCGCGGCGGCTTGTTCCGCGCCCCTCTAGGCATCGCGAGCAAATTTTTAGAGGGCGCGACGCCTGCACGAACTGCGCGAACGAAACACTGCGATCTGCCGAAAGGACACTTAATTGACCTATGTCGTCAACGAGAGCTGCATCAAATGCAAGCTGATGGATTGCGTGGAGATCTGCCCCGTGGATTGCTTTTACGAGGGTGAGAACATGCTCGTCATCCATCCGGATGAATGTATCGATTGCGGTGTGTGCGAGCCGGAATGTCCGGTCGATGCAATAAAGCCGGACACAGAACCGGGTATGGAAAAGTGGGTTGAGATCAACGCCAAATACGCAAAGGCATGGCCTAACATCACCGTCAAGAAGGACCCTCCGGCCGACGCCAAAGAATGGGAGCGTAAGCCGGACAAACTGCAGCACTTCTCGCCAAACCCCGGCACGGGCGATTGACCGTGCCGATCGAGTCACGGCCGCTGAAATGGCGAGGAAGATATTTTGCGCCGCGTCAGTTCCAAATTAGCCTACGCGCCGCGCAGAGCACTGCGATCGAGATGATGGATCACGATTGAATTTTCCGATCTCGCTCGACGCCATCGCCAGGGTTAACCGACGCAAATGAGCCGTCAGCGCCTATGTCAGAACTCAACTGGCCCTCGGCTACATTACGCTCATGGTTTTCGGTCTCGCTTTTGATGCGGTAATACACATCGATTGCCTGGTCCTCCTTCGGCATCTGACGCACAACCTTGAAGCGACCGGGTTTTTTCTCACCGATAGGCGTGTACTCGACAGCTTGCCCGACCAGAAACTTGAAAGACATCAAGCTAAGTCCCTTCCGTACCGGAGGACAAAGATCTGAAGTAATGCTCCGCGTACTAATAGTAATTCTCGGCGGCGACCGTGTTGCCGTTTTGGTCTTCCGCGCGAGCGAGCGCCATATACCGCTCATAATTTCTTTGTGCGCCGTTAGCGTTGTTAGGCGTGGAACGGTTGGCGCCGTGGGTCCACCGCCGCGAGCGTGCGGCTGACGACCTTTTCGGCCCAGTCTGTCGCATAGTCATGATGCCTTGTCGTTTTGCAGAGCGCCAGTCGTCCACGGCGCTGTCCCCAGCGCAAATTCACGGGCGACGAGAGGCGATAGACGCCTCCTGGAGTAAATGATCTCGATGTCTAAAGCAAATTGGTTCAGCCTTCGTGAAGACGCCGACAGGATTTAGCGAAATTGTCTGGGTCTTCCCATTGGGGAGCCGACATGATCGCCGGCTCCCCGCTGGAGGTCTTTATTACTTCTGCTGGGTGCTTTTCGCATTCGCCGTCTTGGAATGCTCGCTTGCGTTTTGCGCGTGCTGCTGGGCTTGGGTCGAGTGCTCCTTGCCCTTGGTATGGTCGTTCTTGCCGTGAGCTTCGGCGGCGGCACGATGGGACTTCGCCGCGGACTCGTGATGTTCCGCCGCTTGGTTGTGTGCATCTTTCATGTTGATTTTCTCATATTGGCCGAGACATTTCGGCGAGCTGAAAGTGCGGCTTCAATAGTGGCCGAATAGAGAGGCTTTGTTGTTTTAACAGAGTGAACCGATCTCTATCGTCGCAACGACGAATAAAGTCTCGATGCGTACTTGTGTTTTGGCAGCGGCACCATAGCTACACACTAACGGCAAGCAAAGGCTCGCCTGGCGGTTGCCCACAAAACAGCGATATGCCGAAGTCGCCGTTCACTTACGGGCAGCGCTGCTGTTATCGGCGGGCACAGCTTTAATTTCAAATTTCTGATCTCAAAGTCGATCGTGGCTCGCGTCGCGGACGCTGATTGCATCCGTACGAGCATGTCGGGCGCCTCTGTTCGCGGCCGTACGCTGAAGTTTTCGTCATCCGCTTCGCGGGCGGACATGAATGAGGCCAAACATGGAATCGACGATTAATCGAGATACGCAACGTTCGCGCGATCCATTGTGGATCGACAGGCTTCATATCAAGAACGTCGACGAAGCGAGCGCACTTGCCCAAGCAATCGTCGACA
>JBAUCK010000064.1:0-30994 GCA_049677525.1 Xanthobacteraceae bacterium
CCGCTCCCACTGATCATCCCGAAGTTCTTCGCCTTCCAAAGCTGACCGCCGCCAAAAGCCAGCTTTGAATCTGATTTGCACCCCGTTGGGAATCCCCCCAACTATTAAATCGTCACTACAGCCTAGAGCGTGATCCCGAAAAGTGGAAACCGGTTTTCGGAAAAAATCATGCTCAAACGAAAATCTCCACCGGAGCGGCGCCGATGACCAAGCGCACGCTCGGCAAGCTTCCCGGCGACGCGTTCGGCATGCTGGCGCTTCCCGCGTTACCGAATGACGTGCTGGATGGTCGCGCTCTGCCTGATCTCACTGGCATTGCCTCGGATGCGATGGACGAACTCGGCATTGTCGGCGCCGTGCCCGCGGCACTGCTCACGCCGCGCGATCCCTCGGCGCGGCTGGTCGGCCGGGCGCTCACCGTGCGCAACGTCACCGGCAATGCGCCGGTCCCCGACAAGGTCAAAGCCGGCGTCTCGGGCTTGGGCGAGATCGAGGCGCATAATCTCGCCGAGCCAGGCGACGTGATCGTGCAGCAAGGCGTCGATCTCTGCTCCAATCTCGGTGGCATTTCCGCGACCATCGGGCATCGGCAAGGGGAGCTCGGCGTCATTGTCGACGGCGGCGTGCGCGGCGTCGATTATTCGCGCGGCATCGGCTACCCGATCTGGTCGAAGAGCGTCAGCCCGATCACCGGAAAATGGCGGGTCGAAACCGTCGCCATCAACAAGCCGGTTATGATCTGCGGCATCACGGTGAATCCGGGCGATGTCGTGCTCGCCGACGAAACTGGGGTGCTTCATTCCGGGCGCATGGGCGGCCGACGTGCTTGCGCGGGCCCAGCGCAATGTCGCCGCCGAAAAGCTGCGCGAGGAAAAGATCGCTTCGGGCGCGCCGGTGTTGGAGTTGTTCAGTAAAGCGCGATAGCGCGCGTTACTCACCGGTGATCCCGAGCGTCTTGATGGTCTCGGGCCATTGCGCCCAATCCTTCTTCAGCCGCGCCTCGAGGGCTTCGTGGCCAAGTGTGCCGTGCATGCCGAGTTCGGCGAAGCGTTGCTTGACGGCCGATGTGGCGACCACGGCCAGCAGGGCCCGTTCGAGCCTGTCGCGGATTTGCGTCGGCGTTCCGGCCGGCAGAAAGACGCCATACCAGCTTTCCATCACCACGCTCGGCAAGCCGAGTTCCTTGGTCGTCGGCAGATCGGGCAATAGCGGCGTGCGTTCCGAGGCGAACAGCGCGATCGGCGTCACCGTGCCAGCCTTCACCAGCGGCAGCAGCACCGGCAGGTCGGCATTGAGCATGTCGACATGGCCGCCGAGGAGATCGTTGATCGCCGGCGCCGCGCCGCGATAGGGCACGTGGGTAATTTTCACGCCTGCGGCATTGTTGAGCATTTCGACCGCGATGTTCATCGTCGTGCCCGGCCCTGCCGACCCGTAAGTGAGCTTCTGCGTCTTGGCCTTCGCGATCAGGTCTTTCATGGTGCCGACGCCGAGCTCGTGGTTCACCACTAGGAGCGAGGGCATGGTGGCGACCATCACCACGGGTACGAAGGATTTCACCGGATCGTAGGTGGTCGGCAGTTTGAGGATCGGGCTCAGGATTTGCGAGCCCATGCTCGCGAGCAGGAACGTGTCGCCGTCGGGCGGCGCATGCGCCACCAGTTCCGAGCCGATGGCGCCGCCAGCGCCGCTGCGATCGTCGACGATCACGTCGGCCTTCAACTGCGCCGCCAGTTCCGGCGTAAGGATCCGCGCCAATTGATCGACCGGGCCGCCGGCGGCGAACGGCACGACGATTTTGACGGTTTCAGCGAAGACCGGTGTTGCCAGCAAGAGCAGCGCATAGCCGCACAAGTTCGCAAACGAGCTGCGTAAGCGTTCCATCCCTAACCCCTGCGGCGCTTGGGCCGCTTCTTATCGCGCCGATTGTTATTGAGCGACGATGCCTTCGGGCGCGGTTTCAAGCTTGAATGCCGCCGCAAACAGCGCGCGGGTGTAATCGGTCTTAGGATTGCGGAACAGTTCGGCGGCGTCGCCGCTCTCGACGACGAGACCGGAGCGCATGACCATGAGCCGGCTCGCCAGCGCCGCGACCACGCGCAGGTCGTGCGAGATGAACAGATAGGTGAGATTGTGCCGCTTCTGCAGGTCGCGCAGTAGGTCGACCATCTGCGCCTGGATCACCATATCGAGCGCGCTGGTCGGCTCGTCGAGCACGATGAAGCTCGGCTCGAGCACAAGTGCGCGTGCGATAGCGATACGCTGGCGCTGGCCGCCGGAAAATTCATGCGGGAAACGGAAGCGTGTATCGGGATCGAGGCCGACATCCTCGAGTGCCTTTACGATGCGCTCGTCGCACTCGCGCGCCGTCAGGCGCGGGTGGTGGACCCAAAGGCCCTCTTTGATGATGTCGGCAACCGACATGCGCGGCGACAACGAGCCGTAAGGATCCTGGAATACGATCTGCATGTTCCGCCGGTACGGGCGCATTTCCTTGAATGTCAGGCCTTGCAGATTGTTGCCCATGAAGGCGATCCCGCCTTCGGATGAAATCAGCCGCAGGATGGCGCGTCCGAGTGTCGATTTGCCGGAGCCGGATTCGCCGACCACCCCGAGGGTTTCACCTTGGCGCAACGAGATGGTCAGCCCGTCGCAGGCTTTGACATGGCCGACGGTTTTGCGCATCAGGCCGCGCAGGATCGGAAACCAAACCTTGAGCTGCTCGGTATCGATCACCACCGGCGCGTTGGGTTGCAGCGGCGCCGGATCTGGCTTGGGTTCGGCGGCAAGCAGCGCTTTGGTGTAGGGGTGCTGCGGCGCGGAAAACACCTGGTCGACGGTGCCGGCCTCGACGATCTTGCCGTCTTTCATCACGCAGACGTGCTGCGCGATCTTGCGCACGATGCCGAGATCGTGGGTGATGAACAGCAGCGACATGTTCAACCGCTTCTGGATGTCTTTAAGGAGCGCGATGATCTGCGCCTGCACGGTGACGTCGAGCGCAGTCGTCGGCTCGTCGGCGATGAGGAGATCGGGTTCGTTGGCCAGCGCCATGGCGATCATCACGCGCTGACGCTGGCCGCCGGAGAGCTGGTGCGGATAGCTTTTGAGCCGCGTCTCCGGCTCCGGAATGCCGACTTGTGTGAGCACCTCGAGCGTGCGCTCGCGCGCCGCGGCGCCGGTGAGGCCGCGATGCAGCAGGAGAATTTCGCCGATCTGCTTTTCGATCGTGTGCAGCGGATTGAGCGACGTCATCGGCTCCTGGAACACGATAGTGATGTCGTCACCGCGCACCTGGCGCATCTGCTTTTCGGAATATTTGAGAATGGCCTTGCCGTGGAACACCACGCTACCAGACGGGTGGTGCGCCGCCGGGTAGGGCAGGAGTTTGAGGATCGACAGCGCGGTCGCCGATTTGCCGGACCCGGATTCGCCGACCAGCGCCAGGCATTCACCCTTGACGATGTTAAACGAGACGCGATCAACCGCCAGCGTCTCGCGCCCGCTGGAGCGGAACGCGACCGAGAGGTCTTTGACCGAGAGGCAGAGATCGTCGCTCATATAAATGTCTTCCGCGGATCGAAAGCGTCGCGCACGGCTTCGCCGATGAAGATCAAAAGCGACAGCATCAGCGCCACGGTGAAGAAGCCGGCGAGGCCGAGCCAGGGCGCCTGCACGTTGGCCTTGGCTTGCGACAATAGTTCGCCGAGCGACGGTGAGCCGGGCGGCAGGCCAAACCCAAGGAAGTCGAGCGCGGTCAGCGTCATTACCGAAGATGACATGATGAAGGGCAGGAACGTCATCGTCGCCACCATGGCGTTCGGCAAGAGGTGGCGGAACATGATGACTTTGTTGGAGACGCCGAGCGCGCGCGCCGCCTGGATATATTCGAAATTGCGCCCGCGCAGGAATTCGGCGCGCACGAGACTGACGAGTCTCACCCAAGAGAACAACAAAAGGATGCCGAGCAGCACGAAAAAGCCCGGGACCAGCACCGAAGAAATGATCAGCAACAGATAAAGCTCCGGCACCGAGGTCCAGATTTCGATGAAGCGCTGGAACAGCAAGTCGGTCCAGCCGCCGAAATAGCCCTGCACCGCGCCGGCCGCGATGCCGATGATCGACGACACGATTGTCAGCACGAGGCCGAACAGGACCGAGATGCGAAAGCCATAGATCAGCCGCGCCAGCACGTCGCGGCCCTGGTCGTCGGTGCCGAACCAGTTCATTTCCAGATTGCCGCATTGCGCATAGCCGTTCTTGGCGGCGAAGTCGCAATCGACCTTGCTCAGCATCCAGGTCGGCTTGGACGGAAACGACATCGGCGGCCGGTCATTGATGGTCTTGTAGGAGAAATGGATCGGCGGCCAGATTTGGATCGCATTGTGCTCGGCGAGATATTTCTGTGTGAAGGGATCGCGATAATCGGCTGCGGTGCCGAGGTCGTCGCCGAAATCGGTGTCGGGATAGGTGAAGAAGACCGGGAAATAGCTCTTGCCTTCGACATGGATGAAGATCGGCTTGTCGTTGGCGATGAATTCGGCGAACAAAGTGACGAAGAACAGGACGAGGAAAATCCACAGCGACCAGTAGCCGCGCTTATTGGCTTTGAAGTTTCCCCACCGCCGCGCGTTCAGCGGGGACAGGGCAAGATTGTTCGGTAGCCAGGGTAGGCCAAGCGGACCCGCCGGCTCGATATCCGGCGTGAATTCCGGAGTCCCGGCTTTGGTGGTTTCGAGCGGAAGCTTGGGTTCGCTCGGAGGCGTTTTGGCGTCCACCTCACACCTCCCGGGTCTCGAAATCGATGCGCGGATCGATCCAGGTATAGGTGAGGTCGGAAATCAGATTCACAACCAGTCCGACAAGCGCGAAAATATAGAGATTGGCGAATACGACCGGATAGTCGCGGTTGAGCACGCTCTCGAAGCTCAAAAGCCCAAGCCCGTCGAGCGAGAAGATCGTCTCGATCAGGAGCGCGCCGGCGAAGAAAGCCGACACGAAGGCTGCCGGGAATCCCGCGATGACGATGAGCATGGCGTTGCGGAAAATATGCCCATACAGCACCTGCCGTTCCGAGCAGCCTTTGGCGCGCGCGGTCAGCACATATTGCTTGCGCAATTCCTCAAGAAACGAATTCTTGGTGAGCAGCGTCATGGTCGCGAAGGACGCCAGCCCCATCGAAAGGATCGGCAGCGTCAGGTGCCAGAAATAATCGCCGATCTTGTGATACCAGGTGAATTGCGACCAGCCGTCCGACACCAGTCCGCGTAGCGGAAAGATCTGAAAGAACGAGCCGCCGGCGAACAAGACGATGAGCAGAATGGCGAACAGAAATCCCGGAATGGCGTAGCCAATGATGATGATGCCGGATGTCCAGACGTCGAACGGCGAGCCGTCCTTCACCGCCTTGCGGATGCCGAGCGGGATCGAGATCAGATAGCTCAATAGCGTCATCCAGACGCCGAGCGAGATCGAGACCGGCAGCTTCTCCTTGATGAGCTGAACGACGCTGACGTCGCGAAAATAGCTTTTGCCGAAATCGAAACGCGCATAGTTCCAGAGCATCTGGAAAAAGCGCACATAAGCGGGCTTGTCGAACCCGAACTGCTTTTCCAGGCTCTTGATGAATTCGGGATCGAGACCCTGCGCGCCGCGGTATTTGGAATTGAGGTCCATCTGGGCGGCGCTGTTGGCGCCTTGGGCGCCGAAGTCTCCGCCGGAGCCGGAGATGCGCGAGGTTGCGCCAGTGTCGCGGCCGGAGAGCTGAGAGATCACGCGTTCCACCGGGCCGCCCGGCGCGAATTGAATGACGGTGAAAGACACCAGCATGATCCCAAAGATGGTGGGGATCATGAGCAGAAGACGGCGAAGGATGTAGGCGGTCATTCTCGATAGGGCCCGTTGTTTTCGGCTTATCGGGCGGCGGGGACGGCGCCGACCCAGTTTAACAGTCTTAGTGACGCTTTTGCGTCGTTACTGAGCTCCCTCATAGTCCTTGCCTAGGCCTTGCCCGTGACATTGGCACAGGTCAAGTGGGCATGGGTCAAGCGCCGGCGGGTCAATTGCAAGGTGGCTCAGCCGGTGCGGCCAATTTTTGCTGCCTTTTGCGGGTCATACCACCAAGTGTCCGGAATGCCGCGGAAATAGCGGGGTTGCGCGGGCGGCCGCCCGAACGCGTCCCAATAGGCGATCCAGTGCGACGCCTTGTACCACTGCGGAATCCAGTACCGGCCGGAGCGGATCACACGGTCGAGCGCGCGGCAGGCGGTGGTGAGTTCGGGCCGCGAAGGGGCGCCGATAATGGCGTCGATCAGCGCGTCGACCGCCGGGTCCGAAATGCCGGCGAGATTGTTCGAGCCCTTCAGCATTGCCGCCTGTGAGGAGAAATATGATCGCAGCGAATCTCCAGGCGTCGAGGAAAAGCCGAACCGGTCGATGGTGATGTCGAAGTCAAAGCCGTCGCGGCGGCCCTGATATTGCACCGGATCGACGATACGCAACGTGGCGTCGATGCCAAGAAGTCCGAGATTTCTGATCAGCGGCGCATGATGCGGCTCGAAGTTCGGCTCGTCGATCAAGAACTCGATGGTGATCAGCTGGCCGTTCGGCGAGACGCGCTTGCCGTTCTGCAGCCCGCAGCCGGCATCTTGCAGAAGCCGCGCCGCCTTGCGCAACAGCGTGCGGTCCTGACCCGACCCGTCTGAGACCGGCGGCATGTAGGGCTCGCCGAACACTTCGTCGGGCAAATGCGCGCGGAACGGTTCGAGCAAAGCAATTTCTTCTGCGCTGGGCTTGCTTTGCGCCATCATCTCGGAATTCTGAAACACCGAGACGGTGCGCTCATAGGCGCTGTACATGATGTTCTTGTTGGTCCATTCGAAATCGAAAGCATTGTTGAGCGCCTCGCGCACGCGCGGGTCGGAAAATTGCGGCCGCCGCATATTGATGAACCAGCCTTGCGCGCCGGACGGCGTATCGTCCGGCAACACGTCTTTCTTGACGCGGCCGTCTTTGATCGCCGGAAAATTGTAGCGCGTCGCCCAGATGCGCGAGGTGAATTCTTCGTGGAACAGATAGGTCCCGGCGGTGAAGCCTTCGAATGCGACATCGCGGTCGCGATAATATTCAAAGCGCACAACGTCGAAATTGTTCTGGCCACGCGCCACCGGCAAATCCGCGCCCCACCAATCCTTGACGCGATTATATTCGATATAACGTCCCGGCTCGAAGCGGCCGACTTGATAGGCGCCTGAGCCCAGCGGGATGTCGAGCGTGGATTCATCGAACGGCTTGGTCGCGTAATAAGCGCGTGAAAAAATCGGCAGTCCTGCGACGAACAGCGGCACGTCGCGGGCGCGCTTGGGCGCAAAACTCGCAGTGACGGTTCGATCGTCTTCGGCCTTAGCGCCGATGAAATCGCGCAGCGACTGGCTGATGATCGGATGGCCCCTGGCTTTGAGAATATTCAGCGAGAAGGCGACATCCTGCGCGGTGAGCGGGGTGCCGTTGTGGAATTTTGCCTCAGGCCGGATCAAGAATTGATAGGTGAGGCCGTCGGCTGAGCGCCGCACCTTCGCCGCCGCGAGACCATACATGGCGTCCGGCTCGTCGCCGGAATGCACCATCAGCGTCGCAAAGGTCAGATCGATGCCCTGCGCCGCATCGCCCTTGAGGATGAAGCCGTTGAGCGAATTGAAGGTGAGAAAATTCTGATTGTAGGCGCGGTCGGGACCGACCTGCGAAAACGTGCCGCCCTTGGGGGCGTTGGGATCGACATAGCGGAAGTGCGCGAAGTCGGCGGGGTAGGCGAGGTCGCCGAAGGCCGACATGCCGTGCGATTCGGCAAGCTGGTCGGCGCGCGCTGAACTAAACCCGCGTATGAAAGCAGAACTCGCAACGCCGGCGGTCAGCGAGAGCGCGCGCCGGCGCGTCATTTTGAGTGGCGGCATCATCCTTGAATCCGAAAGGGCGTGCAGCCTTCGCCGCGACCGCTCGCACCGTTCAAGGACGGCTAACCCGTCTTTGCGGCTTTTTCGGCATCCCACCACCATACGGTCGGAAATGCCGAAACGCCGAATCTTGGCAAAGGATCGGCGTGACTAAAGCGATCCCAGCGCGCCACGCGCGAGTAGCTGTAGCTCCATTGCGGCACGACGTAGAAATTCCATAACAGGATGCGATCGAGCGCTTTGACGGCGGCCTCGAGATCGGGGCGGTTCTTGGCGTAGATCACCTGGTCGATCATGGCGTCGACCGCCGGATTCTTGATCCCGCCGATATTCTCCGACCCGGACTGATCGGCGGCCTGGGAGCCCCAATTGCCGCGCTGCTCGTTGCCCGGCGACAGCGACTGGGCCCATCCATATGTGGTGATGTCGAAGTCCCAGTTGCGCAGCCGGTTCTCGTACTGCGCCTCGTCGATGGTGCGCACGGTGGTGGTAATACCGAGCCGGTCCAGCGACGGCTTATAGAACAAGTACACGCGCTCGAAGTTCGGGTCCGCGGCAAGAAGCTCGACGCTGAAGGGCTCGTTGGTCTTGGCGTTGACCAATTGCTGATCGCGAATCTCGTAACCCGCTTCCTTAAACAGCCGCACGGCCTCACGCAGATTGTCGCGGATCGCTTCGGGCGTGCCGTTGACCGGATTGGAATAGGGCTTCTTGAACAGATCGGGCGGAACCTTGTCGCGCACCGTTTCCAGAAGCTCGAGCTCGCGGCCGGTCGGCAATCCGGTCGCGGCGAGATCGGTGCCTTGAAAATAGCTGGCGATGCGGATGTAGCTGCCAAAAAACAGCTGCTTGTTCATTTCCTCGAAATTGAACATGTAATTGAACGCGAGCCGCACCCGCGGATCCTTGAATTTTTCGCGGCGAAGATTGAAGACGAAAGCCTGCATGATACCGCGACTGCGGATCGGAAATTCCTCTTTCACGACCCGCTTGTCGGCGATCGCCGGGAAATCGTAAGCCGTGGCCCAGTTCTTGGCGCTGTTCTCCAAGCGCCAGTCGAATGTGTCGGCCTTGAAGGCTTCGAGCGCGACAACGGTGTCGCGGAAATAAGTGTACTGCAGTTCGTCGAAATTATTGACGCCGACATTGACGTTGAGGTCTTTGCCCCAATGGTTCTTCACCCGCTCGTAGCTGATATTGCGGCCCGGGGTGAAATCCTTGATACGGTAGGCGCCGCTGCCCATCGGCGGCTCGAGCGTGGTCAAAGTGACGTCGCGCTGCTTGCCGTCCTTGTCGGTACCTTGCCACCACGCCTTCGGCAGGACGACGAGCTGGCCGATGATCTGCGGCAGTTCGCGATTGCCCGGCGCGTCGAAGGTAAAGGTCACTTCGCGATCGCCGGTCTTTTCCGCTTTGGTGACGTGGCGGTAATACGCCATCTTGCTCGGACTGTTTTTCTTCCAGACATCGAAGGAGAAAATGACGTCGTCCGGCGTCACTGGCGTTCCGTCCTGCCACTTGGCTTCGGCGCGCAAGCGATAGGTCGCCGAGGAGAAATCGGCCGGGAAGCTCAAGGCCTCGGCGAGCAGGCCATATTCGCTCGACACTTCATCAAGCGAGGCGACGGTGAGCGACTCGTAGACGATGCCGACGCCGGCGGCCAGCGAGCCTTTGACGTCTGCGATCACCGGGTTGAAGTTGTCGAACGTGCCGACGGCGCTCTGCCGCACCACGCCGCCTTTCGGCGCCTTGGCATTGACGTAGTCGAATTGCTTGAAGCCGGCCGGATATTTCAGGTCGCCGAATTCCGACGTGCCGTGCCGCCAGACCTTGTCTTGTGCCGGGGCCGCTGCCTGCGCCAGCGCCGAGCTGATCCAGGCCGGGAACGGAAGGCCGCGCGCTGCGAATGCGAGCAATGCGGATTTCAACAGGGATCGGCGATTCACCAGGCCCTCCAGTGCGTTTGGCGGATAGACGGTAATGCGCGAGAGAAGATTAATGACGACTATTGAGCGCTCGATGACGCCATTATCCGTATTTCGGATGGGCGCGCCAGCGTTCCAGTGTGCGGCGCAACGAAACAGCCGCCACTGCAACCGGCCGGGGAGGCATTGGGAAACCTCTCGCGGACGAGGGCGGACGCCATTTTCCGCCTATCGCTCAGCCCGACTTAATTTGGCGCCCCGTGATGATTTGCGCTCAGTTATTTAGCGCCTGTTGTTTGGCGCCCAGTTATTTGGCGCCTTGGTCCTTCGGCAACGGCACCGGATTGGCGGACAGCGAGTCGAGATAGGCGATGACGTCGGCGCGCTGTTTCTCGTTGGAAATGCCGGCGAAGGTCATGGCGGTGCCGGGAGCATAGGTACTCGGCTTGGTCAGCCACTTATTGAGCGCATCGAAATCCCACTTCCCGCCTTTGGACTTCAAAGCCGCCGAATAGCTGAAACCCGAGACGGAAGCGACCTGCCGGTCCACCACGCCGTAAAGGTCGGGACCGATCTTGGCGCCTGCGCCTTCCTGGAAGTTGTGGCAGGCTTGGCACTGCTTGGCGACGTTGGCGCCGCGGTCCGCCGACGCAGTGGGCAAAAGCGTCGCGATCGGTGTTGCGGCCGGAGCCGCGGCTGCGCCCGGCGACGCCTCCGCCTTCACTTCGACGATGTAGCCGGGCTTCGCCGGTGTTTCCGGCGCGAAGATCGCGCCTGACGCGATGTGCGTGGCGACGAGGACAAGACAAGTCCCGAGCAGGGCGCCGAGAATCTTGTTGATTTCGAAGGAATTCATCGCTGAATGGCTCCCAGCGTAAGGCAAGCGGCGCACAATTAGCCGGTTTGCTGCGGTTCTTGCAACCCGAATAAGCACGATTCCGGTGCGTTGGAAGTGATGGCCGAGGTTCTTGTTCTCATTCCCGCCCGCATGGCCGCGACCAGGCTCCCGGGCAAGCCGCTCGCCGACATCGCCGGAGAGCCGATGATCGTGCATGTCCTGCGCCGGGCGCAAGAAGCCGATCTTGGGCCTGTGGTGGTCGCCACAGACTCGGCGGAGATCGCCGCTGTTGTGGATAAGGCCAAGGGCCGCGCGGTGATGACGCGCGCCGACCATGCCACCGGCTCCGACCGAATTTTCGAAGCGCTCGGCAAGGCCGATCCGCAGGCAAGCGCCAAGTTCATCGTCAATCTGCAGGGCGATCTGCCGACGCTCGATCCGGCAGCCATCGCCGCCGCGCTCAAACCGCTCGCCGACGACGCGGTCGATATCGCAACGCTCGCCGCCGAAATCAAAGTGGCGGAGGAGCGCACCAATCCCAATGTCGTCAAAGTGGTGGGCACGCCGGTGGGACCGGCGCGGTTGCGCGCGCTCTATTTCACCCGCGCCACCGCGCCGGCGGGCGAGGGGCCGCTCTATCATCACATCGGGCTTTACGCTTATCGCCGCGCCGCGCTCGAGCGCTTTGTGCGGCTCAAGCCTTCGCCGCTCGAGTGCCGCGAGAAGCTCGAACAACTGCGGGCGCTGGAAGCCGGCATGCGCATCGACGTTGCCATCGTTAATGCCGTTCCGCTCGGCGTTGATACGCCCGAGGATCTGGCCAGAGCGCGTAAACTATTGGCCGGCTAAAGTGCTGACGGACGGCCCGAATTGAGCATAGAGTGACTAAGCGGAAGAAGATGAGCAAACGCAAGAAGATCGCATTTCAAGGCGAGCCGGGAGCGAATTCCCATATTGCCTGCAACCTCGCCTATCCGGGTTATGAACCGCTGCCGTGCCCGACCTTCGAGGATGCTTTTGCGGCGGTCCGCACCGGTCGCGCGGCGCTCGCCATGATTCCGATCGACAATTCGGTGGCCGGCCGGGTCGCCGACATCCATCATCTGATGCCGGCATCGAAGCTGCATATCATCGGCGAATGGTTCCTGCCGGTGCAGCATCAGCTCATGGCGCCGAAGCAAGCGACGCTAAAGACGATCAAGACCGCCGAAAGCCATGTCCATGCGCTCGGCCAGTGCCGCAATGTCATCCGCGCGCTGCACCTCAAGGCCGTGGTCGCGGCGGATACCGCGGGCGCGGCGCGGGAAGTCGCCGAAGCCGGCGACATTACGCGCGCGGCGCTCGCTACGAAGCTTGCGGCGAAAACCTATGGGCTGCGCATCCTGAAAAAAGATGTCGCCGACGCCAAGCATAATGCGACGCGCTTCGTGGTTCTGTCGCGCGAGCCGAGATGGGCGAACCGCAAGGAAAAGCGGGTGATGACGACGTTTGTCTTTCAGGTGCGCAATATTCCGGCAGCCCTCTACAAGGCGCTCGGCGGCTTTGCCACCAACGGCGTCAATATGACTAAGCTCGAGAGCTATATGGTCGACGGCAGTTTCACCGCGACGCAGTTTTACGCCGATGTCGAGGGTCACCCGAAGAACCGCGCGCTCGAACTTGCGCTCGAAGAGCTTGAATTCGTGTCGCAGCCGAAGACTTTGCGCATTCTCGGTGTTTATCCAACGCACCGGTCGCGGGAAAAGTTCGTGAATTAACGAGGGCTACGGCGATGGCCAATGAGGAAGCAGCAAAGGTCCGGCGTACGCTGCAATTGCGCTTCACGCTGCGCACCGCGGATTCAAGTCAGCTCGCCGCCATGATCAAGGCCGCGGCGCCGTTCTACCAGATGTTCGGCAAGGCCGAGGTGCGCCTCCTGCAGAACGTCGACGACCCGTCGAAGTTCGTCCAGATTATCGACTACGAGGCGGTCGAGGACTGGGAATTGAACCGCCAGCGCATTGCCAGCGATCCGCGCATGCAAGTCTATCTGCAGACTTGGCGCACCATGTTTCCCGGCGCGCTCGAGATCGACGTATTTCAGGAAGTGTAATTCCTATTCGCCCCTGCGACGGCGGAGGAACAACCTTAAATCGTCTGATTGTATTCGCCGACTTGCTTGTGGGTGCGTAGAACGGCATCGACGGATTTGAACATGTCGCGCATACGTGCTTCCGAGACCGGGCTTTCGACGACGACGACGAGTTCCGGCTTGTTGGATGAGGCGCGCACGAGGCCCCAGGTGCCGTCCTCCACCGTCACGCGCACGCCGTTGACGGTGACCAGATCGCGGATGGTCTGCCCCGCGACCTTGCCGCCGCTTTTCTGCTCGTCTTCGAAATGCTTCACCACCGCATCGACCACAGCGTATTTCTCTTCGTCGGCGCAATGCGGCGCCATGGTCGGTGACGACCAGGTTTTCGGCAGCGCGTTTTTCAGGTCCGCCATGCTCTTTCCCGGATTGCGGTCGAGCATGTCGCAGACGGCCATGGCGAAGATCAGGCCGTCGTCATAGCCGCGGCCGAACGGCTTGTTGAAGAAGAAGTGGCCTGATTTTTCGAAGCCGGCGACGGCGCCGATCTCATTGACGCGGCGCTTCATGTAGGAATGGCCGGTCTTCCAGTAATCGGTCTTGGCCCCGTTCTTGATCAGCACCGGATCGGTCGCAAACAGGCCAGTCGATTTAACGTCGGCGACGAATTGCGCGCCGGGGTGGTTGCTCGAAATATCCCGCGCCAGCATGACACCCACCTTATCGGCAAAGATTTCGTCGCCGGTATTGTCGACCACGCCGCAGCGGTCGCCGTCGCCGTCGAAACCGAGGCCGACATCGGCGTTGCTGGCCAGCACGGCATCGCGCATGGCATGCAGCATCTTCATGTCTTCGGTGTTCGGATTGTATTTCGGAAATGTGTGGTCGAGGTCGCAATCGAGCGGCACGACTTCGCAGCCGATCTTTTCCAGAACTTGCGGTGCGAAGGCGCCGGCCGTGCCGTTGCCGCAGGCGCAGACGACCTTCAGATGCCGCGTCAGTTTTGGCCGCTTGGTCAGGTCGGCGATATAGCGCGCCGGGAAATTCTCGACGAATTCGTAGGCACCGCCAGCCGGTTGCTTGAACTTGCCGCCGAGCACGATGTCTTTGAGCCGGGTCATCTCGTCGGGGCCGAAGGTGAGCGGCCGGTTGGTGCCCATCTTCACTCCGGTCCAGCCGTTGTCGTTGTGGGACGCTGTGACCATGGCGACACAGGGCACGTCGAGATCGAATTGCGCGAAATAGGCCATAGGCGTTACCGCAAGCCCGATGTCATCGACCTTGCAGCCCGCCGCCATCAGGCCGTTCACCAGCGCCATTATGATCGACGCCGAATAGGAGCGGAAATCGTGGCCGGTGACGATATGTGGCTTGACGCCGAGTTCGTGGATGAGCGTGCCGAGGCCTAGACCCAGCGCCTCGATGCCCATCAGGTTGATTTCCGGTCCGAATAGCCAGCGCGCGTCGTATTCGCGAAAGCCGGTGGCTTTCACCATCGGCTCGGATTCATAGGCATAGGTGTTGGGCTTCAGAGAGGGTTTTGGCTTGGGAAACATTGAAAAATCGGTCCGGATTGAAGGAAGGTGACGCAGCAATAGCCTAAACGGCGATAAGCGGAAATGGTTGCTTGAGGCAGGCGAATAGAGAAATTGCGAACGGCGCGCACCTTGCCCGCTGCGCCGATCGCCGATGCCTATTGTTGCAAGACCAGCCGGCCGTTGGAATATTCTTAGCGCTGCAGCCGCGATAGAAATGTCATGCCGAGCAGATTCTCGCTCAGCGCATTTTCCGGCATGACCATCGCTGCGACGTCACGGATGGTAATGCTGCCGATCTCTACTTTATTGAGCGTGACCGGTGCCGCGCGCGCCGTGCCGTTCGCGCTGCTCACTGCGATCGTGTAGTCGCTCGCTGCCGGATGAATGCCGAGCATCTCGGCATCGCGCTCACCGGTATCGACCACGAAATCCATCGGCCGCGCATCGACACGGCCGTCGACGCGGAAATGGCCGTGACTGTCAGGCACCACGACGATGGCGCGGGTATTGCCAAGGTTGGGTTCAACCGGCGTATCGCTGTGCGCGGAGATCGTTGTCGGCGCGACCGACGCCACGGTTGCGTGCTGCATCAGGTAGCGCGGCACGAGAACGGCGGCGGCAAGCGCGACAGCGGCGAGGCCGATGATGGAGCGCATGAGATTGGATCCGGTCTTACGGTCCGATCTCATCACGCCACAGCGAAGAAGCGGCTAATTCCGGCTAGCACGGCGCGGGATTCGGAGGACGATGGTAAGCGGGTTGCTAAGAACTTCGCTAAATTTTGCGCGGTTTGGCCCGCCGCGTCGCTGGCGCAGCGATCGGATCGTCGGGCCAGGGATGTCTTGGATAGCGGCCACGCATTTCGGTGCGCACGGCGGCATAGCTGCCGCGCCAGAAGCCCGGCAAATCGCGCGTGGTCTGCACCGGACGGTGCGCCGGCGACAACAATTCGATCACGAGCGGAATCTTGCCGGCGGCGATGGTTGGGTGACGGTCGAGGCCGAACAGTTCCTGCACGCGGATCGCGATCTTCGGGCCACCTTCCGCCTCGTAATCAATCGGCACTTGCGTGCCGGT
Organism: Xanthobacteraceae bacterium; assembly: GCA_049677525.1. GTDB lineage: Bacteria > Pseudomonadota > Alphaproteobacteria > Rhizobiales > Xanthobacteraceae > BOG-931. Next base: position 15,399 of record JBAUCK010000064.1, read on the forward strand.
CGGCGCCTCAAAATGCGTCGGCGCCTCGGCATCGAGCCGGCGCTTGAGCGGCCACGACAAGAGCCCGCTCAAGCCTGCCGCGAATTCATCCGGCGCGATGTTGCCGAGCGATGTCTTGCCGGCAAACAACGACGCGAGCCATTCGCCGGTGTTTTCCGCGAGCGCCGTGTCCGACAAATCCGGCCATTCCTCACCTTCGCTGCTTCGCAAGAACATGACGCGGTCGCGCCACTGCTGAATGGCTTTGGTCCACGGCAGGCGGGCGATCCCGGCCGTGGCAATTTTCTCCGCAAGCAGTTTTGCGGTGTCCTCGCTCGGCTCGATCTGGGTCGGCTGTTCGGCAAGGCTGATGGCGCCGAACTTGCGGCTTCTGCGGCCGCGCAGGTTGCCGCTCGCTGCGTCAAAGGCGATGTCGTCGCGCGACTCGATGCGATCGCCGAAGCGGGTTTCGATTTCGGCGAGCGCAATCGGCGCCGCGGAAAGAATTCGGCCTTGCGCCGCAGCACCGGTGAATTCGGCAACGGCGAGAAAAAGTTCGCGCGCCAGCGGTGAAGCGGGATCGACGGTGGCGCCTCGGCCGTTTGCAAGAAGGAACGCGCCTGAGCTGCCGCCGCGATTTTTTGCGATACGCTCCGGAAAGGCGAGGGCGATCAGAGCACCAACACTCGTTTCCTCTTTCGGCTCCAGGGACGAGTGAGGGCCGCTGTTTGCCATCTCCGCCCAGCGCTCCGCCAAGCCGCGCGCATCGCGACCGCGGTTCGAACGATCGCGGCCCAATACGCTGAGCCGTTCGCGCAGATCGATATCGTCGCCGCCAAGTCCGCGCTCGCCGATCAGGACGGCGAGCTCGGCCGCTTGCAAGGCGCCGCCTCCAGCCGCCGCGTCGATCACCATGCGCGCGAGGCGAGGCGGCAACGGCAGTTGCCGCAATCTGCGGCCCTCTTCCGTGATGCGGCCGGTGGCGTCGATACCGCCAAGCTCGCTGAGCAAAGTCCTCGCTTCGGTGAAGGCCGCACGCGGCGGCGGGTCGAGGAAAGCAAGTTTTTCTGGCGCCGCACCCCAGGCCGCGAGATCGAGCGCGAAGGAGGACAGATCGGCGGCGAGAATTTCCGGCCGGGCGAAAGCTTCCAGCGCCGCGGTCTGCGGTTCGTCCCACAGCCGGTAGCAGATGCCGGGCTCGGTGCGGCCGGCGCGGCCGCGGCGCTGATCGGCGGCGGCGCGTGATACGCGCACGGTCTCGAGCCGCGTCACTCCGACGTCAGGCTCGTAGCGCGGCACGCGCGCGAGGCCTGAATCGACGACGATACGCACGCCTTCGATGGTGATCGAGGTTTCGGCAATGGAAGTGGCCAACACGATCTTGCGGCGGCCGGGCGGGGCCGGGAGGATGGCGCGGTCCTGCTCGTCGCCGGCGAGCGCGCCATAAAGCGCGACCACATCAGTTGCTGCATCGGTGTGGGCCTCGAGCTGCGTCCGGGTGCGGCGGATTTCGGCGGCCCCGGGCAGGAAGGCGAGCAGCGAGCCCCGCTCGGCGTGCATCGCCCGCGCAATCGTGTCGGCCATTTGCGGCTCGATCGGCCCCATGTTGCGGCAGGCATAGCGCGTCTCGACCGGGAAGGCGCGGCCTTCGCTCTCGATCACCGGCGCGTTGCCGAGCAGGCGTGCCACGCGCGCGCTGTCGATCGTCGCCGACATCACCAGCACCCGAAGATCCTCGCGCAGGCCTTGCTGCACGTCGCGCGCCAAAGCGAGCCCGAGATCGGCATCGAGCGAGCGCTCGTGAAATTCGTCGAACAGTACCGCGGCGATGCCGTCGAGCATCGGATCGTCGAGGATGAGCCGGGTGAAAATCCCTTCGGTGATGATTTCGATGCGGGTCTTGCGCGACACTTTCGAGCCGAATCGTACCCGCAGGCCTACCGTCTCGCCGACGCGTTCGCCGAGCGTCGTTGCCATGCGTTCGGCGGCCGCGCGCGCAGCGAGCCTTCGCGGTTCCAGCACCAGGATGCGGCGGTCCTTGACCCAGTCCACCTTGGCGAGGACCAGCGGCACTTTGGTCGTTTTGCCGGCGCCGGGCGGCGCCACCAGCACGGCGCAATTGTTCGCGCGCAACGCGCCGGTCAATTCCGGTACGACGGCGTCGATGGGTAGGGAAAAATCCACAGTCTTGTCCAAAGCGGTGCCAATCGGGCGAAGTCCCTATATATTGGCCATCATGCCGACAGCACAAAAATCGTCACAGAAAGCGCAAAAGCCGAAAGCCGCGGCAGCTAAAGCCGCCGTCGCCGCCAAATCCGCGCCCGCTGTGGCCGGCAAGCCGCTGAAAAAGGGCGACCACCTCTTCCTGGTCGACGGCTCGGGCTATATTTTCCGCGCCTATCACGCGCTGCCGCCGATCAATCGCAAGTCCGATGGCCTGCAGCTCAATGCGGTGTTCGGCTTCTGCAACATGCTGTGGAAGCTGTTGCGTGACATGAAGCCAGAGGACAGACCGACCCATCTCGGCGTCGTGTTCGATCTCTCCGAGCGGACGTTCCGCACCGACATGTATCCCGACTACAAGGCGCACCGCCCTGATCCGCCGGACGATCTGCGCCCGCAATTTCCTCTGATCCGCGATGCAGTCATGGCCTTCGATCTGCCGTGTCTCGAACAGGGCGGCTTCGAGGCCGACGACCTGATTGCGACTTATGTGCGCGAGGCGAGCGAAGCCGGCGCCACCTCGACTATTGTTTCTTCCGATAAGGATTTGATGCAGCTCGTCACCGACCGCGTCATCATGTTCGACACCATGAAGGACAAGAAGATCGGCCGTGCCGAGGTGATCGAGAAATTCGGCGTGCCCCCGGAAAAGGTCATCGAGGTGCAGGCGCTGATCGGCGATTCCACCGACAATGTGCCGGGTGTGCCCGGCATCGGCGTCAAGACCGCGGCGCAGCTCATCGGCGAATACGGCGATCTCGAAACGCTGCTCGCCCGCGCCGGCGAGATCAAGCAGGACAAGCGCCGGCAGACCTTGATCGACAATGTCGACAAGGCGCGGCTGTCGAAGCAGCTCGTCACGCTCGACGACAAGGTGACGCTTGACGTGCCGATCGGCGATCTCGCCGTGCACGAGCCGGATTACAAACGGCTGGTCGCCTTTCTCAAAGCGATGGAATTTAATTCGCTAACGCGCCGTGTCGCCGAATTCGCCAGCATCGATGTGGCGGAGATTGAGCCTGATGGGCAGTTCTCAGGCAAGGGCGCGACCTCTTCACACGCGGCAGTTCCGGCAGTGAGTGGCGAAGGCCGCAGCGCCCCGCCGGCTGACGGAGGAAGTGCTTCGCCGCAGTTGCCGCTCGGACGGCCGTCGCAGCCCGGGGACGCGCGCCGGGCGAAGGCCGAGGCAACGGGTCCACTGATGCCAAAGGCGCTTGCCGCGGTGCGGCTCGAGGCTGCGCAGAAGCAGAAATTCGATCGCTCGAAATATGAGACCGTGCGCACACTGGATCGCCTGAAGACTTGGATCGCGCGCGCGCGCGACATCGGCTTCGTCGCGATCGATACACAGACCAACAGCCTCGATCCGATGCAGGCGGACTTGTGCGGCTTTTCGCTCGCGCTGGCGCCGAACGAAGCCTGCTACGTGCCGCTGTCGCATCGTCAAGGTGGCAGTGCCGGCGGGGGCGATGACGGTGCCGCTGGATTGGGCGGCGGATTGTTTGCCGGCGAGCGCGTCGCCGATCAGATCAAGGAGGCCGACGCCCTGGCCGCGCTCAAGCCGCTTCTGGAAGACGCGGGCGTGCTCAAGATCGGCTACGACCTGAAATTCGACTGGCAGATTTTCGCGCTGCGCGGCATCGAAGCCGCGTCTTACGACGATATCATGTTGTTGTCTTATGTGGTCGATGCCGGCCGCGCGGGTCGCGGCCTCGACGATCTGTCGGAGCGCTATTTCAATCATCAGACCATCGATTTCAACGAGATCACCAAGGCCGGCAAGACCAGGGTCACCTTCGACTGTGTCGAGATCGGCAAGGCGACGGAACATGCGGCCGAAGATGCCGACGTGACCTTGCGGCTGTGGCAGGTGCTCAAGCCGCGGCTCGCCGCTGAACACGTGCTGCGCGTCTACGAGACGCTGGAGAGGCCGTTGGTTGGCGTATTGGCGCAGATGGAGCGGCGCGGCATTTCGATCGACCGGCAGATTCTGTCGCGGCTGTCCGGCGAATTCGCGCAGGAAGCGGGCGGCCTCGAAGCCGAGATCAACAAGCTTGCCGGTGAACCGGTCAATGTCGGCTCGCCGAAACAGATCGGCGACATTCTGTTCGGCAAGATGCAATTGCCCGGCGGCACCAAGACCAAGACCGGCCAATGGTCGACCGGCGCGCGCCAGCTCGAAGAGCTCGCCGAGCTCGGCCACGAATTGCCGCAGAAGATTCTCGACTGGCGGCAGGTGTCAAAGCTCAAATCGACCTATACCGATGCGCTGCCGGGTTACGTCAACCCGACCACGCATCGCGTGCATACGAGTTACGCGCTCGCCGCCACGACCACCGGCCGCCTGTCGTCGTCGGAACCAAACCTGCAAAACATTCCGATCCGCACCGAGGACGGCCGAAAGATACGCAAGGCCTTTATCGCCGCGGCCGGCCACAAGCTCGTCTCCGCCGACTATTCGCAGATCGAGTTACGGCTCCTCGCCGAGATCGCCGGCATCACGCAATTGCGCAACGCGTTCCGCGACGGGCTCGATATTCACGCCTTGACCGCGTCCGAAATGTTCGGCGTGCCCGTGAAGAACATGCCGGCCGAAGTGCGCCGCCGCGCCAAGGCGATCAATTTCGGCATCATCTACGGCATTTCCGCTTTCGGGCTCGCCAACCAGCTCGGCATCGAGCGCGAGGAGGCCGGCGCCTATATCCGAAAATATTTCGAGCGCTTCCCGGGTATCCGCGATTACATGGAAGAGACCAAGGCGTTTGCGAAGAAGCACGGCTACGTCGAAACTTTGTTCGGACGCAAATGCCATTATCCGGATATCGGCGCTTCTAACGCCTCGATCCGCGCCTTCAACGAGCGCGCCGCGATCAATGCGCGGCTGCAAGGCACAGCCGCCGACATCATCCGCCGCGCCATGGTTCGCATGGATCCGGCTTTGGCGAAGAAGAAGCTCTCCGGCCGCATGCTGCTGCAAGTGCACGACGAACTGGTCTTCGAAGTGCCGGACAATGAGGTCGAACAGACGCTGCCGGTCGTCACCGCAGTGATGATCGAAGCGCCGCTGCCGGCACGCGCGCTGACAGTGCCGTTGCATGTCGAGGCACATGCTGCGGACAATTGGGACGCCGCGCATTAGCGCATGAGCAAGGGCCTGGGTAGAAAATGAAAACCATACTGACCATTATTGGCGCGGCGCTTCTGGCCATGGGCGTGCTTTGGGCCTGTCAGGGCGCCGGCATTATCCGCTGGCCGGCCGAGAGCTTCATGATCGATGCGCGTCCGTGGGTCTATTACGGCGGGGTCACGGCTTTGGTCGGGCTTATCATCTTGGTCGTGGCGCGGCGGTAAGCGCGTCCGGTTGGACGCTGGCGGCGGGCGCCTTCTTACGGATTCGGTGCGGGCCGTCTTGTCGTGAGGAACTTTATCGGCGTCGGCAGACTAAACTGCTCTTGCGCATAGGTATTTTTGGATTGTCGCCAACCAGCGCGCTTGATGCTAGGTTCGAGCGGGGCTGTCAGCATCCGATTACCAGTTTCGGGTTCGCGTTGCTTCTTAAAATCCGGCGTGTTCGAACGTTCGCGCTAGCGAGGTGTCGCAGTGACTGCAGTCAATATCGATCGGTTTTTGGTTCCGGCTGCCATCGTTCTCTTGCTGGCCGCGCCAATCGGCGCGCGCGCAGCGTCAGCGGACGCGGCGAATGCCGGTGCGGCTCCCGCCGCGTCGGATAACAGCAGCGCCGCGACTGATTCCACGACAGTGCCGACGGCCGCAGGACCAGCCGATACCGGGACCGCAGTTGCGGCGCCGACCCCGGCGAACGCCGCGCCGACCGCCCCGGCGGCCGCAGCGGCCGACGCCGGCGCCGATCCCGATGCCGTGATCGCGCAGCAATTGCACGGTCTCGCCAATGGCAAATTCGACACCGTCCTCGGCAATGCGGATGTTCGCGCCACGGTCGATGCGTTCTATTCGGGACGCAATTACGCGCCGATCTGGCTGACCGCCGGCAGCCCGAATACCCGCGCGCAGGCCGCGATCGATTATCTGCGCCATGTCGATGCCGACGGGCTCAATCCGGCCGATTATCCGATTCCCGACTTTGCCGGCGTCACCGATCCGGCATCGCAGGCGCAATCCGAGATCAGGCTGACGGCGTCCGTCATCACCTATGCGCATCATGCCAGCATTGGGCGCGTGCATTGGACGCGGGTGAGCGGAGACATTTCCTACGATCAGAAAGCGGCCGACCCCGCCGACGTGCTGGGCGCCATGGTCTCGGCGCCGGATGTCGCGACCGTGCTCGATGCTTACGAACCGCACGATCCCGCTTATGTCGCGCTCAAGGGCAAACTCGCCGAGATACGCGCCGGCAAGGACAGCGCCCGTCCGGCGATCCCGGATGGCCCGGCGCCGAAGTTCGGCGCCAAAGACGCCCGCGTGCCGGCCTTGCGCGAACGGCTCGGGCTGACCGGTGATGGCGCGATCTACGACAAGACGCTCGCCGACGCGGTGAAGAATTTTCAGCAGGAGCACGGGCAGAAGCCGACAGGCCTGCTGACCCAGGCGACGCTCGATACGCTCAACGGCCGCGACGCTGATCGGATCGCCGACATCATCGTCGCTAATCTGGAACGCTGGCGCTGGATGCCGCACGATCTGGGCTCGACCTATGTGATCGTCAATCTTCCTGACTTCACGCTGCGCGTCATCGACAACGGCAAGCTCGACTGGACCACCAAGATCGTCGATGGTAAGCCGTCGACGCCGACGCCGATCATGAGCGCAGAGATGAAGACGATCACGGTCAATCCGACCTGGAACGTGCCGCCGTCGATCGTCGCCAATGAATATCTGCCGCTATTACGGCAGGACTCTACCATCCTGGCGCGCATGGGATTGAACGTTACCCGCAATCCCGACGGCACGATCCACGTCGCACAGCCGCCGGGACCGAACAACGCGCTCGGCCAGATCCGCTTCAATTTCCCCAACAAGTTTCTGGTCTATCAGCACGACTCCAACCAGAAATACCTGTTCTCCAACACCATGCGCGCCGCCAGCCACGGCTGCATGCGCGTCGAGGATCCGGCGAAATATGCCGAAGTGCTGCTTGCGATCACGCGGCCCGGCGACGGCTACACCGCAGACCGCGTCCGCAGAATGTTCGGTGTCAACGAAAACGAAATCAAATTCAACAATCCGATGCCGGTGCATCTGACCTATCAGACGGCATTCGTCGACGATTCCGGCAAGCTGCAATTCCGCGACGATATTTACGGCCGCGACAAGGACCTGTTGGCGATCCTCAAAAACGACCAGCAGCGCGCGGTGGCCGATATCGCGATCGAACGCAAAGACAACGCCGTCCGTCGCGAACTCCTCGCCATGCCGGAATCGGCATTCGGCAGCGGCGCCTGGGGCCAGAATTTCTTTGCGCGGCTGTTCACCAATCCGTTCGCCGCGCCGCCGGCGGCACCGCGCAGCCACGCCGGGCAGCAACGCCGCGCTGATGCGCATTAGAGTACAATCCCGGAAAGTAGAAGCCGGTCCCAGACGGCTTATGTGCTGATCGGCGCAATCTCGGCGAGCAACGGTCCGAAAAAGGCTTCATATTTGCGCCAGCGCTCGACCGAATTGCCATAGCTAGGCTTTCGCACCTGGGTCGCACTCGCCGTGCGGATCGGCCGTTCGGTGCGGTGAAAGTCGAGGCAGCGCGGGTCCCAGCTCAGGCCGCAATGAGAAATGATGCGGCGCGCGACACTCTCCACATCCGCGACCAATTCCTCGTAGTGCACGTCGATGATGCGTCCCGGCGGCAGCACGTCGTGCCAATGCGCCATCAATGCCCGGTAATGGCGGTAGTAACGGCCGAGCTCGCCGAGGTCGTAAGTGTGTTCCTGCCCGCTGGTGAAATGCGTCGAGAAGCAGGACATGCAGGTGTCGGCGGGGTCGCGGACGGCGTGAATGATCGTTGCGTTGGGCAGCGCCAGATGGATGAGGCCGACAAAAAGAAAATTCACGGTCGTCTTGTCGCTGATACGCGTTGCCGTCAGCGACCGCTGCATCATCCTGTGTAAGTAAAGCGAGCCAAGCGCCTCGAAATGCTCGGGCGACATTTCCAGCATCATCTCGGGAAAAGCCGGTGCGTCGGGCAGCAGGTTTTGTATTGTTCCCGCGACTTGATCGAACAGCGGCAGTTCGCCGGCGCCAAAGACCTCTGGATGACTTGCCAGTATCTGCTCGATCAGCGTCGAACCGGAGCGGGTCATGCCGACGATGAATACCGGGACCCCGGATGGCTCGCCGCGGCTTTGGCGCGCTCGAATAAAGTCGCGGTTGATCAGCTCGCGCAGCCGGTTCATCTGGCCGAGCGTGCCGGCTTCGTCATAAGTGATCTGCCGGCGCTTAAGCTGATTGGCCTGCAGCAGATGATGAAAGGCGTTTTCCGACCGGCCGAGGCCGTCGTAGGCCTTGGCCAGCGCGAAATGCAGGTGCGTCTGGTTCGCGATTGAAAGCCCGGCAGAGTCCTCAGCCGATGTCTCCAGCGCGGCGAGATAAGGATCGCCGGCGACGAACGGTCTGACCGCTGCCAGGTTGTCGTAAAACGAGAAATCCGCGGCGAGAGATCGATCGCTTGTTGGAAGGCCTGCCCGGCCTGCGCTAACCGTCCCATTGCTTTCAGCAACAGTCCGAGATTGTTGTAAGCGCCCGCAAGCACGGGCTGGTTCTGATCGCTTGCCGATATTTGGCCTCGGCGTCGTCGAAGCGCTCCAGATCAGTGAGCCGCGAGGCCCCAGTTGCACAGCGCCTCCGGGTAATCGTGTTTCAGTTCGAGGGCGTGCGCGAATGCGGTGCTGGCTACTGCCGGCCTGCCGAGCGCAGCAAGCGCATAGCCGAGGTTGTTATGGATATCCGGCAGGTCAGCCCGCGACGACAGAATCTGCTTGTAGAGACGGATCGCCTCGGCGAATTGTCCGGCGCCGTGACGCGCGAACGCGTCATTACAAAGTTTGAGGAGCGGATTAGGCAGCGACCTGAGGTCGACAGCACGAACCGGACCGCGGTTCGGCAGCGCGCGCGAAGAATTGGCCACAAGCTCTGTCCAAAATAACGCAACGCCGGACGGGTCGGCGTATTGACGCCCTCTCCGGACCGATATCGCGCCTATTGAATCGTATGTTAATCGCCGGCACGGATGGGCCAGAAGCGCGGCAAACGTTTCGGCAAACTTTCGGTCCGGTAGATTTGCATAGTAAATTTATTGTTCGCGCCGCCAAAAAGGTAACGCGCTCCTTCAGCGCGCGAGCGACGTCCGTCTGCAGACAACGGCTCGACTACGCTTTGAGCAACCCGAGTTCGCCAAGCACGGTAACGAACTCCTTCCGCTCCGCCTCGAGATAGGCGTGCAGCGCCGTGCCGTCGCAACACATCGGCGACCAGTTTAGGCGCGACAGCTCTTCGCGCCAGGCCGATTGCACCGTCACCGCGCGCAGCACGTTTTCCCAATAAGCGATATGTTCAGGCATAAGTCCGCTCGGCCCGGTAACGCCGCGCCAGGCGCCGATCACGCAATCGGCCGACTGCTCCCGCCATGTCGGAGTCGCAGCGAAGACACCCGACAGGCGCTCCGGCGCGGTGACGCCAAGCATGCACAAGCGACCGGCGTTCAATTCGGCAATTACGCTTGCCGCTGTGACGGCGCAGATGTCGGATTTTTCGGCGATCACATCGGCGACCGCGTCGAGCGCGGTGTCGAATACGCGGATCTGCGGCGCATTGACGTCGCCGCCGGCATGCCGGGTCAGTTGCGCCAAGGCGACGTGATTGGGATTGCCGAGCGCGGTCGAAAGCGCAACCGTCAGCGCCGCGGGCTTTGCGCCGAGCCGCAAGAGAAAATCGGCGCCGCTCTTGAGCGGCGCGTCCGCCATCACCGCGAATGCGATATATTCGGTCACCAAGGTCGCGATCGGCACATATTTCGAATGCTCGAAATTCGCCGCGCCGACCAGATAGTCGGTCGTCAGATTGGGCGAACTGATGCCGACGACGTGGCCATCGCCCGGGTGCTGGTCGATATAATGCGTCCAGGCGCGCCGCGCGCCATCGCCCGGAATGTTGGCTACCTCGACCGGCACTTCGATGAGCCCTGTCGCGGCGGCTGCCTTGGCGAGCGCCCGCGCCACGCGATCTAGCCCGCCGCCAGGCGGCGTCCCGGCAATGATCTGCAGCGCGCGTTCGGGCTTCCAATTCATCCGCAAAACTAATTCGACTTGGTGTTCAGGCCGCCGAACACTTTCGCCCAGAGCGCGACTTCGTCTTTGTAGAACTTGTCGAAATAGGCGGGGCTGCGTTTGTCCCTCGGCACGACGTCGTAGCCGAGATCGGCGAAATGCGCCACGACGTCCGGATCGTCGAGTGCGGTGCCGAGCGCCGCGTTGAGCTTCTCGACGATCGGACGCGGCGTGCCTTTCGGCGCTGAGAGGCCGAACCAGACCGTGAGCGTGAAGTCGGGCATGCCGGCTTCCGCGGTCGTCGGCACGCCAGGTAGCATCGGTGAGCGTTTATCGCCGGTCACCGCATAGGCTTTGAGCGCCCCGCTTTTGATATGCGGCGCGATATTGACGATCTGGTTGCAGCCGAAGTCGACATTGCCGCGCACCAGATCCATGGTCGCTTCCGGCGTGCCGCGATAGAACGCAACGGTCGGATGCACGTCGGCAAGCGCATGGAACACCGAGCAGGCCAGATTCGAGATCGAGCCGACGCCGGCGTCCGCCTCGGTGACTCTCTTCTCGTTCGCTTTCAGATAAACGATGAAATTCTTCAGCGTATCGGCCCGGACGCCGCTCCGCGCCGCGATCACCATCGGCGACGTGTTGATCAGGCCGATCTGCTCGAAATCGGTCGAGCGATACGGCAAGTCCTTTTTGAGATACTCCGCCGCCGCATGCGTGCCCGAGCCGGACACGATCAGCGTGTAGCCGTCGGGCGCCGCCTTGGCCACGTGATCAGTGCCGATGACGCCGCCGGCGCCGGTCAGATTATCGACGATGACTTGCTGACCCAGCGCCCTCGACATCGGCGCAGCGACCAACCGCGCCGCCGTGTCGGAGGGGCCTCCCGGCGGGAACGGCGATACCAGCGTGACGATGCGCGTCGGATAATCCTGCGCGTGAACCTGCGACGCGATCGCAGCCAGTGCTAGGGCAAGAAACAGCGCTCGGCTTTTCATGGCAGAGAATCCAGATGAACGTGATGCCGGACGCCTAGACCGGCACCACCGCGGTCGCTTCGATCTCGAACAGAGCCGGCTCGCGCGCAAGTCTCGAGATCTGAATGGCGGTCGAGGCCGGCGGCGCCTTGGTGTTCACATAACTGTCGCGCACTTCGAAATAGATCGGCAGATGCGCCATATCGACAAAGAAGGCCGTCACCTTCACGACGTGCTCGAAGCTCGCGCCGACTTCGGCGAGCGCGAGCTTCAGGTTCTTGAAGCACTGGTCGGCCTGGGCGCGGAAGTCGCCCGGCGGACGCGCGAACTTGCCGTCCGGCGTCATGCCGAGCTGGCCGGAAATATAAATGGTGCGGCTTGGGCCATGCGTCTCAACAACATGCGTATAGCCGCGCGTGGCGGGCATGGTCGACGGATTGAGAAAGCGATGAGCGGGCACGTTTCAGGTCCTCCCTCGATTTGCTTTGGTTTCGCCCGCATAATGCAAAGACGCGAGCATTTCGGCAAATGACACGCTGGTGACGGCGCCGCTGGCGCTCTCATGTTGCAGCGCCAGATAGCGATTTGCGGCGCGCTTACACGCAATTGCCATAGTTTTGCGCAAAAGTGCCTCCGTATCTAATTCAAAGGGGATTGCGCCGCACGAGCCGATCTTAACGAAGCTTGTCCTCTCTCATTACACCAGCCTCGCAGCTGCTTTGCGGCCAGTAATCGGTGCAAGTGACATGTCCACTACAGCGCCAGCATCAGGTTCTCTCGACTCCCCCTCCAGCCTCGCGCCGCTACGTGCCAAATCAGGCTGGATCGTCGCTCTCGGCGTTGTCTATGTAGTCGCCGGGCTTATCGCGCTCGGCAGCGTGGTCCTTGCCACCGTGGTCACCGTGTTCGTGGTCGGCATCATGATGCTGATCGCCGGCGTCGCCGAGGTGATCAACGCCTTTCAGCTCAAGAACTGGGGCAAGTTCCTGCTTTGGCTTCTGCTCGGCGTGCTCTACATCATCGCCGGCTTCATCACTTTCGAGAACCCGTTGTTTGCCGCGGCGTTGCTGACGCTCTTTCTCGGCTTTGCGCTGATCGCGTCCGGCGTCATGCGCATCGTGCTTGGCTTTTCCATGAAGGCGGAAATGCCCTGGGTCGCTGTGGTGTTGTCGGGATTGATCACCTTCCTGCTCGGCCTGATCATCGTGATCCATTGGCCGGTCTCGGGTCTCTACATCCTCGGCATCTTCCTCGGCATCGATCTTATTTTCGCCGGCGCTAGCTGGATCGCTGTCGGTCTTGGCCTGCGCCGATAGATTGCGTGCAAAGGGCCTGCTGAGCGCAGGTGCCGCGGATGGATCAGGAGCCGGTGCTGATCGACCTCGCGCTGCAAGGCGGCGGCTCGCATGGTGCATTCACCTGGGGCGTGCTCGACCGTCTGCTCGAGGAGCCGCGATTTCATTTCGCCACCATTTCCGGCACGTCGGCGGGCGCGGCCGCGATACTGGCGGATGGCTGGATTGCGGGCGGCGCCAAAGGCGCGCGTGAGGCGCTCGAACGGATCTGGCGGGAAGTGTCGCGCGCCGCCGTTTTCAGCCCGCTGCAACGCTCGCCGCTCGACCGGCTGATGGGCCGCTGGTCGCTCGACACTTCGCCGGTCTATCTTGCTATGGATCTGATGACGCGGGTGCTGTCGCCTTACGATCTCAATCCCTTCGGCCTCAATCCGCCGCGCACGATCCTCGCCGAGAGCATCGATTTCACGCGCCTGCCGCGCTCGCCAATCAAGCTCTTCATCACCGCCACCAATGTGCGGACCGGGCGCGGCCGCATTTTCCTCAACGGTGAGATCACCGCGGACGTGCTGCTCGCCTCGGCCTGTCTGCCGACCATGTTTCGCGCCATCGAGATCGACGGCGACCCTTATTGGGACGGCGGCTATGCCGGCAACCCGACCATCACGCCGCTGATCCGCGAAAGCGACGCCCACGACACCATCCTGGTCCAGATCAATCCGCGCGAGCGCCCGGACACGCCGCGCACGGCGACCGACATCCTCAATCGGCTCAATGAGATTTCCTTCAACTCGCCGCTGATGAAGGAACTGCGCATGATCGCCCTGCTGCGTCAGGTCGCGGACGCCGGAACCGGCGAGGGCGCGCGCTGGGCGCAGATGCGCACGCACCGGATCATGACCGATATGCTGCTCGAACTCGGCGCGTCCTCCAAGCTCAATGCCGAATGGGATTTCATGGTGAAGCTGCGCGACGAGGGCCGGCGCACCGCGGGAAAATTCCTCGACGAACACGGCGGCGATGTCGGCAATCGCTCGATCGCCGATCTCGATGCGCTGCTGGCCGAGTGCTGAGGAGCGCTACGCGATGGGGCTTGTCGGCATCGTCATCGGGCTCGGGTTTCTTGTCTGGCTCGCCTTCCGCGGCTGGAGCGTTTTGTTGCTTGCGCCGGTGGCGGCGCTGATCGCCGCGGCGTTCGGCGGGCAGCCGCTCCTTGCCAACTGGACACAGATCTTCATGGGCAGCGCCGCGCGTTTTCTGGCGCAGTTCTTTCCGCTGTTTCTGCTCGGCGCGCTGTTCGGAAAGCTCATGGAGAATTCCGGTTCGGTAACGGCTGTCGCGCAGGCCATGACCAAGGGTCTCGGCGAGCGCCGCGTCATGCTTGCGGTCGTGCTCGCGGGCGCCTTGGTCACTTATGGTGGCGTCAGCCTGTTCGTCGCTTTCTTCGTGCTCGCCCCGATGGCCCAAACGCTGTTTCGCGCTGCTGCGGTGCCTCGCCGCCTGATGCCGGCAGCGATCGTTCTCGGCACCTCGACCTTCACCATGTCGGCTTTGCCCGGCACACCGTCGATCCAGAATGCCATTCCGATGCCGTTCTTCGGCACTACGCCGTTTGCCGCGCCTGGGCTCGGCGTAATCGCCTCTGTCATCATGCTCGGCTTCGGCATGTGGTGGCTCAAGCGCGCGGAAGCCAAGGCGCGGCGCGCAGGGGAGGGTTATGGCGAAGCCGCGGTCGCAACCGAAGCGGCGGCCAACGACGAGAAAGTTCGCGAACGCGCTACCACCGCACGCGAATTCGATCCGGCCGAGATCAGCCACGGCCGCCACAGCGACGTTGCGCCCTCGAGTTTTGCCGCGATTCTGCCGCTCGTCGTCGTCGTCGCCGTCAATCTCACCATGTCGCTCCTGGTGCTGCCGCGACTGGACTTCTCGTTCCTCGCCGAGGAGCGCTGGGGCGGCACCTCGATCTCGGCCGTGGCCGGCGTGTGGTCGGTGGTCGTTGCGCTTGCCGCCGCCATCGCAACCGTGATCGCCTGCAACTGGAGCCGGCTGCCGGCGCTGCGCCAAAGCATGGATGCCGGCGCCAATGCCTCGGTGCTGCCGGCGCTCAGTGTCGCAAGCCTGGTCGGCTTCGGCGCCGTCATCGCAGCGCTGCCGGCTTTCGTCGTGGTGCGCGATTGGGTTCTCGGCATCGAAGGCGGCCCGTTGGTGTCGCTCGCGGTGGCGACCAATGTGCTCGCCGCGCTCACCGGCTCGGCCTCCGGCGGCCTCACCATCGCTCTCGACGCGCTCGGGCAGACTTATATGGCCATCGCGTCGCAAACCGGCATCGCGCCCGCTCTGATGCATCGCGTCGCCGTGATCGGCTCCGGCACGCTCGATATCCTGCCGCATAACGGCGCCGTGGTGACGCTCCTCGCCATTTGCGGCGCGAGCCATCGCGAGAGCTATTTCGACATCGTCGTGGTCGGCATCGTCGGCGCCGTCATCGCGCTCGTTGCGGTCATCGTGCTCGGCACGATGTTCGGATCGTTTTGAACCGCAGGCTCCGGGGCTGTACAGCGCGCCGATAAAATGACAATTGAATCTCTGCCGTGTCCGAATCCAGCGCCGTAGAATTCTGAGCAATGCTCGCTTCAGCCGAAACGCCGATCGCCTCAATTGCCTTTCCGGTCCTGGCGATCGCCTTCATCATCCTGGCGCCTTTCATCGGTTTTACCGCCGGCGCCTCGACGTCGCCGCTTGCGATCGCGCTGTCAGCGGCAATGCTGGTGATCATGCTCGGCGCGATCTTCGCCGCCGTGCATCATGCCGATGTTATTGCCCATCGCCTGGGCGAGCCGTTCGGCACATTGGTTCTGACCTTGGCCGTCACCATCATCGAG
>JBAUCK010000065.1:0-28176 GCA_049677525.1 Xanthobacteraceae bacterium
TGCTGCCGGCAACGCTGCCTTACATCATGGCCGGCATCAAGCTTGCGGTCGGCCGCGCCGTGGTCGGCATGGTGATCGCGGAATTCTTCACCTCGATCTCCGGCCTCGGCGCCATCATCATCAACTCGGCGAACAATTTCGATACCGCCGCGATGTTCGTGCCGATCATCGTCTTGATGGTGCTCGCCGTCGGGCTAAATGCGCTGCTCGGCTGGTTCGAGCGATTTGTCGCGCCGTGGCAGGACGAAATCGCCGGACGCAACTGAACGACCGGTGAAGAATCCGCGCGCAGGATCGCGCCTTAAGCCCACAACGCCTTGCTGGCCAAGCGCGCGCCCTCGACCAGGCTCTTGAACTTGGCCCAGACGATTTCAGGCTCAATCTCCGGCGGCTTGTTGGTATAGAGCGTCGAGGCGAAGCCGCAATCGGCGCTCGCAATCACCTGTTCGCGGCCGACGATTTTGGCGACACGCGTGATCCGCTGCGCCACAAGCTCGGGATGCTCGACGACCACGGACGCTTGCGTGATGCAGCCCGGCAGCAGCACTTTATCGTCGGGAAGTTTCACCGTCTGCCAGATTTCCCATTCGTGCTCGTGGCGCGGATTGGCCATTTCGAACGAATAGTATTTGGCGCGGATCGTCACGATCAGATCCGCCAGATATTTCATTTCGAAGTCGCTGGTGCGCGGCCCGATATTGATTCCATAACACGTGTGATGACGGATCTTGTCGGGCGGAATGTTGCGCAGCGCGTGATTGAGGATTTCGATGCGGTGACGCGCCCATTTGCGCGAGTCTTCCGGCGTCTCTTCCGGCGACATCATGTAATGCATCGCCAGCCGCGGATCGTCGATCTGAACCTCAAAACCCGCCGCGACAATTCCCTCATATTCTTCGCGTAACGCTTCGGCGACCGCGAGCAGATGCTCCTCTTCGCTCTTGTAATATTTGTTTTCCATCGTGCCCGCGCAGCTAGACGGTGACACCGAAGGAATGAAATCTCCAATAGGGTTTCTGGTGCCTTTAAGCGCGGCTTTGAAATTGTCGATATCCTCAGCGAGTTGCTTTTGGCCGGCATACTTGATCGGCCCGGTGCAGGCGAGTCGCGCCTGCTGCGAGCCGGAATGCGCGCCATCTTTGTAGAAGGTGGGAAACGCCGTGTTCTCACGGGTGCGCCTTTCGCCGGCTTTGGGCGCGATCGGTTCGAGCCCAGTGAGACGATCGGCGATGTAATGTTGAAAACTCGTCTTCGACTGCTCGCCGTCGCTGACGATGTCGACACCGAGTTCGATCTGCTTGTGTACGACCTCGGCAACCGCTTCCGTCGTTTCGCGTTCAAGCGCCTTCGCGTCGAACGGCTGACCGATCATGCGCGCCAGTAAAAGATCGGAGAGCGCGTGCCGTCGTGGGAGACTGCCCACGCCTGTCGTGACAATGCGGCGGCGGCTCTCGTCCATGACACTCATGTTTCGTCCCTACGCTTGTTGTTGAACGCTGGCATCCGGCGCCGCGAATAATGCCGCCTTCCCCTCACTTGGCAAGACGCGCACCGAGCTGTGGCCTTTGCGTTTTCCGCTTAGCTCGGTTTGCCGCGACAGCGAGTTACGGTTTTGCCAGCGCCGCGACGGCGGCGAACAGAGCTTTGACATCGCGTTCCGCGATGCCGCGGGTGATGAAGACGATGCGGCTGGAGCGATTGGCGTCGGGCAAAATTGCGGGCCAGCGTGCAGGCCACGTGTCGAGTTCGACCGGCGGATGGGCGAGATGCTGCACATATTGCACCACGACCGGCCCACGGCAGCCCACGACATTGAGGATGCCCTTCACGCGGAGAAGGTCGGCACCGCGCAGCGCAATCAAGGCTTCCATCGCGCGCGAAAATGCCGGCCATACAACCGGCTCGTCCTGTGCAATGACGAAGCTGGTAATGCCGTCGGCGTGCTCGGCCTCGGCGACGAAGCCGCCGCGTTCATTCGTCACCGGCTCAATCATCCGGGCCGGATCGAGCGCGCCGGCGATGGCGATATCGATCGCGGCGTGCGGATTGAGCGCCTTCACGCGGCGCGTGAGGTTTTCGACCGTCGCCGGCGTTGCGAGATCAGTCTTCGAAGTGACGATACGATCGGCGAGAATGATTTGCTTGCGCGCTTCGGCGGCGCTGCCGAGCTCGGCTTCGCCGTTCACCGCGTCGACGACCGCCAGCACGACATCGATATGGAATTCGCCGCCGAGTGCGCGGTCGGTGGAAAAGGTTTGCAGGATCGGCGCCGGATCTGCCAGCCCTGACGTCTCGATCACCACGCGCGCGAAGGACGGCACCGTGCCGCGCTCGCGGTCGAACACGAGTTTGCGCAGCGCGACCTGCAAATCGGTGCGGGTAATGCAGCAGACGCAACCATTGCCGAGGAGCACAGTCTCTTCGGCGCTATCGCGGATCAGCGCGTCGTCGATGCCGACAGCGCCAAATTCGTTGACGATCACCGCGGTACCCGCGCCTTCAGGGGATCGGAGAAAGCGCTGGATCAGCGTGGTCTTGCCGGCGCCGAGAAATCCGGTGACCACCGTCACCGGAATCCGCGCGCCGCGCTCGCGCCTGAGCCGGCGCCCGAACGGGCCGGCTTCACGCGAGGGGAACAGGTCGAGCATGGGCCTCGCTTAGAAATCCATTTCGAGGATGTAAAGCCCGCCGACATGGCGGTCGACCGCATAGACGATGCCGCGCTCGTCGACGAAGACGTCGTTCATCTGGATCGTGCCGGTCGGCGCGCCGGGAGGCGCCGGCGGCATGAACACGCCGACTTCCTTCGGCTGATACGGATTGGAGATGTCGTAGGCGCGAAGGCCACCGTTGAAGAAGGTGCCGAGCACGATCTGATCGGAGAACCACGACGTCGGCAGCGGCACATTCTCGTGGATGTTATGAGCGCCGAACCGGCCGGCCTCGGCGTAGACTTTCGGATCGGGCAGCGGGCAGGTCGCGATCGACACCAGATTGGTTTCATCGCGCGCGTCGAGCACCCAGATCAGCTTCGGCCAATCCTTGGCATTGTTCTCCGTCGATTCGTCGGTGACCAGCATCAAGCCGCGATCGAACAGCGGCACGATCGTGTGCATGAAGCCGGTATAGGGCGGCGAATTGGTCCAGGACGAGACCTTCTTGGGATTGGCCTTGTCGGAAATGTCGAGCACGAACATGCCGCCGTCGATATAGGCGAGATAGCAGCGGTCCGGCCGCTGCGGATAGACGTTGCAATTATGCGCGCGAAAACCCTTGTCGATCGGATGGCGCGACGGCGGCATCACATTGTCGCCTTGCTTCGTGCCCGGCATCCACCAGCGGCCGACCTCGACCGGTTTTGAGGGATTGCGCACGTCGATGCAGCGATAAAGCTGATCGTCGAGCGCGTTGGTCGGCACGAAATCGCGCGCACCCGAGGCGCAATGAACATATTCGCCGTCGCAGAACCAAAGCTGATGCACGCCGCGCGAGGTCGGGCCGGAGCAGTCGAAATGCGCGATCGACTTCGGATTTTCCGGCTTCGAAATGTCGAACAGTTCGAAGCCGGCGGGCGTCAGATCCTTCTTCGAGGTCTGATAGGCAACAGCCATCATGTTGCCGCAGGTTTCCAGCGAGTTCGAGCGCATATTGGCGTGCGGCAGATCGGTCTGGCACACCACTTTCGGCTTGCGCGGATCGCTGACATCGACGGCGGTGAAATTCTTCGGCGCGCTTTCATGCGCCAGCCAGATGATGCGCCGCCCGTCAGGCGCGATCTGCATCGACATGCCCTCGCCCATGCCGCCGAAACCGCCGAGCATGTCGTGCGCCAAGAGTTTGAAATTCCAAGTGACGGGCTGATAGCCCTGGGTGAGCGGGCTGTTGTCCGTGGCGGGCATTCCTGGGTCTCCTGTTGAGTCTTTTAGCAGCGGGCACCGATACTACGCTCCCGAGCGGGCGCGTTCCATGAAATCCGGACGCAGTACCTTGCTCCAATCCGGAATCGCAGTGATGAGCTTATTCTTGAGAAGGATCTCGGCCTGCTGCTGCATGTAGGGTTGCAGATCGGTGGGGAAACCGGGGTTCACTTCGACGCGCGATAGCGCCTCGGTGAAGGTGTCGAGCGACATAGTGTAGCCCTTACCGGTGTAGAACGTATAGATCACATCGGCGACCTTTTTCGGATCGTTCTTGAAGTCTCTGGCGGCATCGAGCCAAGCCTTGAGATAAGCGATGAGGGCATCCGGCTTCTGCGCGATGAAGTCCGGCGTCGCCGCCATGAAGACCGGCATCGGATCGGCTTTGGAGAAATCGACGAGGTCGGTGCCGATGCCTTCGGACACGGCGATGATGTTATAGGGTTCGACATTCACCATGGCAGCGACGGTCTTAGCGGCGAGCGCCGCGACCATGTTGTTCACGTCCATGCGGACTTCCTGGTAATCGCCTTTATTGAGCCCGTGCTGCGGTCCGATAATGTCGACAAAATCATTCCCGACCGACGAGCCGGTCTGGTTGGCGATCTTCAATCCGCGCAGCTGCTCGACCTTGGTGATGTTGAGATCCTTGCGCGCGACGATGCGTGCCGTCTTGCCGACTTGCTCTATCTGCGCGATTGCGACCAACCCGCCTTTGACATTGCCAATGATGAGGGATGGACCTGCATAGGTGCCGAGATCGACCTGGCGCGCCACCATCTGCTGCATGGTGAGATTGCCGGACGGCACCGGGAATTCCTCGACGCTAAGGCCGTGCTTTTCCAGATAGCCGGACTTCACAAGGTAGTAGGTCGGCATGCCCCAGATATTGGTCTGGTAGCCCTGACGGATGGTTTCGGCCGCCGACGCGCGGGGCGGCGAAGCGAGACCTAGCGTCAGCATGGTCGCGCCCGCCGTGGCGAGGCATTGCCGCCGCGTCAAAGCCGGCGGGCACTTCGATGTTGATTGGCGCATCGGTGTTCCTCCCAAAACGGCAGCTTATTGTTCCTGATCCTGTTGCATGCCGAATTCCCTAATGCTCGCGCTCACGTCATCCGACGTCTTGCTGAGGACTATGCCGAGCTCTTCCGGCGTCGATGACATCGCGATCTGGCCGCCATTCTCGATCAATGCGTGATATTCCGGCATGGCGACGATCGGCACGATCTTATCGTGCAGCATTTTGATGACGGAGTCCGGCGTGCCCTTTGCGGCGCAGATGCCGAGCCAGCCGAAGCGTACGAAATCGATGCCTTTCTCGCGCACCGTCGGTACCTCGGGCAGATTGGCGAGCCGCTGCGGGCTCGTGGTCGCCAAGATCTTGAGTTGCTTCGCCTGATATTGCGGAACGACGCCAAGCGTCGGCGAGACATAGAAATCGACGCGCCCGGCGACCATTTCCTGGACCACTTGCGGGCCGCCGCGGAACGGAATCCGGTTCATGGTGATGCCGGCAAGCTTCTGCAATTGCCGCGCCATGATCTCCTGCGCCGAGCCGGCGCCGATCGTGGCATAAGTGACGTCACCCGGATGCGCTTTGGCGTAGGCGACAAAGCTCTCGAAACTGTCAGCCGGAACCGCATTCGCCAGCGCGAGCCCGTAATAATATTCGGCGATCAGCGAAATCGGCGCGAGCTGATCGAGCTTGAATCCGACATTACGATACATCGCGACATTGATCGGATCGAAATGGGTGCAAAGCAGAAGCGTGTAGCCGTCGGCGGGCTCCGCCAGCACGTCGCGCGTCGCCATGATGCCGGCGGCAGCCGGCTTGTTCTCGACGATGACCGGTTGGCCGAGCGCATCGCTTAATTTATTGGCGACAAAGCGCGCCGGAATGTCGGTCGGTCCCCCGGCGCCGAAGCCGACCAGAAGCCGGATGGCTTTTTTCGGATAATCGTCGGCCCGCGCGATCAGCGCGCCGAAAGTCACGATCGAAAACGCCAAGGCGATGACCGCATATCTACGCAACGCCAAGCGGCTTCCGACTAACTTCACGCGTGTTTCTCCTGACCGAGCAGACGCAGCAGTTCTTTCTGATAATTGAGGAATTCGACGCTGAGCGGATCGCGCGGCCGCGGCAGCGCGATCGGCACGTCGACTTTCACCGTCCCGGGATGCGGCGTCATCACCACGACGCGGTCGGCGAGATAAACAGCCTCGGCGACATTGTGCGTCACATAGATCACCGTCTTGCGCGTGGTGCGCCAGACCTCGGCGAGCAATTGCTGCATGTCGTCGCGGGTGAGCGCATCGAGCGCCGCGAGCGGCTCGTCCATCAACAGCACCGCCGGATTGTAGGCAAGCGCCCGGGCGATGGCGACGCGCTGCTGCATGCCGCCGGATAGATGATGCGGAAACGACTTGGCGAAATTCTCGAGCTTCACGAGGCGCAGTTGCTCGAAGGCGATCGCCTCACGCTCGGCCTTCGGCATGCCCTTCATCTCTAACCCGAAGGCGACATTGCCGAGCGCGGTGCGCCAGGGAAACAGCTGGGCGAAGTCCTGGAACACTACGCCGCGATCCATGCCGTGGCCGTTGACCGGGGCGCCGCCGATGCGGATCTCGCCGGAGGTCGGCGCGAGGAAGCCGGCAATGATGTTAAGCAGCGTCGACTTGCCGCAGCCGCTCGGGCCGACCACGCAGAGGAATTCCGAGGCCTCCAAGGCGAAGCTGACACCGCGAACGCCCGGCACGACACGGCCGGGCGTGTCGTAAACCAGCGTGATGTCGCGGGCCTCGATATGGGCCATCGCCGCTTCCTGCCTCGTTTCCCTAACGCTTGCCGGTTGGCTCCGGGGCGGTTTTTCGCGATCATGCCCCACATGCGCGCATCTCAAACATGCAGGCCGGGCGCGCTTCTTTTCGGCGCGCTGGCTTTGTGCCAGAAGCCAAAGCTCGCGAACAGGGGGAGACGACGCCATGAGATTTCTGTCTGCGATGGACACGACCCCGGCGCGGGCCCTGTTGCGCGCCGGGCTGGTGCTCGGGCTCGCACTTACGGCGCTCCCTGCTTGGCCGGACAGCTATCCGAGCCGGCCCATTCATCTGATCGTTAATTTCGCGCCGGGCGGCACCGGCGACATTGTGGCGCGGCTGATCGGCGCCAAGCTGCAGAACAATCTCGGCCAATCGGTGATCGTGGAGAACCGGCCCGGCGCCGGCGGCACGCTCGGCGCCCGCGACGTCGCCAATGCCACGCCCGACGGCTACATGATGACGGTGGCGCAGACACCCGAGATCGCCATCAATCCGTTCTTTATGAGAGGCGCCGGCTACGATCCGCTGAAGGATTTGCAGCCGCTCGCGCTCGCCGGTGTCGTGCCGCTGGCACTCGTCGTTCCCGCCAATGCGCCCTATTCGACCATGGCGGATTTCGTGAAGTTTCTGCGCACGACCGATCAGGCCGTCACTTTTGCTTCAGCAGGCGTCGGCACGCCGGGCCATCTCGCCGGCGAATATTTGAAGCTCAAGCTCAACAACAAAATGACGCATGTGCCTTACAAGGGCGCGGCGCCAGCCTTGAACGATGTGGTCGGCGGACAGGTCGATTTTTATTTTCCCGGCTTCCCGGCCGCGGTGCCGCTGACACAAGGCGGCAAGGTGAAATTGCTCGCGGTATCGTCGGCCACGCGCGCGCCGACCGCGCCGGATATCCCGACCGTGGCCGAAGCGACCGGCATCGCCAATTTCGATTTCACGCTATGGGTCGGATTTTTCGCGCCGCGCGGCATCGCGCCGGATTTGGCGGCGCGGCTCAATACCGAGATCAACAAGGCGCTACTCGATCCCGAGATCAAGTCGCGGCTGGAGAATGACGGCGCGCAGGTTTCGGCTTTGACGATCCCGCAATTCACCGCCTTCGTTCAGCGCGAGATCGACAAATACCAGGGGATCATCAAGGCGGCGGATATCAAGTCGGAATAAATCCCGAACTCAGCTCTTCGCCGCTCGCGCCATGCCCCAGCGGTAAATGGTGGCACGCTCGATCGAGCCGAACACCAAGCGTTCGGCGACAAAGCCGATCAGGCCGATGACGACCAGCGACGACAGCATAACATCGGTATTCAGAAATTCCTTGGCGTCGAAGATCACCCAGCCGAGGCCCCAATTCGACGCCGCCAGCATTTCCGCACCGATAACGGCGACCCAGGCGCGCAGGAACGATTGCCGCAAGCCGGCAATGATGAACGGCGAAGCGCCGGGAATGATCACTTTCCAGAACAGTGCGTGCTCGTTGGCGCCCATGGCGCCGGCCGCGCGCAGCCAGATCGGATTGACCGCGCGCACGCCGGTCCAGGTATTGAGCAGCATCGGAAACAAGGCGGCGTAGAACACTATCAGGATCGTGACTGTATCGCCCAGCCCAAACCACAATATGAAGACCGGCACCCAGGCCAGCGACGGGATCGGCATCAGCGCGCTGCTCAGCGGCAAAACGAAATTCTCCACCGCGCGGAAACGGCCCATCATTACGCCGAGCGGCAGGCCGATGAAGACTGCGAGAGCGAAACCCGCCACGACGCGATAAAGCGTCACGCCGGCATGAACCAAGATGCTGCCGTCGCGGATCGAATCGAACAGCGTCTGCGCTACGGTGCCGAGCGGCGGCATCAAAGCCGGCGCGAAATAGCCGCTGCGCGCCACGGCTTCATAGAGCGCCGCCAAGACCAACAGCGAAAGCGCGCCGCGCCGCAGCGATTGATAGCGCCGGAAAATTCCCTGATCCGCGCTCATGTCATCATGCCCCAGCGCACGACGGTGAATTGCTCAAGCGGCTGAAAAACGAGTTTCTCGAGTGCGATCCCGATGATGGCAATCACTGCGATCCCCGCGAGCATCACATCCGTGTTCAAGAATTCGCGCGCACCGAAAATGAGCCAGCCTAATCCCCACGGCACGGCCGCCAGCATTTCGACGCCGACCAGGATGCGCCAGGCTTGCGCCAGACCGAGCCGCAAGCCCGTCAAAATGTAAGGCAGCGCTCCCGGCAGAATGACGTGACGAAACAAGCGGCGATTGTCCGCACCCATGGCCTGCGCCGAGCGGACCCAGATATCTCGGACCGCTTTCACGCCGGTCCAGGAATTGTAGATGATCGGAAACGCAGAGACGAAAGCGACCAGAAGCACGGACGACACGTTGCCGAGCCCAAACCACAACAGAAACAGCGGCGCATAAGCGAGGCCGGGGATCGGCGCACCGATGCTGATCACCGGCAGGATGAAATCCTCGGCGCGGCGCGAGCGGCCCATCAGAATGCCGATACCGACGCCGACGACGGCGGCAAGCAGGAAGCCCGCGGTCAGCCGCACGAGCGTATCGAGCGCATGATGCGGCAAAGTGCCGTTCGCGGTCAGCCGCACGAAAGCTGCGGCGACAGCCTCCAACGGCGGAAACAGGCGCGGCGGGAAATAGCCGAGATGCGCGACGGCCTCCCACAGTCCGCCCACGACAATGAACGGAAATGCGTTGCGCAGAGCATTTCGCCAACGCTCCGACCATTTCCCCGCCACGGCGGCCACCGGCACATAGCCGAGGTCGCGATGTTCTGCGACATCTTGCATCGTTTTAAGGATAGAGCGACCCGGCGTGCGGCTACAAGCCGCCATGTTGACCCGGGCGTTGCAGTGTTCGCAGCCTATGCTAGAAGCCCGGCAGCCACAGGGTTGGGCACAAGGAGTTCAAGAATGGCCACGAAAACCGCGTTGAAGATCGGCTGGATCGGCATGGGCCGCATGGGTTTCCCCATGGCCGAGCGCCTGCTCAAGGCGGGCCACGATGTCTCGATCTGGAATCGCACGCGGGCCAAGGCCGAACCACTTAGCAAGATCGGCGGCAAGGTGGTCGATCATCTGTCCGAACTGAAATCGGTGGACGTTCTATTCTCCATCGTCGCCACCGGCGCCGATGTCGAGGCCGTGCTCTATGGCAAGAACGGCGTGTGCAGCCAGGGCGGCAAGGTTCCGCCGATCATCGTCGACTGCTCGACGATCGCAGTCGATGAGTCGAAGAATATCCGGCTCAAGTTGAAAGATCTCGGCGCCGATTTCATCGCAGCGCCGGTGAGCGGCAATGCCAAGGTGATCAAGGCCGGTAAATTGTCATCCGTCGTTTCAGGCGACGAAGCCGCGTGCAAGATCGCGATGCCGCTCGTCGAGGTGTTTGCGCCGCGCGGCGTGTCTTACGTTGGCGAGGGCGAACTCGCGCGCGTCTGCAAGATCGCGCACAATGTGATGCTCGGGGTCGTCATCGAAAACCTGATCGAGATCACGCTGCTGACCAACAAGATGGGCGTGCCGCGCCACGCCTTTCTTGCCTTCCTCAACAACGGCGTGATGGGCTCGATGTTCACGGCTTACAAGTCGCCGGCTCTGGTCAATCTCGACTGGACCACGACATTCACGCCGGAATTGCTGCGCAAAGACCTCGATCTCGGGCTCGAGCTCGGCCGCGAAATGGACGTGCCGATGCCGGTGACGGCGGCAACGCGCGAAGTGCTGCAAGGCCATTTCGGCGCCGCCATGCTGCAAAAGAATCCGGAGGAATATCTCTCCAAGGATTTTGCGACGCTCGCCGAGACCATGGCGCTTGCCGCCGGCATGAAGCTTGAAAGCGAGAACAAGAACGTGCCGACCGGACTTGAAAGCTAAGACTTAGAACCGGGAACTCAAAACCAAGAACGTGCGCCGCGCAGCGGCGAAATGGGGGCGGAAATGTTGTGGTTGAGATTGCGTTGGCTGCTGGCGCTTGGACTTGTCGTCGCTCTCTCAGTTGCGGCAAATGCGCCCTCGGCGTCCGCTGACGACTGGCCGACGCGGCCGGTCCGGCTCATCCTGACGCTCGGGCCCGGCAGCGGCGCCGATATCGGAGCGCGCCTCCTGGCTGACAAACTCAGCCAGCGCTGGGGCCAGCCGGTGATCGTCGATAACCGCCCCGGCGGCGATGGCATCGTCGCTATGAATGCCTTTGTGTCGGCGCATGACGATCATATCCTGCTGTTCACGCCGACCTCGTCGTTCACGGCGCATCCGTATCTGCACGATCACCTGCCCTATAAGCCGAGCGATCTTGTACCGATCACACGGGTGTCCAACACTTTCGTCGCGGTCTCTGTCCCTACGGCCCTGAACGTCGATTCGCTCGCCAAGCTCGTGGCGCTGGCCAAGGAGAAACCCGGCCAGCTCAATTGGGCGGGCCTGACCGGCGCGCTCGACTTCCTTCTGGCCGGCTGGCTGCAAGAGCAGAATCTGAACATCGCCAAAATCGCCTACAAGAACCCGGTCGACGCCGCCAACGATCTCGCCGAGAACCGCGTGCAGCTTTACGAATCGGCTTTCGCCATCGTCCGGCCGCAACTGCAGACCGGCAAGATCAAGGTGCTTGCCGTGACCAATACCGCGCGTGCGCCGAACCTGCCGGACCTGCCGACGGTCGCCGAAGCCGGCTACCCGGGGCTGACGGTTGACGGCCTCGTCGGCATCTTCGGGCCGGCCGGCATATCCGAGGCGGTGCGCGACAAGATCACGGCCGACGTCAAAGCCGTCGCCGATGACACGATTAAAGATCGCTTGATGACGACCGGGCAAATGCTCAATGTCGGCAGCGGCGAAGAATTCGCCAAATCGCTTGAGGAACAGCGCAAGCAGGTCGCCGATTTCGCCAAGAAGCTCGGCGTTGACGAGATGCCACAGAACTAATCGTTACCCTTTGACGTCGGTCTCGACGTCGATCACCAATTGCCACTGCCCGTTGCGCTTGGCCCAGACGCTGGCGGCGCGATAGGGCGGCCGTGAATTGTCGGGCGATGCGTAGTTTGTAATCATCGCGGCGCCGTCGCCGTAAACCGCAAGCCGCATGGTTTCGATCTCGCTCACCGTCACCGCGGCATTGGCCTTTTTCTCGCTCTCGATCGTAGCGACACTGGCCGCCTTCGGCACCGGCGGATAGCCCGACCGATAGAGCATGAAGTCGTCGGCGACATGCTTGCGCCATTCGTCGGCATTATGCGCGACAGCCGACTTCACGACGTCCTGGAACGTCATGATGACCTCCTGCTCGGCAGGCGAGCGGACGCGATAAGGTATGGTTTCGCAGGGATTCTTGCACTCGTAAGGTTTGGCGTCTGCCTTGGCTTCGGTATCGGGCGGCGTTTCCGACTTGGCGTTTTGCGCATCATCGGTGCCGAGCACGACATCCTGCATCGTCAACGTCCGCCAGGAGCCTTTCTGCTTGGCCCAGATATCGAGAAAAAATACCGGATTGCCCTGCGCCGATTTGCGTGAGCCCGTCACCATGGCGACGAAGCCATAGACACTCACCTTCACGTCGGTTGCCGCTTCGGGGGAGGTAATGTTTTTCAGGTCGGCGAGGAACTCTTTGCGCGGGAAAATCCTGCCGTCGGCGTCGACGAAAGTGAATTGCAGCGAGAGCAGCTTGCGCGCCGCCGATTTGTCGCCGACCCGAAGCGCTTCGCCGAGCGCCTTCTGCGCGGTGTTGACGAGCGCCTCTTCGCCGGACGCCGGTTGCGCGCGCGATTCGACAAGAACGGCGATCAGCAGCATGACCGCCAGGGTGCCGAGCCAAAGCCACTGTCGGATCAACCGCATCGCGCGCTGTATCGCCGCCGGCATCCTCACTCCTGCGCCCCAGTCATGGATGTCCCGAAGGTCTCATGATGCCACGAGCCCAAGCGATGCCATCGTCCGGCTCGAAGACTCAAGCCCAAGCGGCGCGACCACCCGCCGCAGCCGAATTGGATGGAGCCGCAAACCTCGCGTTCAGCAATGCCGGCAATGCCGCCGGTAATGATGCGACCCGCTTTTTTTGCCGCCGCCCATCGCGACGCGGCACGGCACGCTCAATTGAGAATACTTGGCCTTCATGCACGCCGTCACCTTGACCACGTCCGGGATGGCGTCACCGCACAGTCGCATGGCATCGGGCGTGCAGGCTTGACGCTCGGCGTCGGAGCCTTGGGCCAGCACAGTGTCGGCGCGGTAAACCAGTACGCCCGCGAGCGCTACCAATACGCAGATAATACGGAACATCGGCATGAACATTATCTCTGCCCCCAGAGGACCGTGACTTCACCACGCGCCAGCAACCTAGCCGGAGCGCAGGATGCCGTCGATAGCCGATATTGATGAAAATTTTGCGGAGAAGAGCAATTACGCCGCGGGTTTGCCGCTCAGCGTGGGCCCCAGGCGAAACCGCCGTGAGGCGCCACTGCCGGAACGCCGAAGTCCCGACTGATATCGGTCCGGCACGGTTCGATCGTGCCTTCGATCATACTGGCAGTCGCATTGTCGAACGACATGTGACGGCAGAACTTGCCGTCCGGCATGGTCACCACGACATCGCCACCCGCGCGCGGATCGTTCGCGTCCAACGCAGGATGCAGAAACGGATCGATCGCGGCACGACCGCCGACCAGCAAGGTCGCGGCCAACAATAAGATGAAGAACGAGGAAGCGATGACGGCACGGGCGGACGTCGCGCCGCGATCGCTCAACCGCGCCTGGGGGCCCTTCTTCCCAGGCAACCGCGCCAGCATGCGGTCCATGTCCGCAAACCACGTCGCCGCCTCTGCACTTCCTCGCTTGACCACTCGCATTCCGCTACCAGACAACAGAATCATTCAATCGCCCGAAAGGAAATATCTCTAATTTTAGCGAATGACCGCGTGTCCAGGTTCCTACAGCGCTTACCGCTTGACTTTTCTCGCGTTCCGGCTCGCGCTAAAGGGAGGCCAATTCGTGATGAATGATAAGTAAAACGGCCGCATTTCGGACCGGCCCATCATCTCGAAACAGAGGGAGAAGCCCGGTTCATGCGTACGCAAGTCGCAATCATCGGCGCCGGTCCGGCCGGGCTCTTGCTCGGTCAACTGCTGCACGGGCACGGCATCGACACCATTATCCTGGAACGGCAGACCGCCGATTACGTGCTTGGTCGCATTCGCGCCGGCGTGATCGAGCAGGGCACGATGGAGCTGCTCGACGAAGCCGGCGTCGGCAAGCGCATGCATGCGGACGGCCTGGTGCATGACGGCGTCTACATGTGTGTCGACGGCGAGCGCCATCATCTCTCGTTCAAGGACATGACCGGCAAGTCCGTGATGGTCTATGGCCAGACCGAGATCACCAGAGATCTGATGGATGGGCGCGCCGCGGCCGGCGTGCCGACCATCTACTCCGCCCATGACGTCGCGCTGCACGACATTTCGAGCGCGACGCCGCGCGTGACCTATCACGCCAACGGCAAGACCGAGGAAATCACGTGCGACTTCATCGCCGGCTGCGACGGCTTCCACGGCATCAGCCGGCAGAGCGTGCCACAGCAGGCGATATCGACATTCGAGCGCGTCTATCCGTTCGGCTGGCTTGGCATCCTTTCCGACACGCCGCCGATCGCCGACGAATTGATCTATGTGCGGCATAGCAGCGGCTTTGCGCTCTGCTCGATGCGCTCGCATGCGCGCAGCCGCTATTACATCCAGTGCGGCCTCGACGACCATGTCGATGCCTGGCCGGACGAGCGCTTCTGGGAAGCGCTCAAGCCGCGGCTCGATGAGGAAGCGCGCGCCAATCTCGTCACCGGCCCGTCGATCGAAAAGAGCATCGCCCCTTTGCGCAGCTTCGTCGCCGAGCCGATGCGCTTCGGCCGGCTGTTTCTCGCCGGCGATGCCGCCCATATCGTGCCGCCGACCGGAGCCAAGGGCCTCAACCTCGCGGCGAGCGATGTGCAATATTTGTGGCGCGCGCTGGTCGAGCACTACCGCGACAAGTCCGACGACGGCCTCGATCACTATTCAAGCCGGGCTCTGGCGCGGGTGTGGAAAGCGGAACGGTTCTCGTGGTGGATGACGACGACGCTGCACCGCATTTCCGACAATCCGTTCGACCAGAAGCTCCAGCTTGCCGAGCTCGATTACCTGTTCCGCTCGAAGGCGGCACAGACGGCGTTCGCGGAGAACTATGTGGGACTGCCGTATTAGAACTGCCTCTGCAGGAGATATCCGATGCTGCAATTGCGCCCGAGCTGCGAATGCTGTGACAAGGATCTGCCGCCGTCAGCGCCCGACGCCATGATCTGCACCTTCGAATGCACGTTCTGCCGCGATTGCGTCGAGAGCCGGCTGCACGGCGCCTGTCCGAACTGCGGCGGCAATTTTGCGCCGCGCCCGATCCGGCCGCTGGCGGCGCTGGCGAAAAATCCGCCATCGACGCAACGCGTGTTTAATCCGCAAGGCTGCGGCGCGGCCTAGCCGCGGCCGCGTGTAGCGCATGTCCTGGAAAGGTGGGTGCCGATTTTCCGACACCGGCATGCGCGAAACAAAATTCTGACCCTCGCCTACTTCGCCGCATATCGCCGCGTACCGAGCAGACCGCGCGGGAAGAACAGCACGACCAGGATGAAAATCGCGCCGATGAACGACATCCAATTTACCGTCATCGACGAAATATAGTCCTGCAGAACGACGAAAACCGCCGCGCCCAGAAGCGGCCCCCAGAATGTGCGCATCCCACCGATCACCGTCATCACCACAAAATAACCCGACAGCGAATAATGCAGCGCCATCGGATCGGCGAAATTGTTTAGAAGTGCATAGAGCGTGCCGGCCAGCGCGGT
The DNA here is from genome assembly GCA_049677525.1 of Xanthobacteraceae bacterium. Lineage (GTDB taxonomy): Bacteria > Pseudomonadota > Alphaproteobacteria > Rhizobiales > Xanthobacteraceae > BOG-931. The sequence continues at coordinate 15,612 of JBAUCK010000065.1, forward strand.
AAAGAAGCACGAGATCGAGAACGACAGCCAGATATGCTGTTCGACCGGAATGCCGAGGAACCGCGAGCGGCGCTCGTTCTCGCGGATCGCTACCAAGGTGCGGCCGAACGGCGAGCGCAACAGGAAGCCCATCAGAGCCACGGCGGCGGCGAAGACGGCGAGAAGAAAGAAATAGAAGGTGGTATCGTTGCTCGCGATATCGAGGCGCAGAGCACCCCATCCGATCGGCGCGCGATGAAAGTCGCGCAGCCCATCGAAGCCGCCGGTAAAGCTGTTCCAGCTATAGGCGAGGTAATACCAAAGCTGCCCGAAGGCGATGGTGCACATGGCGAAATAGACGCCGCGGCGGCGCACGATCAGAAGACCGAACAGCGTTCCGGCGAGACCGCCAAGAAGCGTGCCGGCGAGCATGGCGAGCGGGGTCGAGTGCACGAGGTAACGCAACGTCAGGCCCGCGCCATAAGCGCCGAGGCCGAAATAGGCGGCGTGGCCGAAGCTCAAGACGCCGGTGAAGCCCAACAGCATATTGAGCCCCATGGCAGCGAGCCCGAAGACCAGAACGCGCCCGGCGAGCGCGGTATAGCCGCCAAGAAGCGGCAGCCAGACCGGCACGGTGGCAAGCGCAGCCCAGATGGCGACGAGCAGGAGGATGCGCCGCCCCGCCGTTGCGCCGGCCGCACCCGGCGCCTTCGCCGCGGCCTTGTCTGGTGTCTCGCCGGCGACGACGGCGGTGGTCATGCCATCATGCCCTCTTCGCCGACTAGGCCGCGCGGCCGCAGCAGCAGCACGGCCATCAGGATCGCGTAGATCACCGCTTCGCTCGCGGAGGGATAAACCACCGTGGTCAGCGCCGCCGCCATGCCGATGAGCAAACCGCCGAACAAGGTGCCGATCAGGCTGCCGACGCCGCCGACGATGATGGCGATGAAGCTCGGCATCAAAAGATCGTCGCCCATATTCGGATTGAGACCGATCTGCCCGGCCGCGAGCACGCCGCTCAAGCCCGCCAGCATGCAGCCGAGGGCAAAATTAAATGTCCGCAAATTGCGCACATTGATGCCGAGCGTGGCCACGGTTTCGAGATCGAAGGTTCCGGCGCGGATGCGCAGACCGACGCGGGTATAGGTCAGGAAAGCGAACAGCCCGATCACCGAGACGATGACGACCGTCACCATGAAGACGCGGTACCAGGTGATGAAGAACAGATCCGGGGTGATGGGCTGCGCCAGGATATCGGGGAGACCGAGCGGCAGGCCGTTCGGTCCCCAGATGTAGCGGGCCAAATCCTGCATCACGAAGGCGAGGCCGAACGTCAGCAGCAGGCTATAGACCGGGTCGCGGTTGTAGATGCGGCGGACCATCAGCCGCTCGACGACGAGCCCGATCAGCGCGGTCAACACCGGCGACACCAACAGCGCGCCCCAATAGCCGAGCGCCGGCGACAGCGTGAAGGCGAGATAGCCGCCGAGCGCCAGAAAATTGCCGTGGGCGAAATTGATGACATTGCTGAGATTGAGGATCAGCGACAGGCCGAGCGCCATCAGCACATAGAATGCGCCGATGATCAGCCCATTGGTGACGTTGAACAGTATGACTTGCGCCATCCGCCGCCCATCCGATGCAAGGTTGCGCGGCAGGTCAGGATGGTTGCGTCATTTTGCAGCCAGTATCCGCTACCGAACCAGCAGCCTGTTCCCCTGGCACTAGGGAGGCGACCGTGAAGTAATCGTCCGCGGCGGAACCTGCCCCCAGCGAATGCACCTCGCCGACGAAGATATTTGCCATCAATTCGTGATCGCCGGCACGATAACGCACGGGGCCTGGCTGCAAAGCCACGTCCGGGGGCAGTTCGAGATCTTCCAGTGCCGCCGCCATTTTTGGGCCTTCGAGCGATTTCGCCTTTGTTGCGGCGAGCCGCACCGTGTGCACCGACACATAGCCCATCCAGTCGCGCGCCGAGGGCGTCTTCTTGCTCGCCGCGCGATAGTCACTGACAAATTTCACGACCTCGGGCACGTTGGGCTGGTTCCACCACCATTCCATATCCCACCAGCCGGTCCGCGCCTCCGCCGGCACACCCTTGATGCTCTCTAATTCAAACAGCGCGCCGCCGAGCGCCATTTCTTTTTGCATGCCGAACTGAGTGAATTGCTTCATGCAGTTAATCTGTGTCAGCCCACCCATATTGTTGAGCAGCACGTCCGGCTTATAGGCTTTGGCTTTGATCAAGGTCGCCGAGAAATCGGTATTGTTGATCGGCAACATATCGCCGTCATACGTGCCGCCGAGCTTCGTAAGCGCTTTGATGAAGGCGTCCTGCAACGTGTGGCCGTAGGCATAATCCGGCGTGATGAAGAACCACTTCTTGCCGAACCGTTTGACCAGTTCCGGCGTGACCGCGTTGGCGTCCATCGATGTCGTGTTGCAGACGCGGAACACATTCCATTTGCAATTGGTCCCGGTGATCGGATCGGTATGGCCGCCCGGCACGATATGGAAAACTTTCTTCTCGTTGGTGACCTGCGACATTGCGTAAGCTATGCCGGAATTTACGTCACCAAAGATCACATCGACCCGATCGCGGTCGATTAATTTTTGCGTTTTCTGCACGCCGGTACCGACATCGTTGGCTGAATCTTCGACAAGGAGTTCAACCCGGCGGCCGAGAATGCCGCCCTTCTGATTGAGTTCGGCCACGGCGTATTTGGCGCCATCGACCTCGCCCTGCGCCAGGGCGGACAAAACGCCGGTGAGGGGATCGACCATGCCGATTTTAACCGGCTCGTCGCCAAGCGCCTTGATGATGAACGGAGCGCCGATGACCTGGCTGGCGCCCAGCGCGAGACCCGCCTGCACGAACGTGCGACGGCGTAGCGAAGTCGCGAACTTCGACATGCATTCCTCCCAGATTTTAATTCGCCGATTTCGGCGTCGTCTTTTAAGTTTGTCTAAGTTTGTCGGGCTTGAACCGCGGATTGGCGCGGCATTTCGAGCAGGCACTTCACGCGATATCGCCGCCCCCGCAGCGACACCGCGACACGCGATGCGTCATGCATTCCGACAATGTGGCAAACCCAGAAGCCACATGGCCCAATCGAGGCGCGAATATCTTCTACTGCGCTTTTGGAACGGTCAAGAACAACCCACCGACAAATTTCGCTGCACGACGCAATCAGCGCGCCGCGCCTTTCCGTCGCGCCTTCGCCTGTTCGGCGAGAACCCGCGACAGCCGGCTGCGTACCGCGTCGGCTTGTTCCGGCGTCCATTGGCGCAGGCCCTCGCCGGTCTTCATGCCGAGATTGCCGGCTCTGACCTTCTCGCGCAGAAGCGGATGCGGTCCGGGCGTTGCATCGAGATCTTTGTAGAGCACCTCGGCAATATCGAGCGTGAGATCGACGCCGACCAGATCGGTCTGCTCCATCGGCCCAAGCACTGCGGTACGCGCGCCATCGCAGACGCCGGAGGCGACCAGCGCGATCGCCTCGCGTTTCATGGCGTGCTGCAAGCGATTGCCGATGAAGCCCGGCACGTCGCGGCGCACATGGACCGGCACTTTGCCGGCGTCGCGCAAGAGATCCATGACCGGCGCCGCCTCGAAAACGAATGTCGCGCCTTGCATTGCCGGCGCGAGCGATTCATGCGCGGAAATTTTTTCCGTCAGGACCAGGTCATCGTCGAGAAGCGCAGCGATCGCCTCGAGGCGTTGCGGCAGCGTCGCACGCAATTCGGCCGACGGCTCGTAGACGGCAACCTTGTGGCCCGCGGCAGCGAGCAAATAAGCGATGCCGTGTCCCATCAATCCGCCACCGACAATGCCGATTGTTTGCTCGCTCATGTTTCCTTGCCCTCGATAGTCATGGAACGCAGATCGCGTTCGGACGTTCTATTCTCGCGAGTTTAACGTGGTCGGTCCGCAAAGGAGAAATGGTTATGCCTGCACTTCTGTGGGTGACATTCTGGTCTTCGCTGATGGCGGCCACGACGTGCTTCGGCGACGTTGCCCGGCCGGCCGCGGAGCCGGCGAAGCATCGCGATTAATGATTCAATTGCCCTCGATTATGGCCCATTATGCTCTCGGTCGCGGGCCTTCATCAAAATCCCGACAGCGTATAAAGCGAGGTTTGACGGGCCAACCAGCCGCAAAAGGCGCGCTGTTGCAGGCGGCTAGTCCGGCCGTTATGTATACGCGCCTTTTGCGCCGGCAGAGACCCGTGGCGCAGCTTTTTTCAACGGCCGCGAATAGCTCCGATGGCTCGTCTCGTTATGAAATTCGGCGGAACGTCGGTCGCCGATATCGATCGCATCCGCAATGTCGCGCAGCACGTCAAGCGCGAGGTCGATGCCGGCCATGAAGTGGCCGTCGTGGTCTCGGCCATGGCGGGCAGCACCGACAAACTCGTCGAATGGTGCCGTGAGTCGGCGGCGCTGCATGACGCGCGCGAATACGACGTCGTGGTCGCATCGGGCGAACAGGTGACCGCGGGCCTGCTCGCGATCGTGCTCGAAGGCATCGGCATCAATGCGCGTTCGTGGCAGGGCTGGCAGCTTCCGGTGCTGACCGACAATGCGCACGGCTCGGCCCGCATCCTCGATGTCAACGGCGAGGAACTGATCAAGCGTTTCAAGGAGCGCAAGGAAGTCGCGGTCGTCGCCGGCTTCCAGGGCATGTTCAAGGAAACCGGCCGCATCACCACGCTCGGCCGCGGCGGCTCCGACACGTCGGCCGTCGCGATCGCGGCCGCAATCCGCGCCGACCGCTGCGACATCTACACCGACGTCGACGGCGTCTACACTACCGACCCGCGCGTCGTGCCGCGCGCGCAGCGGCTCGACAAGGTCGCCTTCGAGGAAATGCTGGAGCTCGCGTCGCTCGGCGCCAAGGTGCTGCAGGTGCGCTCGGTCGAGCTCGGCATGGTGCGTAATGTGCGCATCTTCGTGCGCTCGAGCTTTGACAAACCGGAAGCGATCAATCCGCACGGCAATCCGCCGGGAACACTGATCTGCGACGAGAGTGAGATCATGGAACAGCAAACCGTCACCGGCATCGCCTTCTCGCGCGACGAGGCGCAAATCTCGATTCGCCAGGTTCAAGACAAGCCGGGGGTCGCGGCGGCGATTTTCGGACCGCTGGCCGACGCCAATATGAATGTCGACATGATCGTCCAGAACGTCTCTGCCGACGGCAAGACCACGGATCTCACCTTCACCGTGCCGGCCTCGGACTATCAGCGCGCGCTCGACGTCATCGCCAAGGCGAAAAAGGCGATCGGCTATGCCCGGCTCGACGGCGCCACCGACGTCGCCAAGGTGTCGGTCATCGGTATCGGCATGCGCAGCCATGCCGGCGTGGCGGCACAGGCGTTCAGTGCGCTCGCCGAGCGCTCGATCAATATCCGCGCCATCACCACCTCAGAGATAAAATTTTCTCTTCTGATTGACGCGGCCTTTACCGAACTTGCAGTCCGCACGCTGCATTCACTCTACGGGCTCGATAAAACCACCGCATAAAACCTGGCGTCCTCGCCATATCTCGCTGCAACGCACAAAAGCAGCGAGCGGTTTCGCAGTCAGCATAATGGTCATAAGTCTGTCTCTGGCTTGCGGTTTGCATGCCGCATTCGATATAGGCTGAGGGACACTCGCCGTGGTCCGGGACCCAGGCGAACTCCTCTTTGAATGAGGCCGGTGCGGTAGGGCTTCGCTCCGGTAACGGCCACGCCCGAGGGACCTCACACATGCGAGGCGCGCTCGGCGGTCCGCGCGTGCTGTTGCGAAGGCTTCGCGAAGTCATGGCGGAGCCGGTCAGCGCGCAGGAACGCCTGGACAAGATCGTGGTGCTGATCGCCGCCAACATGGTTGCGGAGGTCTGCTCCGTCTATGTGCTGCGCGTCGACGCGACGCTGGAACTTTATGCCACCGAGGGCCTCAACCGCGACGCCGTCCACCACACGGTGATGAAGTCGGACGAAGGCCTGGTCGGCCTGGTGGCGAGCCAGGCAAGCCCGATCAACCTGTCCAACGCCCAGGCGCATCCGGCTTACTCCTACCGGCCGGAAACCGGCGAAGAGATCTACCACTCCTTCCTCGGCGTGCCGATTTTGCGCGCCGGCAATACGCTCGGCGTCCTGGTGGTGCAGAACCGCGCTCGGCGTACCTACTCGGAGGAAGAGGTCGAGGCGCTGCAGACTACCGCCATGGTGATGGCGGAGATGATCGCCTCGGGCGAGTTGTCGGCGCTGGCGCCCCCCGGCGCCGAACCCGCGGCACGCCGCTCAGTCCATGTCAAAGGCTCAGGGTTGAGTGAAGGCATCGCGCTCGGCCATGTCGTGCTGCACGAGCCGCGCGTGGTGGTCACCAATTTCATTGCCGACGACGTGCCAAAGGAACTCGAGCATCTGCGGGCGGCAGTGGAGACGTTGCGCTCCAGTCTCGACGAATTGCTCGAACACGGCGACGTCGTCGAGGGCGGCGAGCATCGCGAAGTGCTCGAAGCCTATCGCCTGTTCGCCTACGACCGCGGCTGGGTGCACAAGCTCGAAGAAGCGGTGATGACCGGCCTTACCGCGGAGGCCGCGGTCGAGCGCGTGCAGTCCGATATCCGCGCCCGCATGTTGCGGCAGACCGATCCCTATCTGCGCGAGCGCCTGCACGATCTCGACGATCTCGCCAACCGGCTGATGCGCCAGCTCACCGGCCGCGACCACGCGCCGTCGCGCGAGAGCCTGCCGGAAAACGCCATTCTCGTCGCCCGCTCGATGGGCCCGGCGGCGCTCCTTGATTACGACCGCAAACGGCTGCGCGGCCTGATCCTCGAAGAAGGCGGTCCGCATTCGCATGTCGCGATCATTGCGCGCGCGCTCGGCATTCCCGCGATCGGCGAGATCGACAATGCCACCGGCATCGTTGACCCGGGCGACGCCGTCATCGTCGACGGTTCGACCGGCGATCTGCACATCCGCCCGCTGCCCGACATGGAAGCGGCCTATGCCGAACGGGTGCGGCTGCGGGCCCGGCGCCAGCAGCAATATCTGGCGCTGCGCGACAAGCCTTGCGTCACCAGGGACGGCGAGGAAATAAAGCTGATGATCAATGCCGGATTGAGCGTCGACTTGCCGCATATCGAAGACACCGGCGCCGCCGGCATCGGCCTGTTTCGCACCGAGCTGCAATTTATGGTCGCGCCGAGCTTCCCGCGCACCACCGAGCAATATTCGCTGTACCGCGCCGTGCTCGACGCCGCCGGCGACAAACCGGTGACCTTCCGCACCCTCGACATCGGCGGCGACAAGGTGTTGCCCTATATGCGCAATGTCGAGGAAGAGAACCCGGCGCTCGGCTGGCGCGCCATCCGGCTCGGGCTTGACCGACCCGGCCTGTTGCGCACGCAGATTCGCGCACTCTTGCGCGCAGCGGGCAGCCGCGCCTTGAAGATCATGTTCCCGATGATCTCGACCGTGCAGGAATTCGATCAGGCCAAGGAATTGGTCGAGCGCGAATTGACTCATCTGCGCCGCCACGGCCACAAGCTGCCCGATCAGGTCGAGGTCGGCAGCATGGTCGAAGTGCCGTCGCTACTCTATCAGCTCGACGAATTGCTGGACCGCGTCGATTTTCTCTCGATCGGCTCCAACGATCTGGTCCAATTCCTCTATGCCATCGACCGCGGCAATCCGCGGGTCTCCAACCGATTCGACGCGATATCGGCGCCGATCTTGCGCGCGTTGAAGGACATTGCCGATAAGGCGCGCGCGCATCAGAAGCCGGCCACGGTGTGCGGTGAGATGGCCTCGCATCCGATCGGCGCACTCGCGCTCATCGCCATTGGCTATCGTTCGCTGTCGCTGACGCCATCGGCGGTCGGGCCGGTCAAGGCTATGCTGCTCGATGTCGATAGCCGCAAGGCTGCCGCGTTTCTCTGCCCATTGATCGAGAAGCCAAGCCGCGGCGCGCCGATCCGCGAGCAGCTGGAAAAATTCGCCGCCAGTAACGGCTTGCCGCTTTAGGACATTTAACAAGCGTCATGGCCGGGCTTGTCCCGGCCGTCCACGTCTTTTACTTAACGAGAACGCGGATGCCCCGCGAGTGTTGGGCGCTCCTGAAGAGAAGCGATGCTACCCGATCAAAAACTCAACGCGCTCGTCGCCCGGCATGCGCTGCTGGAACGCGAACTCTCGTCGGTGCTGCCGCCCGAGACCTATGTCAAGCTGTCGCGCGAATTCGCCGAACTCGCGCCCGTAGTCGACGCGGTGAAATCCTATCGCGCGGCGCAGCGCGAGCTCGGCGATCTGACCGGCTTGATCGCCGACCCCGCGACCGATGCCGAGATGCGCTCGATCGCCGAATCGGAAAAGCCTGAGCTCGAAACTCGCCGCATAGCGCTTGAACAGCGGTTGCGGATCGCGCTGTTGCCCAAAGACGCCATGGACGAGCGCAATGTCATTCTCGAAATTCGGGCCGGCACCGGCGGCGACGAAGCTTCTCTGTTCGCCGGCAACCTGTTCCGCATGTATGAGCGCTACGCGGCCCTCCAAGGCTGGAAAGTCGAAATCGTGGCCGCGAGCGAAGGTACGATGGGCGGCTATAAGGAGATCGTCGCCGAGATTGCCGGGCGCGGCGCCTTCGCCAAGCTGAAATACGAATCCGGCGTGCACCGGGTGCAGCGCGTCCCCGATACCGAAGCTTCGGGGCGCATTCACACGTCAGCTGCGACGGTCGCCGTTCTGCCTGAGGCGGAAGAGGTCGACGCCGATATCAACGAGACCGATCTCAGGATCGATACAATGCGCGCGGGCGGTGCCGGCGGCCAGCACGTCAACAAGACCGAATCGGCGGTGCGCATCACGCACATCCCCTCCGGCATCGTCGTGGTGATGCAGGACGCGCGCTCACAGCACAAGAACCGCTACAAAGCGATGGCCGTTTTGCGCACGCGCCTCTACGATCTGGAGCGGCAGAAGCAGGACGCCGCTCGGGCCGCGGAGCGGCGCGGCCAAGTCGGCAGCGGCGACCGCTCCGAGCGCATCCGCACCTACAACTATCCGCAAGCCCGCGTCACCGAACACCGTATCAACCTGACGATCTATAAACTGCCGCAAGTGATGGAAGGCGAGGCTTTGGGCGAGATCATCGACGCGCTGGTCGCCCATTACCAAGCGGAACAGCTTGCGGCGGAGGACACATGATGCAGGCCGACGCCGCAGTGTCGCGAACAATGCCGCATGGGGCGAAACCATCCGCGCGCACCGTTGAAGCGGCGCGGCGGGCGCTCGCCGAAAAGTTCGCCGCGGCCGGTCTCGATTCGCCGCAGCTCGACGCGCGCATTCTTGTCGGCCACACACTCGGCTTCGATCATGCGGCGCTGTTGGCCGCTGCCGAGCGCGTCCTGTCTGCCGACGAAGATAGCGCGATCGCTGCGCTCGCGGAGCGCCGCCTCGCCCACGAACCTGTCGCGCGCATCGTCGGAACGAAGGAATTTTGGAGTCTCGATCTGCGCATCGATGACGCGACCTTGGTGCCGCGACCGGAGACGGAGACAGTTGTCGAGGCGGCGCTCGCCGCTGTCGATCGCCTCGGCGCCCGCGCCTTGCGTATTGTCGATCTCGGCACCGGCTCAGGCGCCATTCTGCTCGCACTCTTGAGCGAGCTGGAAAACGCTCATGGCATCGGCAGCGATATCAATCCGCGCGCGCTTGCCGTAGCGCGCGACAATGCGGTTCGGCTCGGGCAAAGCAACGCGGCATTCGTCGCTTGCGATCTGGCGGCGGCGCTGCGCGGACCGTTCGATCTGATCGTCGCCAATCCGCCCTATATTCCCTCAAGCGACATCGCGACACTGGCCCCGGAAGTGCGCCTATTTGATCCGCGGCTGGCGCTCGACGGCGGCGCCGACGGACTGAATTTCTATCGGGCGATCGCCGCCGCGGCGGCGGAACTGCTGACGTCCGACGGCGCCGTAGTCGTGGAAATTGGGGTCGGCCAGGCGGAACCCGTGGCCACAATACTTGCCGCCGCGGGCCTTGTACCGTCGCCGCCCCGTCCCGATCTCTATGGGGTCCCACGCGCCCTCATTGCGGCAAAGGTCGCAGCAAAAAAGGGTCCGGAATTTGGGGCAAACCTGTAGCAGATCGAGGGCGTTGAGCCCCGGCAAAAAAGCACGGGTGGCCCGGCAAAAAACACTTGGAATGTCTGCCGGAACCTACTAGCTTGCGCTTCACGGAGTCGGCCCAATGAGGGTGCCGCGTTGCCCCGGAAGCCCGAGCGCAAATCTTAAGGAGCAAGGCTCCTAAAAGGTTGGCCCCCAGAGGTTCGCAGCGCAGAGCAGATATACAAAGCGGATGCTGGCGAGCGAACGCTAAGAGCGAGCGAAAGCTGGATATCGAAAGCCGCATCGGTCGGCATACGAGATCGCGAGATTCAGACCTCGAAAGTTCAGACAGTAACCTACCTGCCGGTTGGCGCGGATTACTCTCATGGTCGCGCGCATGACATAGAGGTTTGCCATGTCGCTAGCGAGACCGCGGCCAGCGGGGGCTTTATTGCGGCACAGTTTGCTGAGGGTTCGTGAAGGTTCACGCGGGGCGCGAGTTTGGGCGGCAGGTTGGGCGTAAGTTTAAGGCGATTTATCTCCGCGCAGCGCCGGGCCAGACGGCATGCCGAGTTTGGGTCATTCCGCTTTCGGAATGGACCGCGATTTGAAATCTGGTGAAGAGAAGCAGCGGCGTCAGTGCCGTTGCAAGTCAAGGGGATTGCGGAACAGCAAGCCATGAGAAACGGTCAAAATAAGCGCATGCGCGGTCGTAACCGTAAGGGTGGTGGGCATCATCAGAATCCACTGTCGCGAATGTACGAGTCCGACGGGCAGGACGTGAAAATTCGCGGGACCGCCTCTCACATCGCCGAGAAATATCTTCAGCTCGCGCGCGACGCGCAAAGTTCCGGCGATCCCATCGCCTCCGAAAATTATTATCAGCATGCGGAACATTATTTTCGCCTGATTGCCGCCGCGCAGGAACAGCTGCGCCAGACGCAGCCCTATTATCAGCAACAGGGCGACGCGCGTGGCAATGCGTCGGATGACGACTACGATGACGGCGAGGGCGATCAGCCGGGAATGGGCGGCGAGCCCTTCGCGCCGCAGCCGCAGCCGTTTTATCCGCGCGAGCAGCAGCACCAGCAACACCAGCCGCAGCAGTTTCAGCCGCAACAGCCGCCGCCGCCGCAGCAACACTATCAGCAGCGTCCGCAGCACGTTCAGCCGGACAACAATGGCGACGTCGAGCGTTTGCCGTCGTTCATCACCGGCGGCCAGCCGCAACCTGCCGCGCAGCACAGCCAAGGCGGCAACGGTCAAAATGGCCAGAACGGGAATGGATATGACGGCGGCGCGCCCGACCGCTTTCCGCTGCACCGCCGGCGCCGGCGGCATCGCGGCAACGGCCCACGCGACCACGCCATGGATCACTCGGTGTCCGGCGATGGCGGACCGCAGGGCGGCCCGAGGGAAGAATAAGCCGACATCTCAGTCGACACATCAGCCGACAAGCAAGCAGCGCGGGCCAAAACCCGCGCTTTTTGTTTAAGGTCGCCTATTCAGAGCCCGTGCGGGGTCTTAGCGACCCGCGTCAACAGCCAGATCGGTACGACGATCACTGCGCCAAGCAGGAAATAGCGCCACAGCCAGCGCACGGTGTCGAAGCCCAGATCCCAAACATGCTGCAGCAGCCGCTGGACGGACTCGATGATGTTCCACGGATCGAGCCCGATGGCGGCGAGAATAACGCCGACCAAGATCGACAACAGAATAAGCCGGCCGATCACCTGGAGCGGCGGGCCGCCGAAGAAGCGATGGACGTAATCCTGCGGATTGCGCGATTCCAGTCTCGGCTGGGCCGGTTGTTGGCTCATCGAAATCTCCCGCCCGTATGAGGCGCTCGTGTCAGCTATGGTCGCGTCGGGTATCGTGTCAGACGCTGTCTCCGGCGCCTATAATAGTCACCCATTCAAGCCAGCAGTCACCTAGGAACTTGCGCCCCGGCGCGCAAGCGGCCGAGCGGGTGAAATCGCAGTAATCCTTGCCCACTTTCCGGCCGTCGGAAGGCGGCTCTTCACCATGCGCCGCCGGGTCTTTGGGGCTGCCGGGAATGACATTGCCTCGGCTTCGCAACTGGCGCTAAGTTGCAGCCTTCCCCCGGATATAAGGGGGTCGTCCCAAGGATATTCCGGATACTCATTCATGGCCAAGCTCGAAGACCGCGCGCTCGCCCCGAACGCAAGCCTCAATGACGATATCGGCGAGGAGACGCGGCTGCGGTTGTATCGCATCCAGGTCGAAATCAGAGAGGCCGAGCAGCGCGCGTTCGATCTGTTTCTGCAGAACCTGGTGAAGGGCACCAGTCATCTGTCGCTTGGCCAGGAGGCTGTCGCCGCCGGCTGCGCTGCCGCCATGAAGCCCGGCGATCTGTCGTTCTGCACCTATCGCGGCCATGCCCACACGCTCGCGCGCGGCGTGCCGATCGAACAGGTACTCGGCGAGCTGATGCAGCGCGACAACGGATTGATGCGCGGC
>JBAUCK010000066.1:0-6934 GCA_049677525.1 Xanthobacteraceae bacterium
CTCGGCGAGGCCAAAGACATCGCGATTTCGTAATCGTAGTCCGAAAGGGTCCGAACGATTTCGTCGAAGTTGACGAAAGTCACCGGATAGGCAATCTGCCGGTCGGCAATATGCGACGGCATCGGACCAATTCCATTTTCGGACAGTCGCGATTTTTGCAACCCGACGACTCGCGGCGAGTTCCACACAGGAAAGCGGACGAGTGCGAAAAACCTGGCGCGCAGTGTCGCGAGCGATTTTAGCGTCTCCAGCGGATCAGACACATATTGGATCGCGCTCGACGTATGAATGAGGTCTATTTGGCCCAAGGCTGCGGACGCCTCGTCGATGGTGGTGAAGACATCGAAGCGTCCGTTCGCGAGTTTCGCGGCGCTTGCCGCCATGGCCGGTGTTTCCACTACGGCCCATCGCAATGGAGCCCGTGTCGCCAAAGTCACCCTGAAATAATGGAAGCCACAGCCGCCGCCGAAATCTAAAACTCTGAGCGGCCGATCGGTCATGTCAGCCGCGCAGATACCGAGCGCCAGGATCGAATTGATCGCCTGTTCGGGCGCAATCTGGCGATGATCGACAGCAAGCGATGTTTTGTAAGCAATAACGTCTGCGATGTCATGGTCGTGATAGCCTGGTTGACAGGCCGCCAGCGCCGCCGCGAAGTCTTCGAACACCTCAGTGACGACGGCCAAGAATACTTCTCCGGGAGGTTTGTCCGCCGACCGGGAAGCGGCGTGAGCGTCGAAGGATAGTGAGTCGCGCGAAGGTCTACAATCTGATGGAGCCGAGCGCTGGCGGGTAGCGCGCTTGCAGCGCGCGACAAACTTAGCCGGATCCACGAGCCGGCGTCCAGCACCGGGGTTGGGCGTGTGGTCGGTCGGCCTCGGGCCGGGGCATCTCGAGTTGAAAGGCAAAGACGTAGATGGCCGGGACGAGGCTCGGCCGTGACGTTAAGGACCGTGACGTTCAACGCGTCTTTCGCTATCGCACACCACGAAGCTTGCTGCCGGACTGCCGCTTTGATGGCGTTCCCACATCTGGATATAAGCGGCCTCCATGGCTCGGGTCGATCGCCTGGTATCGAACAGGGGACAAGCGTCGCGACTGCCGGCGAGCTTGGCCTTGACCGATGCGAGAAGCGCGGTATCGCGCGCAAGCTTGAGTGCCAAAGCCTCATAGTCTTTGATCGTTTCAGCGACGAGTTCGGGCAAGCCGGCCGACCGGAGCAGGCTCGCGGCGACACGCGCCGCCAAGGTTGAGCCAAGGCATGTGACGACGGGAAGTCCCGCCCAAAGCGCATCAGTCGCCGTCGTGTGGGCGTTACACGGCAAGGTATCGATGCACAGGTCGGCCAGCCGATGGCGGGCCAAATGATCGGCGATCGGCATTTTGCCGGCAAAGATCAATCGTTCCGGCGCGATGCCGCGTTGTCGCGCTTCCCGCCGCAAATTGTCCATGGCGGTCGGGTTCGATTCCAGCAGCCATAAAACACTGCCGTCGACCGCGCCGAGCAACCGCATCCATAGGTCGAATATCGCTGGAGTGATCTTGTAGTTGCTGTTGAAACAACAGAACACGAATCCTGAGTCCGGCAGACCGCATTGGGCGCGTGTTGGCGTGCGATCGGAAATCAATTGCCAATCGTCGGTAATGAAGTAGCTCTCCGGCATGAAGACGACCTGCTCGCTATAGAACGTGCGGTCGCCTTCGGGTATGGCCGTCCGATCGGCGATGATGTAGTCGATATAGGGGGCGCCCATCGTTCCGGGATAGCCCATATAATTGACCTGAATGGGAGCGGCGCGCCGCGCCATGACATTGAGCCGATTATCGGCCGTGAAACCCATCAGATCGACGGCAATATCGATTTCGCTGCGGTGTATGAGTTCAGCGATCTCCTGGTCGGTACTACCGTGAACATCGACGAAATGCTCGAACGCGTTCTTGAGCCGTTGCCGCATCGGCGAATTGCGCTCGGGGCCGAACGATATGGCGGTCACCTCGAATCGCGATCGGTCGTGCCGTTCGAACATGCCGGCCAGCAAATAGGCCATCGCGCTTTCATGGAAGTTATTCGAGAGGTAGGCAATGCGAACACGATCGTGACGATAGGTCTCGCCGCGCCAAATATACGGAAACGCCGGCTGGTCCTGCACGTAGCGCCTGGCGCATTGCAACTGATCGGCGGGCGATGACGGAATGGCGACGAGGACAAAGGGAACACTGGCCGGCTTTCCGTCGCGTACCATTCCCAGAAGCTGGCCAACGTCGGTTTCCAGGTCGGTCCAGTCGGACATATATAGTTTGGCGTTGAGACGCAGACCGGCCACGTAGGGAAGGTCTGGGTCAAGCCGCATTGCGCGGTCGTAAGCGGCAAATGCCTCGTCATAACGCTGGAGTTTCGTGAATACGTTACCGCGACTCGACCAGGTTTCGGCAAGATCTGCCCTCAGATCGAGCGCGCGATCGAACGCGGCGAAGGCGTCGTCGTACCGGCCGAGATCTGCAAAGACATTCCCGCGGCCGAGCCATGCCTCGCCCAGATCGGGTTTTGCAACCAGCGCTTTGTTGAAAGCGGCCAACGCGTGCTCGTATTGCCTGAGGTCGGTCAAGACATTGCCGCGGCCCAGCCATGCCTCAGCTAATTTGGCATCAAGCGTTACCGCCTTGTCGTAGCAAACCAGCGCATCGTCATAGCGCCGAAGCCGGGCCAACGCATTGCCGCGACCGAGCCAGGCCTCGACGACGGCCGGATTGGACGCCACCGCGCGGTCATAGTCCGCGAGCGACTCCTCGTAACGTTTGAGATCGGCGAGCGTGCCGCCATGCCCGACCCAAGCCTCCGTCAGATCGGGTTTGAGCGCCGTGGCTGTTTCGAACGCGGCCAATGCCTCGTGCAGGCGCTTGCAGATCGCCAGCGCTTTGCCTTTGTTGCAGAAGGCCTCCGCGTATTGCGGCTGCAGTTCGATCGCGTTGGCGAAATCGCCAATGGCCTCGTCGTAACGACGCAAATCGTTGAACACCGTACCACGGTTGTTCCAGGTTTCCGCCGCGGCAGGGTTTATGGCCAACGCTTGCGAGAAACTCTGCAAGGCCTCGACAGGCCTGTTCAGGGCTTTAAGAACGATGCCGTAATTGTAAAGCGTCGCATCCGACGTCGCGTTCTCCTGCAACGCCAGGCGCAGATAATTCTCGGCTTCGACAAATCTGCCGCGCTGAATGAGAACGATACCGAGCAAATTGAGGGCGCCGACGTGTCTTGGCTGCACACGCAGAACGTCGTTGAACAGGCGCCCGGCGTCGTCGAAGTTTCCGGCGCGGAGCGCCAAAAGACCACGTTGGAGCGCATCAATCTCCATAGGAACCCGGTCCATGAGGGCGCGTGCCGAGGGTCGGTCGCCGGCTGCGGAGTTCGATGAGTTCCGTGCCGACGAGTAATGTTGGGCTTTGTAGAGCGCTCAGCCCATTACTGCTCCGGCCGCCGCAGTCTGTCGGATTAAACCTTGCGCGGAAAGCTGACAATGCCGCTCTGATCGCTTGCGCCAAGAAGCTCGTGATCTACGCGAACACGGTCGTCACCCGGAGAACGCAGCCGCCGGAAAATCTCGTCGTGACTTAATCCTTGCGGCGCCAATGTCGGCGCTTCGCCATAAAAAACCCGGCGGAGATGGCTCTCCGCCGGGTCATCAGAACTCTAGACCTCGATCAGACGATCAGGGCAGGAAGTCCTTGTGCGCACGGAAGCGGAACGTCCAGGTGCTCGCGCTTGACTGGGTCTGGAAAGCACCGCCGCCGCAACCAACCGCGCCGGTGGTGGTTGTACAACCATTGAAGCCGCCCAGTGTCGCGGTACCCGTAGATGCGCTCTGAAGATCGGCGTAAATGGCTTCCACACCCATGTAGAACGTCTTCGTCACGTTCCACTGAGTTCGGCTGCCGATGTACCACTCCGACCAGTCGTTGTTGCAGCCCGCATCGGCGACAGCGTGGCTGCCGGCGCCGGTGCCAAAGCCGGCTCCTGAGCAGAGCATGGCGTTGGCTTCGTTGTTATACGAGACCGCGCTCCAGCCACCGAAGAGAGAGGTCTGCCAGGCCGGGTCCCAGTGATGCTCGTAGGCCGCATTGAAGCCCCAGGCGGTCGTCTCATTGCACCCGGTGGTGGTGGCTGTTTGTACAGTGCCACCATAGACGCAATCGCTCAAGACGCCGTAGGCCATCTGGCTGCCGTTAGTCACGCTCGCGTTGAAGTTCGGGCTGAAGAAGGCGTAGCGCAGGGCACCTACGGTATAGTTGGCCTGGGCCTGGAAATAGTCGCCTGCGCCAAATATCGGGAAGTTCAACCGCAAGCCGGCGCCGGCTGCCCAACCCCAGCTGTCGCCGGGATGGCCAGTGTTACCGAAGCCCGCGCTTGGGGCGCCACCGGCAAGCGAGCTGTAGTAGCTGCCATTGTTCTCGTGCAACGCGCCCATGATCTGCGCGCCGCCCCAGGCCTGGTCGAGCCGGATATTGCCCACGACGTCGCCGATCTGCTGGCCACCATAGGCGCCGTTATTGGCGCTTACACCAGCTATCGTCGTGGTAAACCCACCGGCGGTGATATTGCCGGTAGCGGCACTGGCAGCAATTCCTAACCCAATCCCTGAAGCATCGATGATCTGCGTCGTGCGACGCTCTTCCATCGACAGCGTCGCCGACAAGCCGCCGCCGAGTTGCGCGGTGTAGCCGAACACCAGCCAGCCCGGATCGCCGGTGTCGGACGCCGGGAAGTAGCCACCGTATGATGTCGCCGGTACGCTGTAATAGTCGTAGAACGACTGCGAGACACCGGCCGTGATTCCAGCGAACTGGACGAAGGCGCGGTTGGCGCTAAACTGGTTGGCCGCAGTGTCGAGGCCGGTCGTATTCGTGCTGATACCGACAGCGACATAGCCACGCGCGGTGCCGTAGGCAGTCTGCTCGCGGGCATCCGCCGTGATGTAGGCACGCGCCCGGAACACCAAGTTATTGGTGTTACGGTTGTTAACCATGTTGTTTAACGGACCGGTGCCGAAGTTGCCGTTATATCCGTAGCCCGCCTCAGCACGAACCCAGCCACCGATCTTCAAGCAAAGATCAGTACCAGGCATATAATAGAATCCCGCCCCGTATAGACTGCAGACCCTCACGTATTCGACCGGCTTGGCCTTGACGGGAAGATCGGCTGCCTGACCTGCTGTCACCGCAACTAAACCCGCTGCGGATCCGAGGAGGAGGCTTTTCACCATCTTCATTTTGAACCTCCAGTTGTTGCCGTGGGAGGGTTCGCTCCGTCGGGTGGCATACACCCCTGGAAAGTCCCCTTTGGTCCCCAAACCACCCGGTCTTCTCACTGTCCCGAAAAGCACCAGACGGGTCGACTTGGGGTTCCCCCCCCTGTCGCACCACCACATTAACCAACGGGTTCCTCCGCGCAACGAAGAACTGCCCAAGTCACAGTCCAGTTTGACCGATTTCAGGAAGGTGTTGCGCAAAAAACACGCAAATGGTGCTGCTTGGCTGCGCAACACGACAGTGGCGAGCGCGTTCGGCGCGCCACCATTTATTATTAAATATCAAATACCTAAGAGTTATAGGCGGCGACACTGCGGGATCCCTCAAAAACAGCAGTACGCCGTCGCCATGAATCCTCGGTAGCGCCGGGCGCGCCAGCTCGCGGCCAAAAACCGGACGTTGGACTCATCGATTCCCCCACCAGCCCTGTTAAGTCCCTTGTCCGCAGTTTGGCGTGTTTGCGACATTGACGTGGAAATGTGGGTCTGTTTGCCGCCGCCGCTACAACGCGAACTCGTCGTGCCGCTGAAATTCGGCGCCGCGCGATAAACGACAAAGAAGGCCGGCAGATCTAGCGCCAGGCATTGCTTGAAATTGGCGGCTCGTAGAGCCGTGCGGCCGCACGGCGATGCAATTGTCGGTGTGTCGCTAGACGAATCACCGGCGGCGGATCGAAGTGCAATCCTTCTTGTGCGGCTCATGCAAATACCGCCGCGCACAATACGAGAAATACCGCGAACCAATTCCGCGTCATGAGCCCTTCGATTACTCAGCGTGGCTGGAAAGCACTGCCGATGCGTGAGTCGCGACAACAGCGAAGTCCCGGCGCACAGTTTGCAACGGCGTGCCGGGCGCACAATCCGCCGCGGCGTCACGCTTTACGCGACGCCCTATCCCCGGCTAACGCAATATGACGTCATACCGCCGCTTTTTTCGCCCTAATAGCCGCGATTGCGGTACTTTGAATTGACGCATAAATGCCGAAACTATAAGCATTTCCACGTTCGGAGAGGTGGCCGAGTGGCTGAAGGCGGCGGTTTGCTAAACCGTTATACGGTCTAAAGCCGTATCAAGGGTTCGAATCCCTTTCTCTCCGCCACTGCTTTGTTCTAATATCTTGATGTTGCTAACTAATAATCGCCTGCTGAATGCGACTGCCCTAACTCGTGCCCTAACGCGCGGTGGGTCGCCACGAGCGACGGCGGCATTGTCAAAAACCGGCCGCCAACCGCAACAGACACGCGCTCTTCCCGCAACAAAAAGCACATCTGTGTTTTATTGCAGCGGGGTAAAGCGGTGATTAGAAGAACCCGCACCGGGAGGGGGTCGACCGGCTCGCCGCCTGGCGCTGCGGTCGGGCGATTTCTCAGCTATCGAGCATCGACTTGATCGAAGACGCGGAGAACACCGCACCGCGCTCGTTGAAGTGGCCCAGCTTCGCCAACTCGGCAGCGACGTTACGCAGCGAGCGTTGGTGCCCCTTCGGTGAACGGCGGCGAAGGGGCTTCGCCTCACGCACCAGGTCGGGTTTGATCTCTGCCCAATTCTTGCGGCCACTTCGTGACTAAGGCAAAGAGTCCACTTTTGCAGGCCAACCGCCGCGATCGCCACAGTTTAACAGAGCCGCAAA
>JBAUCK010000067.1:0-19625 GCA_049677525.1 Xanthobacteraceae bacterium
GTAAACGTCGACCGCGGCGAAGCCGGGCCGGCCCTTCTGCAGAGCCTCAAGCAAGGCACCCGGCGCGATCAGCGGCGCGCGGCTGGTATTGACCAGAAGCGCGGTCGGCTTCATGCGCGCCAAGTCCTGTGCGGTGACGATGTGGCGCGTCGCCTCGACCAGCCGCATATGCAGCGTCATCACATCGCAGGTTTCAAAGAAGGCTTCCTTGCTCGGCGCTGCCGTAACGCCGTCGGCGCACGCTTTTTCCAGCGATGCCGGGCGGGCCCAGGCAATGACGTTCATGCCGAAGGCACGGCCATAGGAGGCGACCACGGCGCCGATCCGGCCATAGCCATAGATGCCGAGCGTCCTGCCGCGCAGCGTCGTGCCGACGTCGATCTGCCATTTGCCTTCTTTCATCGCGGTGGCCTGCTGCGGGATTTGCCGCATGGCCGCGAGCACCAGCGCCCAGGTAAATTCCGCCGTCGCATGCGAGGGCGTGCCCGGGTGCTGGCTCGATGACAGGATGATGCCGAGCCGGGTGCAGGCATCGACATCGATATGCGGATAGACGCTGCGTTGGCTGATGAGCTTCAGCTTGGGCAGCCGCTCGAGCAGCGGCGCCCGGATCTGGGTACGCTCGCGGATCAGCACCAGGACTTCAGCGTCGGCGAGGCGCTCGGTGAGCCTGTCGACGTCCTGCACATGATCGTTCCAGATCGTGACATCGCAGCCCTTGAGCTTGCTGAAGCACGGCAGCGTACGAACGGTGTCGTGGTAGTCGTCGAGGATGGAGATTTTCACAAGCTGACCCTTACTGAATTCCGGCTGATCCGCCCACTTCTACGCCGCCGTCGACGGCCTGCGCCAGCAAAACCGGGAAACCGCCTAAATGACAAATGGCCAGCGCGGCACTCGAAAGCTCCGGCTTCCGAACGTTCGATTATTGTTCGCGATAGAGAAAAACCCATCACGCGCGGCGCGACAAATTAGGCCGGCGCGCGGATCAGCAGACAAAAGAAAACCGGGCCCGTGCGGGCCCGGTTCAGTACTCTGGCGTGGGGGCGCCAGTGACACCTTCCAGAGGGGAACAGCTGCCTGCACTTCGGTTGCCTATCTGGGAGGATGGCAGCAACCGACTGCACAGCAGCACAATCGCAGTATGCGATTCTCGACCCAGTCACACAACGAGAAGGGGAACATGTCAGCCATGCGGTCATCGCAAAGTGCTGCTGAGACACACTTTGACGCGAGGCGCTACGGCAGGCTGGCGCTCTGCAAGATTGTCCTAAAAAAGGTGTGATGCCACACGATCTTGCTGCGCCAAATCAGCTCCAGCGCAGCATTTTCACCCGTATGTCACAAGCCGATGTGGGCAGGCGCCTTTTCAATTTTGCGCATGTCCTTGTCGGAAAACCGGCCCCCTTTCCGGGACATACGCTAGAAATTCCAGCGTTGCGCATTGGCGACCAAAAAGTCGCGGAAAGCCTGCACGCGGGCGACGGATTTGAGCTCTTCCGGATAGACGAAATAGGCGTCGAGCGCGATCGCATCGGCCTCACCGAACAGCTGCACCAGCCCGCCGTTTTCTTCGACCAGATAGTCAGGCAGCATGGCAATGCCGAGCCCACGCTGGCAGGCGCGCAAAACGCCGAGAATGTTGTTGATAACTAGAAGCGGCGTGCGCGGCCCCTTGCCGTCGCGAGCCACTTCGACGAGCCAACGCGAGCGCTGCAGATAGGCCGGCACATTGCCGCCGCCAAGCACCAGCACGCGGTGGGCATCGAGGTCTTCGAAGGTCCGCGGCGTGCCGAATTTCTTCAGGTATTCCGGCGACGCGTAGACGTGGAAATGCACCGAGAACAGCTTGCGCTGAATGAGGTCGGGCTGGGTCGGCTGGCGCAGCCGGATGGCGACATCGGCCTCGCGCATGGCGAGGTCGAGTTCCTCGTCGGTGGTCAGAAGCGTGATGTGGACCTCGGGAAACAGGTCGACGAATTCCCCGAGCCGCGGCGTCAGCCAATGCACGCCGATGCCCGGCGTCGTCGTCACCCGCAGATCGCCGTTCGGCCGTTCGCGGCTGTCGGTGAGTTTGGCGCGCGCCGCCTCAAGCTTCATGAATACGTCGTGCGCCGTGCGATAGAGCATCTCGCCCTGCTCGGTGAGGATCAGGCCGCGGGCATGGCGGTGAAACAGCGAGACCGTCAATTCCTGCTCGAGCGCGCTCACCTGCCGCGACACCGCCGATTGCGACAGCCCAAGCTGTTCGCCGGCGTGCGTGAAACTGCCGGCCTCAGCGGCGGCGTGGAAGACTTTCAGCTTATCCCAATCCATTGCCTAACCTTTTCCCTCTGCCAAAGAGCGAGAGGGAGTTCACTATTCCGCCGCGGCGCGGTGCGCTGCTTTTGCGGCCAGGAAGCGTTCGGCTTCCAGCGCGGCCATGCATCCGAGCCCTGCGGCGGTGACAGCCTGTCGATAGATATCGTCGGCGACATCGCCGGCGGCAAATAGCCCGGGTACGGAAGTCGCGGTCGAATGCGGTGCGGTCTTGATATAGCCGGAAGCTTTGGTCTCGACCTGTCCGGCGACAAGCTCGGTCGAGGGCGAATGGCCGATGGCGATGAAAATGCCGTCGACCGCGCGTTCGGTGATGGCGCCGGTCTTGACGTTTCTCAGATGCGCATGTGAGACCTTGAGCGGATCGTTCTGGCCGCTGATATCGTGCAGCTCGCTGTCCCAGACGATCTCGATCTTGGGATGCTTGAACAGGCGCTCCTGCAGGATCTTCTCGGCGCGCAGCGAGTCGCGGCGGTGCACCAGCGTCACCTTGAAGGCGAAATTGGTCAGGAACAGAGCTTCCTCGACCGCGGTATTGCCGCCGCCGATCACCAGCACTTGCTTGTTGCGATAGAAGAAGCCGTCGCAGGTGGCGCAGGCGGAGACGCCGTAGCCGCGGAACTTCTGCTCGCACGGCAAATCGAGCCAGCGCGCCTGCGCGCCGGTCGCGAGAATCACCGCTTCGGCGAAATAGACGTCGCCGGAATCGCATCCGAGCTGGAACGGGCGCTGCTTGGTATCAAGCTTGATAACATGATCGGTGACGAGCTTGGTGCCGACATGTTCGGCCTGCTTCTGCATCTGCTCCATGAGCCAGGGGCCCTGGATCACGTCGGCAAAGCCCGGATAGTTCTCGACATCCGTCGTAGTCGTGAGCTGGCCGCCGGCGGCGATGCCCTGGATCAGGATTGGATCGAGCATGGCGCGCGCCGCATAGATCGCCGCCGTATAGCCAGCCGGACCGGAACCAATAATCACGACTTTGGCGTGGGTAGCGTTCGACACCGGCTATCTCGATCGTTACGGTGGGCGGCTCCCGAACAAGGGTGCTCGGCCCGCCTGGAGCCCCGCGAGGACAGCATCTCTATGTAAGGATTCCTGCGAGCTATGCAAGTTATGCAACCCCCATATACCCAAGGGTTGGGAACTTCGTTCTACAACCGTACCGGGCACTCCCGACATGGCCGGTTTGCGAAAACAGCGATGCCCGCGACGAGTGCGGGCACGGCTTTAAATTCCGGCAGCATTAAATCTCGGTGATCCCAGTGAAAGCCGCAGCGCAAGCGCTGCTTTATTTCCACTCCACCTTCGTCACTTCATAGGCCTTGGCGCCGCCGGGCGTGACGACCTCGACCTGGGCGCCCTTCTTCTTCCCGACGAGCGCGCGGGCGAGCGGCGAGGTGATGGAAATCTTGCCCTTCTTGGCGTCCGCCTCCGGCTCGCCGACAATCTGCCACACCGCTTTTTTCTCGGTGTCCTCGTCGATCAGCGTCACGGTCGCGCCGAATGTGATGGTCTCTCCGGAAAGTTTAGAGACGTCAATTACTTCGGCGCGTGCAAGCTTGTCTTCCAGCTCGGCGATGCGGCCCTCGTTGAGCGACTGCGATTCCTTGGCGGCGTGATATTCGGCGTTCTCCGAGAGATCGCCATGGGTGCGCGCGTCGGCAATCTGCTGGATGATGCGCGGCCGTTGGGTCTGCTGGCAATGTTTCAGCTCGGCCTCGAGGGCTGAATAGCCCGCCGCTGTCATCGGGATCTTGTCCATCGGCCTAAAACCTCCATGCCCACGTGCATCCGGTTGCGACGAGCCTCAAAATCGCAAACAAGCGGACGCATCTCCTCGTTATCGATGCAGTTAGTGGATTTGCCGGGCCCAAATGGCCTTAGTCGCAACTGAAACTTTGGCGACTGCAAACCCACCGCATCAAAGACAAAAACCAACCGCGGGCCGAAGCCTTGTTCGGCCACGCGATTGCGAACCCTGTCTCTACACTGACCGCCGCAGCGGCCGCTCCGACGCTGGATCAGACCCGGCCCCGAAATAGCTCTGCAGCGCACACACCTCGAGGTCGCCCCCGAGATAAGCCCTGATGCCCTGCGCTGCGGCGACGGCCCCCGAGAGAGTGGTGTAGTACGGCACTTTATGCAAGAGGGCCGCACGGCGTAGCGAGCGGCTGTCGTTGAGCGCGGTTGCCCCCTCGGTCGTGTTGAAAACCAGATGAACTTCGCCGTTTTTTATGGAATCGACGATGTGCGGCCGGCCTTCGGCGACCTTGTTGATGCGGATCGCGGTGACGCCGTTCTCGGTGAGATAACGCTGGGTGCCCGAGGTCGCCGTGATCCGGAAGCCGAGCTCAGCGAGGAGCCTCATCGCCTCAAGGATGCGCGACTTGTCGGCATCCTTGACCGAGACGAAAACGGTGCCGGTCTTCGGCAGCCGCGAGCCGCCGCCGAGCTGGCTTTTGACGAAGGCGACATTGTAGTCGCGGTCGATGCCCATAACTTCGCCGGTCGATTTCATTTCCGGGCCGAGCACGGTGTCGACGGCGGAGCCGAAACGCGCGAACGGGAATACCGATTCCTTCACACCGATATGTTTAGCGTTGCCGGGCGTGAAATCCTGCGGTTTGAGCTTGAAGCTCGAAAGCGATTCGCCGGCCATGATGCGCGCTGCGATCTTCGCCGCGGCAATGCCGACCACTTTGGCGACGAAAGGCACCGTGCGCGAGGCGCGCGGGTTGACCTCGAGCACATAAATGTCGCCGTCCTTGATGGCATATTGCACGTTCATCAGCCCGCCGACCTTGAGCGCCAGCGCGAGCTCGCGCGTTTGCCGCTCGAGTTCGCCGATGGTCTTTGCATCAAGCGAATGCGGCGGCAGCGAGCAGGCAGAGTCTCCGGAATGAATGCCGGCCTCCTCGATATGCTCCATGATGCCGGCGATATAACTGTCCTTGCCGTCGGCAAGACAATCGACGTCGACCTCGACGGCGTCGGTCAGATAACGGTCGATCAAGAGCGGCCGCTTGTCGGAGACCGCAATCTCCGAGGGTCCTTCGAGCGTCGAGGCGAGCCGCGCCACATAGCGGTCGAGCTGATGGCCGTCATGCACGATTTCCATGGCGCGGCCGCCGAGCACATAGGACGGACGGATCACGATCGGATAGCCGATCGAATCGGCGATAGCGCGCGCCTTTTGCGGGCTCGTCGCAATGCCGCTCTTGGGCTGACGCAGCTTGAGCTGCTCGAGCAATTGCTTGAAGCGATCGCGATCCTCGGCGAGATCGATGGCGTCGGGCGAGGTGCCCAGAATCGGCACTTTCGCTTTCTCCAGCGCCTCGGCGAGTTTCAGCGGGGTCTGGCCGCCGAACTGTACGATGACGCCATGTAGCGTGCCGTTGCTGCGCTCGGTGTCGATGATCTCGATGACGTCTTCGGCGGTGAGCGGCTCGAAATACAGCCGGTCCGAGGTGTCGTAATCCGTCGACACCGTCTCCGGATTGCAGTTCACCATGATCGTTTCGTAGCCGACGTCTTTCAGCGCGAAGCAGGCATGGCAGCAGCAATAATCGAATTCGATGCCTTGGCCGATGCGGTTCGGGCCGCCGCCGAGGATGATGACCTTCTTCTTGTCCGAGGGCGCCGCCTCATCGACGACACGGCCGGCGAACGGCACTTCATAGGTCGAATACATATAAGCGGTCGGCGAAGCGAATTCGGCGGCGCAGGTATCGATGCGCTTGAAGATCGGCCGAACGTTAAGCGCGCGGCGGCGTTGCGAGACCTCCTCGGTCGTAAGCTCCGCGAGCTGGCCGAGCCGCGCGTCGGAGAAGCCCATCGCTTTCAGGCGGCGCAATGCGCTCGCCGTCGTCGGCAGGCTCTTGGCGCGGATCGCAGCTTCCATGTCGATAATGTCGCGGATCTGTTCGAGAAACCACGGATCGATCCGGCAGGCGGTGTGAATGTCGGCGTCGCTCATGCCTAGCCGCATCGCCTGCGCGACATTCAACAGGCGGTCGGGCGACGGCGTACCCAAAGCAGCGCGGATCGCATTCTTGTCGTCGCCTTGGTCGAGGCCCGGGATGACAATTTCATCGAGACCGCTGAGCCCGGTTTCGAGCGAGCGCAGCGCCTTCTGCAGGCTCTCCTGGAAAGTGCGGCCGATGGCCATGGCCTCGCCGACCGATTTCATCGACGTGGTCAGCACCTGTTCGGCGCCGGGGAATTTCTCGAAGGCAAAGCGCGGTACTTTTGTGACGACGTAATCGATGGTCGGCTCGAACGAGGCCGGCGTCGCTCCGCCCGTTATATCGTTGGCGATCTCATCGAGCGTGTAGCCGACCGCGAGCTTGGCGGCGACCTTGGCGATCGGGAAACCGGTCGCCTTCGAGGCCAGCGCCGAGGAGCGCGACACCCGCGGATTCATCTCGATGATGACCAGCCGCCCGTCGGCCGGATTAACGGCGAATTGCACATTGGAGCCGCCGGTCTCCACCCCGATCTCGCGCAGCACCGCGATCGAGGCGTCGCGCATGATCTGATATTCCTTGTCGGTCAAGGTCAGCGCCGGCGCCACCGTGATCGAGTCGCCGGTATGCACGCCCATCGGATCGATGTTCTCGATCGAGCAGATGATGATGCAATTGTCATTCTTATCGCGCACCACCTCCATCTCGTACTCTTTCCAGCCGAGCACGGATTCCTCGATCAGCACTTCGGAGGTGGGTGAGGCGTCGATGCCGCCTTCGACGATCTCGATGAACTCGGCCTTGTTGTAAGCGATGCCGCCGCCGGTGCCGCCGAGCGTGAACGACGGCCGGATGATCGCCGGCAGCCCGATATCGTCGAGCGCTTCCAGCGCCTGGATCAAAGTCTTGATCTGATGCGAGCGTGGCGTCGACAGACCGATCTTGGTCATCGCCTCGTGAAACAGCTTTCTGTCTTCGGCCTTGTCGATGGCGTCGGCGGTGGCGCCGATCATGGTCACGTCGTATTTATCGAGCACGCCCATCTTGCGCAGCGACAACGCCGTGTTCAGCGCGGTCTGCCCACCCATGGTGGGCAACAGCGCGAAGCCGCCGGGCAGGACGTTGCGTTCCTTGGCGATGATCTTGGCGACGATCTCGGGCGTGATCGGCTCGATATAGGTCGCGTCCGCCAATTCCGGATCGGTCATGATCGTGGCCGGATTGGAATTGACCAGGACGACGCGATAGCCTTCTTTCTTGAGCGCCTTGCAGGCCTGTGTGCCGGAATAGTCGAATTCGCAGGCCTGGCCGATGACAATCGGCCCCGCACCAATGATCAGGATCGAGGAAATGTCGGTCCGCTTCGGCATCGTACTCGGGTGTCAGATATAAAAAGAGCGCCCGAAGGCGGCGCCCCGCGCTTTCTTCGAAAGTGCTACTTATAGTGAGCGTGGTTCGGACGCAAAACCGGTGCCCACTTTTGCTGAACGCACGCCAGGCTGAGCCTTGCCCCCGCGCGAAGGGGTCTTAGACCAGATTCGACGGGGATGGAAGGGCAGCCGCCCCACCTGTAAACAGCCGCGCCGGCCGGCATTTCTGCGATGTCGCCGCGGCCGTTGACACCTCGCCTTCTTCGTCGAGAGTTGGGTGCCAGATCGATAAAAACAAGACCGATAAAGTCCAAGATCAAAAACCAGGGAGCGTCACGCCATGAACGTTCGCGCCAATGTCAGTGCGTCAAAGCCCGTGGCCAAGCCGCCGTTCCGCGCTGAGCATATCGGCAGCCTGCTGCGGCCGGCCGAACTGATGGCTGCGCGCACTTGCTTCGCGCGCGGCGAGATCGACCAAGCGGCGCTCACGGCGGCCGAAGACAAGGCCATCCGCGGCGCCATTGTGCTCCAGGAAGAGCTTGGCTTCAAATTCGTCACCGACGGCGAATTTCGCCGCCGCTCCTATCACAGCTTCTTTTATCGCGAGCTTGGCGATCTCTCGATCGACACGATCAGCGGGACCGATGCCAAAGGCGCTGAAGACGGCAAAGGCAGCCGCGGCGCGCAGCCGACGGCGCTGATCAAGAGCCGCGTGCAATGGACCCATCCGATCAATGGCGGCGACGTCGCGTTCCTGAAAGCGAATTCAAATAGCGTGCCGAAGATCACCATTCCGGGCCCCTGCGCGCTGCATTTCCGCGGCGGCAATGCCGCCGTCCTCGCCAGCGCCTATGAGGATATGGATCTGTTCTGGTCCGATATGGTGGACGCGTTCACCAAGGAGCTTCGGGCGCTGGCGGATGCCGGCTGCCATTACGTGCAGATCGACGAGACGGCCTTTGCCAAATTCGGCGATCCCGACGTCCAAGCCATGCTTGCTGCGCGCGGCGACGACTGGAGCAAGCTGATCGACACCTATATCGCCGTCACCAACCGCGTTCTGCGCGCGGCGCCCGCCGCAATGCGCGTCGGCATGCATCTGTGCCGCGGCAATCGCGGCGGCCATTGGCACTCCGAAGGCAGTTATGAGGACGTCGCGGAGCGGCTGTTCAACGCCCTCGACATTCCGTTTTACTTCCTCGAATACGACAGCCCGAGAGCGGGCAATTTTACGCCGCTTCGCTTTGTGCCGAATCACAAGATGGTGGTGCTCGGACTGATCTCGACCAAAGTGCCGCAGCTTGAGGACGAGGCCGCGTTGCGCCAGCGGCTCGACGACGCGACAAAGTTTGTCGCCGTGGAGCGGCTCGCCGTCAGCCCGCAATGCGGCTTCGCCAGCGTTGATACCGGCAATCCGGTGACGCCGGAGGCGCAGCGGCGCAAGCTCGAACTCGTCTGCGATCTGGCGCGCGAGATTTGGGGCGCGACCTGAGCGCGGCGATCTGAACGAACACAACAAGATATTGGGGGGAGAGAATGGTTCCTGGGAAAATCGCACGTCTATCGAGCGCGGCCGTGCTCTTTGTCGCGACGCTCGTCTTTGCGGCGCTAGCTGACGACGCGGCGAGCTATCCGAGCCGGCCGGTGCGGATGCTTGCCGCGTCGGCGCCCGGCGGCAATCCGGATGTGATCGCGCGGCTTCTGTCCGCAAAACTCAGCGAAGTGTTCAACAATCCCTTCGTTGTCGAAGACGTGCCGGGCGTCGGCGGTGTGATCGCGGCCAATCAGACCGTGGCGGCGCCGCCTGACGGCTACACGCTGTCGCTCAACGATACCGGGGCGCTGGCCATCAATGTCGCGATGAATCCCGACGTGAAATATACGCTGAAAGACTTCACTCCGATTACGGCGCTGGCGTCGCTGCCGACCGTGCTGGTGGTCAAGCCGTCGGTCCCGGCCAATACGCTTGCCGAATTCGTTGCGCTCGCCAGGTCAAAACCCAATGCCATGAGTTTCGGGTCCGCCGGCACCGGATCGATCCACCAGCTCACGATGGTCATTTTCGAGAAGCAGGCCGGCATCCAATTGCTGCACGTGCCCTATCGCGGCGGCACCGGACTGGTGAACGCGCTTCTCACCGGCGAGGTCGATTCCGGCTGGTCGGGAATTTCCAATGTGCTGTCTTTGATCCAGACCGGAAAATTGCGCGCGCTGTGCATCTCGGTCTTGCAGCGCGACGTGTCGCTGCCCGACGTGCCGACCTGTGCCGAGCTCGGCTACAAAGATTTCGATGTCGCGACCATGCTGGGCTTACAGTCCTCCGCGGGGGTGTCGCCGGCCATCGTCGCCAAGCTGCAAGCAGCGATCGCCAAAGTCTTGCGCGCGCCGGACATGGCGGAGCGGATGAAGACGCTCGGCATCCACATGGCGGAGAAGGGTACGGCGGCTTACGCCAAATTCATGCTGGACGATCTCAAGCGCTACACCGACGTCGTCAACGAGTTTCACCTGCAGATTAAGCCGTGAAATAGCTTACGGCCGCCACAGGCTCACCAGCGGACCCTGCGGGCCGAACACCGGATCGGTTTGTGGCGGCGGCACATCGGGGATTTCACGAATCGCTTTGATGCGTTCTCCTTTGGTGGCGCGGCAGAGATTATAGGCGCCGTTCGGCGGATAGGTGCCGATGACCAAAAGTCCGGGGCTCGCGAACAGGCCCTGATGGCCGGTGCCAGCCGGCAGGATGACAACGTCGCCCGGCCTGATATCGATCACTTGGCCGCTCTCGCCGCCGAAGCGCACCGTGGCGCGGCCGCGCGCCACCGCCATCGCTTCGTGGATGGTCGAGTGATAGTGCGGATAGACATAGACGCTGTCGTTGCGCCACATGTCGCCCCAGCCATTGGCCGTGAAGGTCTTTTCGACCAGTTCTTCGGGGTAGGGCGTTCCGGCGAGATCGATGTAGCCGCGGTAGAGCACGAGCGGCAGCTTCGGATTGTTCGGAATCCGGCCGTCATCGGCGAATGTATGGGTGACGGGGTCGGTTGGATTCATTGCCAGATACATCGCAACGCCATCAACGCCGGGCGTCTTAACAACGCACCGGCGATCCCGGCCGTTTTACACGGCATTGGGTTGAGAATTTCTAACGCCAGGAGGCTTTTGGGCGGGGTTGGGTCCGGTTTCGGGACGTTTGCTGTTCCCGGCCCGCTCGCCTGGGTCCGTCATTTGGCTTTGCGCATCAAGCCTAAAAATCGGTCAAATAAAATGTGACTATCGCGCGGACCCGGTGAAGCTTCCGGATGGTATTGCACCGAGAACACCGGCTTGTCCTTGAGCGCGATGCCGCAATTGGACCCGTCGAACAGCGAGACGTGGGTCTCCACCGCATTGGCCGGCAGCGTCGCGCGGTCGACCGCAAAGCCGTGATTCATCGAGGTGATTTCGACCTTGCCGGTGGTGAGGTCCTTCACCGGATGATTGGCGCCGTGATGGCCCTGATGCATTTTCATGGTCTTGGCGCCGACGGCGAGCGCCAGCATCTGATGGCCGAGACAAATACCGAAGGTCGGCTTCTTCTCGATCAGCGCGCGGATCACGGGCACGGCATATTCGCCGGTCGCCGCCGGATCGCCTGGGCCGTTGGAGAGGAAAATGCCGTCGGGCTTCAGCGCCATTATGTCCGCGGCCGAAGTCGTCGCCGGCACGACGGTGACCTTGCATTTATGGCCGGCGAGCTGGCGCAAAAGGTTGCGCTTGATGCCGTAGTCGATGGCGACGACGTGAAATTCGGTCTCGGTCTGTCGGCCGTAACCTTTGTCCCATTGCCAGGGCGTCTCGTCCCAGGTGAACCGCTGGCCTGTCGTCACCATCGGCACGAGGTCCATGCCGACCAGGCCCGGCCACGCCTTCGCCTCGCGCTTGAGCACGTCCAAATCGAATCGTCCCGACGGCTCGTGCGCGATGACGGCATTCGGCATGCCTTTTTCGCGAATGAGCGCTGTCAGCGCGCGGGTATCGATGCCAGCAAGCCCGACGACGCCGCGGCTCTTCAGCCAAGCATCGAGATTGCGCGTGGCGCGATAATTCGACGGCTGGGTGATGGCGGAATGCAGCACCACGCCGCGCGCGCCGGGCGTCGCCGCGAGATTGACGGTCTCGATGTCCTCGTCGTTAGTGCCGACATTGCCGATATGGGGAAAAGTGAAGGTGATGATCTGCCCGGCATAGGAGGGATCGGTGAGCACCTCCTGATAGCCGCTCATCGCCGTGTTGAAACAGACTTCACCCACGGCGTGGCCGGTGGCGCCGAGCCCGAAACCTTCGAGCACCGTGCCGTCGGCGAGGACCAACACCGCGGTCGAAGCGGGTTCCGACCAGCCGGATTCGTCTTGTTCATGGCTCATGAGCGGCCTAGATAGACCGCACTTACCGCCGCGTCAAAGCGGCAAAGGTAGAAGTGAAAGGCCAAGTGAATAATTCGGCAAAAGGCCGTATTTTCGCGTCCGCGCCGGACCGGCGGATCGGGTTTCAATAGCGATTTTCCAATAGAGCGAGGTTTGACGTGCTGCGCGAAACCATCAGCAACGACACCAAGGAAGCGATGAAGGCCCGCGAGGAATTGCGGGTTTCGACGCTGCGCCTGATCAATGCCGCCATCCTGGCGCGCGAGACGAGTGGCGCCGAACGCGTCAAGCTCGGCGATGCCGAAATCGTCGACGTCATGCAGAAAATGGTGAAGCAGCGTCGGGAATCGCTCGATATTTACGAGAAGGCTGGCCGCAGCGATCTCGCCGCCAAGGAGCGCGGCGAGATCGATATCATCACCAAATATCTGCCCAAGCAGATGTCGGACATTGAGGCGGCTTCCGCGATCTCGGCGCTGATCAAGGAACTCGAGGCCGCAACGCTGAAGGATATGGGCCGCACCATGGCGGCGTTGAAACAGCGCTTCTCCGGCCAGATGGATTTCGGCAAAGCCGGCGCGCTGGTGAAGAAAATGCTGGGCGGCGGCTAGAGCATGATTCGGAAAAGTGGAAGCCGGTTTTCCGAAAAAATCATCCTCGATCAAAATCCCAGAGCGACAAACGGTTCAATCTAAAACGATTGCGCTCTAATCGCGCCGCCCGGCGTTCCGGCGCCGAAGCGATTGTTTCACATTGTTGAACAGTCTGTTCGCCGATCCTGCGGTTAAATCGCGGGACCGGCTGAATATTTACCGTCTACCGCATGATCCGGGAATAGTCTGCTCTTCGGCGTGATCTGAAGGCTGAAGACGGTTTTTCCAGAAAAGATCGTGTTCCAACAAAATGCCGGAGCTGAAAAGCCGCTCTGGGCATCGCATTGCTTTGCCTTCAGGAGACAAATCATGACAGACAGATCAACGCTCGGTGGGGCCGCCGCACTGGCTATCGGCAAGATCGGACCGTTGTTTATGACGGCGCTGCAGCGCCTCTATGCGGCGCACATGGAAAAGGCGCAGATGCGCTTTGCGCCACGGCCTGTCTATTGCGACCGCGCGATCGAACGCCGTCGCGGGTTCGATCTGTGAGCCGATAATCGGGGGCGCGAGCAAATGGCGCGTCACTACATGCCGTGGTCGGCCGAGAGCCATACATCCGGCGGCGTCGTGCCGCCGGGCGCCGAGCGAGCGCTGCACCATGACGACATTGATCCGGTGCCCGAATTTATAATCGGCCGGCGGCAGATAGCCGACTTCTTTAAATCCGCACGACTGGTGCAGTGCTGAACGGCGGCGATGATCTGTTGCATGCGCAAGCCTTCGAGATCTTCGGATTCGAAAGTCGGCGCCGCGAACAAAAAAGTGAATAGCTGAACGAAATTCATCGGCTCTATATCCTTGGAAAATTGCAGCTTATTGCGCCTGTGTGACCGCGATCCTCGGTCCGGCGGCCAATTGCCATCGACGGCGAAAGCGGACATTCTGCGCGGCCTTTAGTCTCGCCCGCAGCGTCATTTTGCGCGCTCAATTGCCTGAAGTTGGAATAGGGAAGAAACCGAAATGTCGTCTTGTCTCATTCGCGGCGTGCGCAGCGTCGAGCTTGCCGCCACCAATATCGAGGAGGCCTCGCGCTTTTACGAAAACGTATGGATGCTAAAGCCGGTCGAGGTGCGAAACGCCGCGCGCTTTTTCCGCGGCACGGCCGGCTATCACCATCTCCTCGGTCTGCATATTGGTGCGCAGCCTGCAGTGCTCCGCCTCGTGTTCGACGTCGCCGACCGCAAAGCCATCGACGCGCTGCAAAAGGCGGTGGCGGCGGCGGGCGGTAAGCCGAGCACGCCTGGTCCAGTGGCGCTCGGCGGCGGCGGTTACGGCTTTGGCTGCAAGGATCCCGACGGCCGCAATCTCGCTTTTGTCTGCGAGGCCTCAGATCACGCTGCGACCGCGGATGAGCCGGACCGGCCGCGCAAGATCGTGCATGTCAATCTCAACACGCGCGATTTCGACGCCACCCTGAAATTTTTCACAGCAGCTTTGGGCTTCCGTGTCGTCGATGACAATGCGCCGCTATGGTTCCTGCATTGCGACAATACCGACCACTCCTCGATCGTCTTGGCGAAGACCAGTCTGCCCACGCTCAATCACGTCGCATTCGAAATGCCGGGATTCGATTCAGTGATGCGCGGCATGGGACGGATGAAGGACAACGGCTATCCGATCGAATGGGGCCCCGGCCGCCATGGGCCGGGCGATAATGTCTTCGCCTATTTTTGCGGGCCCGACGAAGTGCCGCTCGAATACGCCGCCGAGGTGCTGCAGATAGACGACAGCTACCAGCCGCGGCCGTCGAGCTACTGGAAATATGCGCCCGGCCGGTCCGATCAATGGGGCATCACGCAGCCGCGCTCGGCACGCTACTATCGGGTGCAACGGCTGTTCGGCTTCACCGCCGACGGCGATCGGGTGAATTAAACAACGGGACAAAGCACCGCAGCTCAACCAAAGCGTCTCAAAGCGCGGCGAATGCTAAGCTCGCCGCCAATAGCAAAAGGGAGAACGTCCGTGCGCCGCATATCCTGGTTTTTGATCGCAGCTTGCATTGCCTTGCTCGCGCCCGTGTTCGGCGCCGCGGCGGACGATTGGCCGGATCGTCCGATCCGCGTGCTGACGACGACAAGCCCGGGCGGCATCAGCGACGTCTTCATGCGCGCGCTCGCGGAAAAGCTCGGGCCAAAACTCGGCAAGCCGCTCGTGATCGAGAACCGGCCGGGCGGCATGCAGAATGTCGGCGCCCGCGCCTGCCAGGACGCCGCGCCGGACGGCTACACGATCTGCATCATCAATGCCGATCCGATGATCTACAATCAGTTCTTGATCAAGGACATGCCGTTCGACCCGGTGCACGGCTTGCAGCCGATCACCAAATTGTTCGATCTGCTGCATGTGCTCGTGGTCAATTCCGATCTGAAAGTGAAGAACGTCGACGAGCTTGTCGCGCTGTCAAAGGCACGATCCGGCACTTTGTCCTATACGACGCCCGGCGCGCCGATGGTGCTCTTTATGGAAACGCTGAAGAGGGAGCGCGGCGCGGACTGGGTGCGGGTGCCGTTCAAGGGCGGCGGCGAGGCGGTGAATTCGATCTTGAGCGGCTCGACGCCGATCGGCTTGTTCGGCGAGGGCAATGTCATCGGCCAGATCAAGGCCGGCACCATGACTTCGCTGGTGATGCTCAACAACATCCACTCGCCGAACTTCCCCAAAGTGCCGACCTTGAAGGAGATCGGCTATAACGGCCCGCCATCGCGCGGCTGGTACGGACTGTTCGCGCCGGCCGGCACGCCACGGCCGATCGTCGACCGCATCGCCAAGGAAGTCGCCGCGATCGTCGCCGATCCGGATTTTGCGCAGAAGCAATTGACGGACAGGAGCCTTGTCGGCGCCACCGACACGCCCGACGGTTTCGCCAAACAGATCGAAGAGGACCGCGCGGTGGCGGAGCAGGTGGTCAAGCAGGCCGGGATGGGGCCTGAAAATTGATGGGCCCGAAATTGAGCGACGCCAACTGATCGTTTGCAATTGACCGTTGGTATTTGAGCGTTCCCATCGCGGCGCGGCTCTGCAACAAAGCGGGCGATGGCAAAAAAGCGAAAAGCCAGGTGCAAACAAAAACGAAAGTCCGTGGTGCAAATCTGGAGCGGCAATCTACCGCCGATGAAGCGCACGGACTTTCAGATCGGTTGCGAGTTTCTGACCGGGGCCGGCCGCTGGCGCCTGCACCGATCTCGGCAAGCGCACCATTGCCGCGATCAGGCTCAATCACGACGACGATCCGAGCTGGTATAACGGCCCGCCTTATGCGGTGATGGAAGCCGTGTTCGACGAATACGATTTCGAGGGCTGCGAGCCGGCGCCGGAACGCCGTACCTATGATGCGACCGCCTCGGAAGTTGCGCCGGTCCGGCAGCGCAAGCGGCGGCGGGCGAAGAAGCCAATTCCTAAAAGCCGACCCAATCGGAACAGCAGGGGCGAAAAGGCCTAAATTCGGCTGTGGATAACCGGGACAAGCCGCGCCGGGCTTGCGACCTGAGCGGGCGGCCCTATCTTCGCGCCACCGCCCCGTTACCCTTGCGAATCACCATGCGATTCACGCCGCAATTTCTCGATGAGCTGCGCGCGCGGCTTCCGGTTTCGGAAGTCGTGGGCCGGCGCGTGAAATTGCGCAAAGCGGGTCGGGAGTGGAAAGGGCTGTCGCCTTTCAACCAGGAAAAGACGCCGTCGTTCTTCGTCAATGACCAGAAGGCGATGTGGTTCGACTTCTCCTCGGGCAAGAACGGCAACATTTTCGACTTTCTGATGCTCACGGAGGGCATGAGCTTTCCCGAAGCCGTCGAGCGGCTGGCGGGCCAGGCGGGCGTGCCGCTCCCGGTGATGACGCGCGAGGCACAGGCGCAGGAGGAGCGCCGGAAGACGCTCCACGACATTGTCGAACTCGCTGCAGTGTTCTTCCAATCGACGCTTGCGTCGAGACAAGGCGCCCGCGGTCGCGGTTATCTGCTCGATCGCGGGCTTTCGGCTTCGACGCAACTGAAATTCCGGCTCGGCTATGCGGCGCCCGATCAATATGCTCTGAAAGAGCATCTCGGCGCGGCGAAAATCCCAGTCGAAGATATGATCGAGGCTGGTCTCCTCGTTGCCGGCGAAGATATTTCGGTTCCTTATGATCGTTTCCGCGACCGCGTGATGTTTCCGATCAGCGATTGGCGCGGCCGCGTTATCGCTTTCGGCGGCCGTGCGCTCGAGAAAGAAGTCGCGGCGAAATATCTGAACTCGCCGGAGACGCCGCTCTTTCACAAAGGCGGAACGCTCTACAACATCGCCGCCGCGCGCAAGGCCGCGCATGACGGGGCGCCGGTCATCGCGGTTGAAGGCTATGTCGATGTCATCGCCATGGTCACCGCCGGCTTCGAGGCGACGGTGGCGCCGCTCGGCACCGCGCTGACGGCGGATCAACTCGGCTTGATGTGGCGGCTGGCCGACGAGCCGATCCTGTGTTTTGACGGCGACGGCGCCGGGCGACGCGCGGCCTATCGCGCGGTCGATCTGGCGCTGCCGTTCCTCAAGCCCGGCAAGAGCGTCAAATTCGCAAGCCTTCCCGACGGACAGGATCCCGACGATCTCGCCCGCTCCGGCGGGCGCGACGCCATCGACGACGTGCTCGGCGGCGCCCGGCCGCTGGCGCAGATGCTGTGGACGCGCGAAAGCGAGGCCGGCCCGTTCGATACGCCCGAGCGCCGCGCCGCGTTCGAAGCGCGCATCAACGAAGTAACGGCAAGCATCGCCGACGAAACGGTGCGTCGCTACTATCGACAGGATTTTTCCGGACGGCTGCGCCAGCTGTTCGCGCCGATCAATGTTTCGTCGCGTCCTGGTGGCTACAATCAGAGGTCTTTCGGCCAGAAATCTTTCGGCCAGAGAGACTTTGGCCAAAGAAGCTTCGGCGAAAGCGGCCGGCGCGGCGCTGCTGCTACTCGGTTCGGCGCCTTACAACTTGGTCATCAAGACGAGGCCTATGTCGCGGCAAGCCCGAATCTCGCCGTAAGTCCGCTGCATCGCGGCCATCGCGCCGCGATCCCGCGCCGCGAGGCGCTGATCCTGCTGACCGCGATAAATTATCCTAGGCTGCTGCACGATCACCTTGAGGAATTCGCCGCCGCGGAATTCCGCCATACCGACACTCAAAAGCTCAAAGGCGCGCTGATTGACGTCTTCGCCCACCATTTCGCCGACGATTTCGTGCACAATTCAGGGCAGGACCCCAAACATGCCAGCGTGGCCGAGCGGGTGGCGCTCGCGGCCGAACTCGGCAAGCGGGGCTTCACCGAACTCCTCGACCGAATCGGCCGCACCATCACCACGCGATCGGTCTGGGGGGCAGGGCCGGACGCAGCAGAATCCGATGCTTTGCTGACCTGGAAGCAGCTTCTTGCCTTGCATACGCAATGGCATTCCCTAACTAGGGAGCTGAGAGACGCGGAGGCTGCGCTCGGGCAGGATACGACCGAGACAAACTATGCGCGGCTTCGCGACGTCAAATCCAGGCTGTCCACGCTGGAGGGAACCGAAGCCCTGATCGAGGGCTTTGGTGCGTCATCGGGCCGGGCCGAGAAATCGCTGTAACAGCGTGCGGGAGTAACGGAGTAGCGCCCGCGTCATTCCGGCCCGAGACACCGGGACGGGATTTCGGCGTTACCCTGTGCTGTGCTGGACGACGGCCGGTTGAGGGAATAAGAGGTCGCTCTCGCCGGTTTTTAGGGTTAGTCGGAGCTTAACGGAGTTCCGACACATTTGGCTTCGATTCGGGCGGTGTCGGCCGGGGATATCCCCCTGCCGGCACGGCCCTTTTCGGCCATGCGCCCATCCGCTAGGAAACACCCCAGCGGACGAGGCTAGTGGTCCAACAACAAGGACTGATGGGGATTTGGGCTTGAGCGTTCGGGCTTGGTCCGGTCCGAGCGTCTGGTTCGAGCAAGGCGTATCGATTCACACGCCATAGGGTAGGGGACCATGAAACCCGGACCGCGCTGACGGAAGCGCGCAATAGTCGGGCAGTTGGAGAAGAGAATTATGGCAAGCAAGAGCGCGGCCACCAAAACGGTTCCAGTCAAAGCCAGGGCGGCCCCGCCGAAGGATTCCGATACCCCCGAGAAGGACGCCCCGGAAACGCCGGACGCTCCACTGCCGCTGCTCGATCTCTCCGACGCCGCCGTCAAGAAGATGATCAAGTCGGCGAAGAAGCGCGGCTACGTCACTTACGAACAGCTCAATGCCGTGATGCCGTCCGAGGAAGTCACCTCGGAGAAGATCGAAGACATTCTGGCGATGATGAACGAGATGGGCATCAACGTCGTCGAGAACGAGGAAGCCGAGAACGACGACGAGGAAGGCCGCGAGGAACCCGAGGAAGAAGAATCGGAATCCGGCGAGATCGTCGAAGTCACCGCCAAGCCGCTCGCCAAGTCCGAGGCCAAGGAGCCGGCCGAGCGGACCGACGACCCGGTGCGCATGTATCTGCGGGAAATGGGATCGGTCGAGCTTCTCTCGCGCGAGGGCGAAATCGCTATCGCCAAGCGCATCGAGGCCGGCCGCGAGGCCATGATCGCGGGCCTGTGCGAAAGCCCGCTGACCTTCCAAGCCGTCATCATCTGGCGCGACGAATTGAACGAAGGAAAGGTGTTCCTCCGCGACATTATCGATCTCGAAGCGACCTATGCCGGCCCCGACGCCAAACAGGCGCCGGCGGTGCCGGGCGATCCGAATGCGCCGGGCGTTAACGGCGGTGCGCCGGGCGCGCCGGGTTTCCCGGGACAGCCGATGCAAGCCGTTGCGCCGCCCCGCCTCGAAAGGGAACCGGATTTGTGTCAGATGGCCGCTGGGGACAGGCAACGCTAACCATCGGAACTACGGTCTGGAAAGACAAACGCGTTCTGGTTGTGGATACCAGAGATC